>JAYVOQ010000087.1:0-21670 GCA_043757845.1 Hyphomicrobiales bacterium | reverse complement strand
ACAGCTGATGGCATGATGCAGGCCCTCCTCGCGCCATGGAATCAGAGTTTTCGATTCGTGGAAATCCCCAGTGAGTCAGAATTGGCGACCTTTGGTATAAGAAGGTCACTTGGATTGTGGTGAACAAATTAGAGAAGGGCGCTTCCTGCCACATGCACTATGTTGCTGGATGTTGCTGGATCGTTTCCAAAAGCCAATGAAGCAGCACGTAAAGCTGCCGATGAAAAGGCCGAAGCTTTTAACTGTGAAAGCGACAAGCCTACATTTGATTCAAACATCGGTGCGCCAAGCATCAATCTCGAAACCTGTAGCGCACAGGCGAAAGAGTGACTATTCTGCCGCTTCTTTAGCGCGGCTGTGACGCTTGCGTTCATTCGGATCAAGATAGATCTTCCGCAGGCGGATGGATTTTGGCGTTATTTCGACCAACTCATCCTCGCCCACATAGGCCAAGGCTTTTTCGAGGGACATTTTGATCGGCGGGGTCAACACCACCGCTTCATCTTTGCCCGAAGCGCGCACGTTGGTGAGCTTCTTGCCCTTGATCACATTCAGCTCAAGATCATTGCCACGCGTATGCTCGCCGATTATCATGCCAGCATAAACCTTGGTGCCATGCTCAATGAACATCGGCCCACGGTCTTGCAGATTGAAAATAGCATAGGCCACGGCGTCCCCGTCTGAGTTCGACAAAAGCGCACCGGTGTGGCGGCCAGGAATGTCGCCCACATAAGGCGCGTAGGCGTGGAACAAGCGGTTCATAATGGCAGTACCTTTGGTGTCACCCATCAACTCACTTTGATAGCCGATCAACCCACGCGTTGGCGCATGGAACACAATGCGTTGACGACCATGGCCGGAGGGGCGCATATCGCGCATTTCGGCACGGCGCTCAGAAAGCTTCTGAACGACAATGCCCGTAAAGGCTTCATCAACGTCAACCACAACTTCTTCGATGGGCTCAAGTCTGTTGCCAGCGTCATCGGTTTTAAACACCACGCGCGGGCGGCCCACAGTCAACTCAAAGCCTTCGCGGCGCATCACTTCGATCAAAATGCCAAGTTGCAATTCGCCACGCCCAGCCACTTCGAAGGCATCGGTTTCAGATTCTGAGGCGGTGACTTTCAGCGCGACATTACCTTCTGCTTCACGCAGCAGGCGGTCACGGATCACGCGGCTTTGCACCTTGTCACCTTCTTTGCCAGCCAATGGGCCGTCATTGATGCGGAATGTCATAGTCAAAGTCGGTGGATCAATGGGCTGCGCTTGGATTGCTTCTGTGATTGCTGGATCGCAGATCGTATCAGCAACAGTTGCAGTGGTGAGGCCAGAAATGGCGATAATGTCGCCAGCATCAGCTTGGTCAACGGGCAAACGCTCAAGGCCACGGAACGAGAGAACTTTCGAGATACGGCCTGTTTCAACCACAGTGCCGTCACCGCCCAAGGCTTTGACGATTTGGTTGGCCTTAACCGAGCCTGAGCGAATGCGGCCTGTGAGAACGCGGCCCAAAAATGGGTTTGCTTCAATCGTTGTCACCAAAAGGCGGAACGGCCCCTCTTCAACCACGGGCGGCCTAACATGCGAAACCACCATATCAAACAACGCCGACATATCATCAGCCTGCTTATCAGGCGTGGTGCTCATCCAGCCTTGTTTGGCGGAACCGTAAATGATCGGAAAATCAAGCTGCTCATCAGTGGCGTCAAGGGCTGCAAAGAGATCAAACACCTCATTCACCACTTCTTGATAACGCTGATCAGGGCGATCGATCTTGTTAATCACCACGATGGGCTTGAGGCCAAGCTTCAAGGCTTTTGCCAATACGAATTTGGTTTGTGGCATGGGGCCTTCAGCGGCGTCCACCAACAATGCAGCACCATCCACCATGTTCAAAATGCGTTCAACTTCGCCGCCGAAATCCGCGTGGCCAGGTGTGTCTACAATGTTGATGCGGGTTTCTTTCCACTGTACCGAGGTGACTTTGGCCAAAATGGTAATGCCACGCTCTTTTTCCAGATCATTGGAATCCATAGCGCGTTCGGCAACCTTTTGGTTATCGCGGAATGTACCGGATTGCGACAAAAGCCTGTCGATCATTGTGGTCTTGCCATGGTCAACGTGGGCAATAATAGCGATGTTGCGCAAATTCATAAGGGCGCCAACTTTCTGTGAAATGAGCGGATTTGCGCGGGCCTTAGCACGTGCAACATGGATAAGCAAACAGGGTTGTAATGAGCATGTTCTCGGCTAAGGTTGGATAGAATGACCAAGCGCATTATCCAATTTGGCACCAGCAGGTTTTTACAAGCCCACGCCGATCTATTTATTCACGAAGCGCGCGTTTCTGGACAAGATATTGGCCCAGTCACTATTGTCAAAACGACGCGAGGAGCCGAACGGGTTGACCGCGTTTCAGCATTTGGTGCGGCAGAGGGTTACCCCGTCATTATGCGTGGCCTCATTGATGGCAAAATCCTAAACAACACGTTCATTGTGGAAAGTATCGACGGCGCGTTAATTGCCGATCGCGACTGGCATGAATTGGTCGAACTTTTTGCCAATGAAGCGCAGGTTGTGATTTCGAATGTGGGTGAGAGCGGGTATGCTGTTGCGACCGAAGATGAGGATATTTTTTCACACATCAACAGCGTGCCGCTGAGTTTTCCGGCCAAACTTCTCAGTTTATTGGTGGAACGGTATCGCGCAGGCGGTAAGCCAATACTCCTATTACCCTGTGAGTTGGTTGCCGAAAATGGCAAAGTTCTGCGGCAGATTTTGGTCGATCTTGCTGGAAAATGGAAATTGGACTCCGGCTTTCACATTTGGATGGCAAATCACGTTACGATCTGCAACACGCTCGTTGACCGCATCGTGTCGGAGGCTATCGAGCCTATTGGCGCAATCTGTGAGCCTTATGCCCTATGGGCTATTGAGGGCCAATCCGCCTCTGACATCCCATTCACTCATCCGGCTATCGTAGTGACAAACAATCTGGAGCCTTATCTGCGGCTTAAACTGCATATCCTGAATCTTGGTCATACATTCCTGGCTGAGATTTGGCAGACTGAAAAGCGTTCCGCTTTGGAAACAGTGCGTGAAATTTTGAGTGATGCCGAAATAAAAAAAAACTTACCGATCTTTACAGTGAAGAAGTGATTCCGGGTTTTGCAGAACACGGCATGGAGAAGGCTGCGACGGCCTATGTTGCGACTACTTTAGAGCGTTTCGAAAATCCATTTCTCAAACATCGTCTCAGCGACATCGCACAACACCACCATCTTAAGATTGAGCGCCGCGTCAAGGATTTTATCGTGTGGATTAGATTGCGAAACCCTGCTGCGCGAACAATAAAACTCGAAGCGCTGGCACAACGTTCAGTCTAGCGTGTTTGGTTACGGCGATGACCGCGCAGATTCAATGTCAACTTCAGGCCGCACGCACCGGTATCATGTGATGTGGCAACCACGTTGCCAGTTGTGGAAAAGCGATCAGCACAAACAACATCACCAACATCACAAGATGCATTGGCACAGACCACCAACCCACTTTGAACATGTCATGACCCGTCATGGATTGCAGTACCGTTAAGTTGAAGCCCACAGGCGGGGTGATTTGCGCCATCTCCACCACCAGAACCATGAAAATGCCAAACCAGATCATATCAATGCCCGCATGGCGCACCATGGGTTCCACAATGGAAATGGTGAGGGCAACGCACGAGATTCCATCGAGGAAGTGACCCAGAATGGTGTAGAGAACCAGCAAACCCATTAACAGCCAGAAGGCGCTGAGGTGAAAACCTTCGACCCACTGTGCAAGCATTTCGGGCAAGCGCAAATAGCCCATCGCCAGCGAAAGTGAGCTGGCAGCAATCAGAATGAATGAAATCATCACCGAGGTGCGCGTGGCGCTCATCAGACTGTTAACAAACATTTCACGTGTAAATGTGCCTTGGCCTAGGGCCATTATGAGTGCGCCCATAACGCCCACAGCTGCCGCTTCTGTCGCTGTTGCAAATCCGAAAAGCATCGACAGAATAACCACCAGCAGCAGAACGATGACAGGAAGAAGTTTTCGCGTGCCGTTTAGTTTTTCTTTCCAGCTCACATCGGGCTCGATGATCGGATTATAGTCCTTCGAGGTGAGCACTTTGCACGCCACATAGACTGAAAACATGGCAGCTAATACAAGTCCAGGAAATATGCCCGCCATGTTGAGTGCTGCGATGGATTCATTAGTCAAGGCACCATAGACAATCATGATGATGGATGGCGGAATCATCAGGCCAAGCGTTGCCGGACCTGCCAAAGTGCTGACGATCAAATGTTCAGGATAGTTGCGTTTACGAAGCTCAGGGATGGTCATTTTGCCCACCGTTGTCAGCGTTGCAACTGATGACCCCGATACGGCCGCAACCAGTGTGCAACCCAAAACATTTGTATGTAACAGACCACCCGGCAGGCGGCGCATGAGGGGTGAAAGGCCTTTGAAAAGATCTTCGGAAAGGCGCGATTGAAACAGAATATCGCCCATCCAAATGAACATGGGTAATGCTGTCAATGTCCACGACGAAGATGTTGACCAAGCCGTGGTGGCAATGGATGCACCTGCCGGCCTTCCAGCAACCAGGTCAATCGCAACAGCAGCAACCGCCATAAGAGTTGGGGCAATCCATACGCCAGTGGCCAAGAAGAAAAACATCAAGACGAGCAATAGGCAGACGATGACGAGCGGTTCCATGATGATGTGTTCCCGCTTAAACTGGTTGATTGCTGCGCTGCATGCGGTATTCACCGGTTAGCAATAGCGTTAAAAAATTATCGACCATGGCGATGGCGAATAGACCAACTCCGATGGCCATAGTTGCTTGAGGAATCCACAGCGGAGTTGCATCCATATCGGTGCTGACGTCATTTAGGATCAGTGTGGTGTAGACCATGCTACAGGCATAGCGGGCGAACCATATGGCGATAAGCATGCCGACACCGAAAGCAAAGAGATCCAGATAGAAACGCTTTGGGCCCAGCAACTTCGAAATTGTTTCAATGCGAATATGCGAACCATGCATCAACGCGTAGGGCAGGCCTAAGAAGGTTGAGGCTGCCATAAAATATCCGGCATAACTGGAAAGGCCGTTTAAGTTTATACCCAGATATCTGGTTACCATCTGTACCATCGTAGTGGCAAAAATCAAAAAGATACAGGCAGCAGAAGCATAACCTGCATAATTATACAAACGATCTGACGCCTTATGAAAATTTGAAAGCAATTCGATCTCCACCCAATTTCTCATCAAGTTAGCGGAATGGGAGTTTCACCAGAGTTAAAATGTTTTATATTTTTCAGATATTCGATCAGGCGCTTCTTGCCGCTCCCAATACTTCGGTCTCGGCTGACCTGGTGGCTTTGGCAGCCAACGCATCCTGCCAATCCTGCACGGCTTCCAGCCCTAAATTTCCGTCTAAATCCGTATAAAGTTTCCCAATTAACGTTTCGGAAATGGGACGGCCAAAGTAAAAGCCTTGCAGTTCTTCGCAGCCCGCCGCATGGGCAAATTCGAGCTGCGTAGCGGTTTCAACACCTTCTGCCAGAACCGGCACGTTAAGCGCTTTGCCCAACCCTACAACGGCTCTGAAGATAGCGCCGGCGCGTTCGTTGGTTGATGTATGTTGGATGAAAGAGCCATCAATTTTGATGCGGTCAAAGGGGAATGAACTCAACATCGACATCGAAGAATAGCCCGTACCAAAGTCATCCATCGCAACGGCAATGCCTAAGGACTTGATTTGGCGTAAGTTGTGGAGGGCGCGGGTGAGATCATAGATCAGCGCTGTTTCGGTGACTTCCAGTTCCAGTCGCTTCGGTGAAATGCCAAATTCCAGCAGCGTTGAACGGATATCTGAAACAATCGTTGATTGGCAGATGGCCTTGGCCGAGATGTTGACGGCGAGGCGTGGTATCCATTCATGCTGAACCAAAAGCTGGCAAGAGCGTTTTAGAACCCATTTGTCGATTTCAATGATCAGGCCATTTTCTTCAGCTACAGGAATGAACTCAGCTGGAGAAACTCTGCCGCGCACGTGACAATTCCAGCGCAACAAGGCTTCAAAGCCCACCAAATCGCCCGTCTCAGTTCCGAATTGTGGCTGAAGGTTCAGTGACAATTCGTCGTTCTGAATGGCATGACGCAAATCCAGCGCCAAGGCGCGCCGTTCACGGACATACTGATCCATCTTTGAGTCAAAAATGCAGATCGCGTTCTCAGTTTCAGATTTGCCGCGATACATTGCCAAATCGGCATTGGCCAAGAGCTCCTGTCGATGCTGGCCATGCTGCGGAAAAAGGGCCACGCCAACGGTGACGCTGGCCTCAATCACTTTATCTTGCCACTTTAATGATAGATTCAGCTTGTCGGCGATACGCCTTGCGAGCTCAAGAGCCCTTTCTTGATCACTATTATTTTGCACCATCACGAATTCATCACCGCCGAGGCGCGCACAAAATTCGCCCTCAGCAAGTGTGGATCTGAGAAGGTAAGCCGCTTGGCGCAAAATGTGATCGCCAGCGGCATGGCCGAAAAGATCATTTGCCTCTTTGAAGCGATTGAAATCAAAAAGTAATACGGCGACTTTTCTGCCTGCAGCCTTTGCCTTGGGCAAGCAGGTGTCCAAATAGGTGTTAAAAGCCATGCGATTGGGAAGAGCCGTCAGTGTGTCTTGCAAGGCAATGGCACGGATTTTTTCTTCGGCGCGCTCACGTTCACGCAAAGCATTTACACGGTCCGTCACATCGTGCAGCGTAAGCATGCGGCTGCCATCAGCTAACTGTGTAACGTGATGTTCCAACACCGATGAGCCTAAAACGATATCCTGCTCATTGCAGTTTAGTATCAAATCGATCAGTTGGCGCTTTGCATCTTTGGCATCGGCAAAAGCCAAGTTTGCAAAATACGACATCTGCTCATTTGAAAGTGTTTCTGAACCTTCAGCCGTTACAACTGAAATGCCAGACTTGGTGTTTTTCAGAATACTTTGCAGAAGTCTTTGTCGATTGGCATGGGCCAAAGAATAACGCACAGAACGATCTAGAGAGTCGGGAGTTAGGCTTGTCTTGGGGATGAAATCCGATGAACCTGCGGCAAGTGCTGCATCATCAACAATCTGATCAGCAATGCCCGTGAGCAAAATGATAGGCGTATCAATGCCTGCACCGCGCACGTTGTTGATCACGTCAATGCCAGTGACCGAGCCTAAGCGGTAGTCACTGAAAATGATATCAAACTTCACCTTGGCCAGCTGGCTCATCGCCAAAAGTGGCGACGAAGCCGTGGTTACAACATAGCGTGTTGACTTGACATTGCTCAGCGCGTCTTTGATGAGATAAAGATCATCCTCATCATCGTCGATCACTAAAACATTGACTGTTGTGCCCGATATCACATTGCCCCCTATCGTTTTTTCCTCAAAGCGAATGCGTTAAGCTGACTTGCGTTCTTGCACATGCGTTTCATCGTTAAGCACCACATTTTTGGCTAACAATAGTTTACGAATATCGCCAAGCTTCCGAAGGCCAGAAATTTCAGGCATGGTGAAGCGCACATGAAAGGCGTTTTCCATAGCGAATAACACTTCGATATGGCGCAATGAGTCCCATTTTGGAGTGTTTTGCGCGTTTGAATCTTCAGTTAATTCCGAAGCATCAACACCGAGAACTTGACCGACTAAGTGATAGAGTTGCATTTTATTTTTCCCTGTTTTTAGTTGTTAAATTTAAGCAAAAATGATGTCGCGTACGTCTTTTGGCCAACGATTTTCGTCAAAACCATGCTGAGTGAAAGCGGCCAGAACCCAGCGCTCTATCCCCAGTCCTACACAGCCAGTTTGCGCTGGCTCGCCATTGGCACACGTAAAGCCAAACCGTTTACCAAAGAAGTTGCCGTGTAAGTTGATTGAGCCGCAGGCCAGCATTTTGCGGCTGCCATCATTACCGAGGGTCGGAATTTTGATCTCGTTCTTTACTTCCTGTGAGGCCTGCCAGAATTTCTTGGCGGCAGACACAGTTGCAAAGAAGGGATCGGTTGCCGTTTGAACTTGGCAATCGATATCCATAAAGGACGCCAGTTTTTCAACGACCGGCAGGGCCTTGGCGCGAACCGAGCGCACATAATCTTCGTCGCCCACGAAGACCAATTCGCGCACGTTGAATTCATAGAGGCGGTCAAGACCATTGATGTTGCGTGACTCGTAACGGAACACACGGCCCAGCCAAGTGTAACACTGGCCCTTAGTGAAATCTTGACCCTTCAAAGTTGGATAGCAAGGAAAGCAAGCTGCCGGGTTAAGGCACATGCCATCGATGTGGATGTGCTCTTGGGCGGGCATAAGTGCGCCTTCAGAACACGAATTGGCGCGGCGAAATTCCTCGATAGCGTCGAAATCTTCAACCACGTTGCCAACAAAAGTTACGGCATTGGGATGCGAGTCAAAATAGCCACACTTATGCAAAGTGTCGGCATCGATCATTGCTGGATAGTGCGAATCTACGGCATTGAATGCGGCGTGATAGAGTTCACCGGCCTTGTCGTTGATCAGTTTGGCAAGTTTTAATACCGGGCCGCTGTATGCCACTTGGCCTTTACCATAATCATGCATCCAGCCGCGCTTAACCAGTTCATCGTTGACGCCCATGTGATAGGGGCCAATGTCTTTGCGCTTGGTTTCTGCAAATACCTTGATTTCGAAGCCACTGACTTGTTTGACCATCACATCAAGAAAGCGCTGGGCCTTGGCCTTGGTTTCCGCCAGATCAGCGCCGGGGCGGGTGATAATTCGGGCTTGGCGGCCGTTTGCATCAACAAATATGCGGTCAATGAAGGGTGAAACGAACACTGATTCCTTCTCAATATCACCTGCGACTTCACGGTCAACTTCACGGATAAGATCAAGTACGAATTCGTTGAAGTCATGATTATGTTGATTCATTTTTTGTCGCTCCCAATTAAAATTTGTAATAAAGAAAACCGGAACTTGATCCGATTGATGTGATGGCAACTGTGAAAATACAAGCGCTGAGTATGGCGGCGCTGAATGTGGGGCGCCATGCAACAAGGCCAGCATCGACAGCAACTTCTGCGGGCTTGGTGTCCACAACGGGCCATTCATGGTGCAGCACTTGTTGGGTGTTTGGCAGAAGCAAAGTGATTGCGCCCAAAATGACGATCAGAGAAATGGCCTGCGCTAAATCGATCGATATGACCTGAGACGAGAGGCTGGCATGCCCGAATCCCGCCATATGTCCCAGAAGCGAAAGAGCCGTAGCCACATCTGGTGCGCGGAACATTACAAGGCCACACACAACTGTGAGCATTGTCACAACCCAAGCCAGCGGCTTCACAAGTTCAAACTTAGAGTATTCGCGCCAAGCTAAGAAAGTTGCGATGGCTGCCCCATGCATCGCCCCGTAAATCACAAAGGTCCAACCTGCGCCATGCCAAACGCCGGCACAGAGAAAGGTGAAGAATGAGGGCAGGGCAGCGGCCAACATAAAGCGGCTCATACGGCTGGCGCGCAGGCCCATGCCGGTGCGCATACCATACATGGCCAAGCCTGAATAAACATAAGCTGTGAAAAAGCGCGTCATCGTCATGTGCCAACGGCGCCAGAAATCTGAAATGGTGGTGGCTTTAAAGGGTGAGTCAAAGTTCAACGGCAGTTTAATTCCGAAGATCGTGGCAAGGCCGATGGCCATATCGGAATAACCGGAAAAATCAAAATAGAGTTGCAATGTATAGCAGAGGGCGCCGATCCAGGCCGTGCTGGTATCCAAAGAAAGGCCACTCTGTGCGCCGTTGAAAACACTATCGGCAAAAGGTGCGATGGAATCGGCCAACATCACTTTTTTGAACAGGCCCATAGCAAACATCGTAAGGCCGATGGTGACGCGGCGAACATCCCAAGCTTTTAATTTGGTGGTTCCCAGCTGTTCCATCATTTCGCGCTGCATCACCAATGGGCCCGCCGTAACACAAGGGAAGAATGCAGTGAACACAACATAACGTGCCAGATCGTGCTTGATCAATTGGCCATTAAAGGCATCGATCAAAAAGCCAATTTGTACGAATGTAAAGAATGAAACACCTAGCGGAACCGCAATGTCAAAATGTGATATGGCAGTGCCCAACAGCTGGTTTTCCATATCTATGAAAAAGTTGGTGTATTTGAGATAACCAAGTATCAGCAAATTGACGGCAATTCCTGCTAACAGCAGGTTTTTAGCCAGACGACGGTTTTCACCTAGATTGGCAATGGCATTGCCCGTGATGAAATTGAGCGCAATGGACAACATCAACACCAGCAGCAACTGCACGCCCCACATGGCGTAAAAAACCACGGAAATCATGGCCAAGAAGTTCAAAGCCTGTTTAGCGCCACCAAAACGGTTGGCCAGAACAAAGCCTGTGTAAGCGATGGGCAGGAACACAAAAATAAATTGTAGCGATGTGAAGGACATCAGATTTGGCCTTTCATGTTTGAAAGTTCCAAGAACTGGTCAAATATCTTTTGTAGACATTTCGGGCTGGAATGTTCGGCATCGATATACATATCAACTGTGCACCCAACCTGATGCGGATTGAAGCCGCCAATCAAGGGAAGGTGGTGTTCGGCGGCGATTGTGTGAACCAGCGAGTTAACGCGTGCCAAGCCTTCGGCATAAGGTGTGCCCTGAATTTGATCGTAAAAGAGAGGGTTGAAGGGTGGGTTGACTAAATAAACACTCACACCCTTGGCCTTCAAATAATCCAGCACGGCCACAAAGGCTTCAACACCTTTTTGATCTACGATCACTGGTTCATTTAAATTTGCTTTCGCAAAAATGTTCACTTCTGATGCCGTGCGTTCCGGTGTGAAAAGTTTCATTTTGGTGCTGGACCACATGATTGAGCCGTCTGGCAACAACATGTCCATATTTGTCATTCGCGCAGCAATGGTAGGACCCGGATGCACAGCAGCATTATACCACCGCGTAAAATTTTCAAACAGCATGGGCAGCGAAATGAGGGCTTGCGCACGGTGATATGGCAAAGTTTTGATATAGCTCTCGGTCTCAATACCAAGGCGCTGGGTCATGGCACGGTAATTCGGAATGCCTGGTTCCCACAACCAGTCTTTGCGGGCTTCGACAGGTTTGAACTGCCTGTCACGCACTGCAATGATCAGCTTTTTGGGCAGGCGGTCATAGCGCGTTAGAAGCTCAACCATGCCTGGCAAGTCTTCCCAATAGTCGCGGTGAATATGGGCATTAAAGAAGTCTACACCGTGTAATAGTTCCTTATGGGCTTCCTGCCATTGGCTTGCACCGAGAATGATGACTTCCGGCGTATGGGTCATGCGCTTCAACTGCTCTTCACGCAGGGCGCGGATGTTGATATTTAGATCGAACACAGCATAGTTTTTGTTTTCGGCGTGGGCGTCGGCGGCTGGCGCCATGCCGCCTGCAGCATACATTTCCGGAGCATAGCTCTGGTTCGCAGACCAGATGGCTCCCAAACCTAGTAAAAAAACGCTGACGAATACAGCTGCAAACTTCTTTGGGCTGACGCTGAGTGTTGGTTTCGCAATCGGTGCAGCAAATTCAAGCGCAGGTGCCGTCGCCTCTGTTTCGACAATTGCTGATATCTGTATCGGGGGAACTTTGGGTTCGAACGTAATATCAGGAATGTGAGCGACAAGAGTTTGCGCCACATGGGCCTTTGCAGTGTTTGCTTTGGCAAAGACCGCAAGACGCAACGACTTCACCAAATCATTGGTGCTTGCAGACTCATTTCCTGAACTCAAACTCACGCCGATCCCCGTACCCACACTCGACTAACTTATTACTCAAGTTGGTTATCATGCAGCTTGCTAAACAATCGTAAATTGAATCGCGTGGATTTCAATCTTGCAAGGGATTCATTTTATTGGTTAATGTGGAGCTACTGGGCCTGCTGAAATTACGCCGTTACTTGAGCGTTGACTTCCAGTTGATGGCGATGTGATTTTTGTTCACGAATAAAAATGCTGAACAACAAAGGAGCTAGAAAAATTGGAAGTTGTGAGACACCAACATATTCTGCTGTGGCATGGGTTGCTGTGCCTGAAATTAGTACGAAGCCTAAGCCCACATTGCGGAAGCCGCTTACAATACTTGCAGTCACAGAGTCGCTCATGCCCTGACGGAACATCACGACGGCGGTGAAATAAGCCATGCCTAAACCCAAAGACGTGACGATCATTAAATAAAGAAGGAAGCGATAGGGTTCGCTAAACAATAGGTCGCGGGCTGGGCCGACAATGCCGATACCGAATACAATGAGTGCCAGAATTGTTGAGCGGCGAGATATGCCTTCTACGGCATTGGCCAGCTTTGTTGGAATCTGGTGAGAAATACCCATGTAAATCAGCAACAGGCCCAGTGGGATCACCAGAAAAATCATACAGCGCTGAAACAATGCCATCACATCAAGATCAACACGAGCCCTTAAAACGATAGTGAAGAATAAGAAGTAGGACAGCGGCATTAGAAATGTTGATAGCACCATGCATTGCAAAGCCCGCTGTTTGTTAACTTGCAGAAGCTCAGCGAAAGTAGGTGAAGCAAATAACGAACCGGCAGCAGCAGTTGTCACCATCAATATGGTTAAATGTTCGTCAACGCGGGCCAAATGCGCTGCTGCTAAAATGATGGCTGGCAAGGCCAGCAGCTGCCACATAACCACCTGCCAAACTTTTGTATCAGGACTGAAAACATCTTCCACTTGTAATCGTCCGAGGGGCAGCAAGGACATAATGATCAAGAGAAACAGGCTGATTTGAGTGTATGGCGCAAGTGCCGCCGATAGGCCCGGAACGAGAAATCCGGCGAAAATAACCACTGCCAACAACCAACACGCAATTGTTCTTTCTACACTTGAAAGCATACTCACCACCCTAGAATCTCATTACTGCAAATGGGCTTATGGTCGAAATTAGTTAAGCTTTGCAAAACGCTGCGGGTTCCTGAACCTTTGCGCTTTCACCCTTCATTCATGACTTGCTGGTAGAAAACTGGCGATAATTGGGGCTAAAAAATTGCAAAGCAAAAATCGCGTGACCTTGATCAAGGACAACCTTCCAACAGAAAATTTTGATAAATCACTGGTTCGGGCCAATGCGGAGATTGCTGATCTTTTTGCAGGCGCCGATGTTGGTTTGGCGTTATTTGATGGCGATCTTAGCCTTCTGGCCTGCAACGATCTTTACCGCACACTGTGTGGCTATCTCAGTTCTGATATGCCGACGGGCACAAAGCTTCAGGAGCTTATCCGCATCACTTTCCGGCGCCTCAACGTTCCTGCTGACGAAATTGACGGCAAGATTGTAAAAATTGTTGATCGCCTTACCCCGGGCACGGCCTATACGTTCCGCTATACGGCCCCCAGCGGCAGTACAATTGAAATTCGCCGCCGCCGCTTGCCCAATGGCACGGCTGTTGAAACAGCACGTCAGATCGATGGCCCGGCTTCTAATATCGATCTTAACAGCCAGTATGAAATGATCGCTGAGCAATCGCGCTCTCGGCTGATGCATGCCTTAGACGTCATGGCGGACGGATTTGCACTTTACGATGCGAGTGACCGCATGGTTCTCTATAACCGCAAATATGTTGATTATAGCCCATTGGTTGCGGATGTGATCATGCCGGGCGCACCGAAGGAAGAAATCCTAAAAAAGTCTACTGCGCGTGGAGCCTTTGTTCTCAATGGCATGACAGAAGACCAATATGTGAAATGGCGGCTGGAAAAACACCGCAATCCGCGTGAACCCTATGAAATTCAACTGGCCGATGGCCGTTGGCTGATGATTACGGAAAAGCGCACCAATGATGGCGGCATTGTCGGCACCCGGTCTGACATTACCGAATTAAAAATGCGTGAAATGGAAATGCTGCGCATTTCAAAACAACTTCATGCTCGCAATTTACAATTTGATACGGCTTTGACCAACATGGTGCAGGGTCTTTGTATGTTTGACAAAGATCAACGACTTATCGTTGTGAATAAGCGCTACTTGGAAATTTACGGCTTTTCTGCTGAAGTCGTTAAGCCCGGAATTTCCCTGTCTGAGCTGATGATGTATTCAGTAAGCTTGGGCAACTATACTGCCGAAGAAGCGGAGCGCGCTTTGGCTGAACGCAATGATCCTGCCCAGCTGCGAAGGCGCAGTGTGATCAAGCAGCATCTCAAAGATGGTCGCGTGATTGCGGTGATGAATGAGCCCATGGAAGACGGCGGCACGATTGCGACTTATCAAGACATTACTGAGACTGAATTGAGCGCCAAGATGATGCTACAATATACGCAGAAGCTTGAAACGTCGAACCGCGAGTTGGCGGATTTCGCCTATGTTGCTTCACATGATTTGCAAGAACCACTGCGTAAGATCGAAGCCTTTGGTGAACGGCTTGCCAGCAAATATGCGAGCATACTACCTGATGATGGCAAAATGTTTATTGACCGGATGCAGGACGCTGCGGGGCGCATGCGCAAGCTGATCAATGACCTGCTGTCTTATTCGCGTGTGACAACGGGCGCCAAGGAATTCCAGAAAGTTTCGCTTAACCGAATTCTGACCGAAGTTCTTTCAGATCTTCAAATTCGCATTGAAGATACCAAAGCAACGATAACCCATGACGAACTGCCGATGGTCGAATGCGAACCCATGCAAATGCGCCAACTGTTGCAAAACTTGTTAGGCAATGCATTGAAATTCCGCAAAGCCGATGTGCCGCCGATCATCACTGTTAAATCTGAGTTATTCGCCGTAGCGGAAGATAAAGGTGAGGCGGCGCATGTGTTGGTGACTGTTACCGACAATGGCATCGGCTTTGAAAATCAGTTCAAAGAACAAATTTTTACCATTTTCCAACGCCTCCACAGCCGAACTGAATATGAAGGCACAGGCATTGGCTTGGCTACGGTTCGCAAAATTGTTGAACGTCACGGTGGAACGATTGATGCTGATGGTCAGGCCAGTGGATCGCAATTCTTTATTAAGCTGCCTCTCGTCCAAATTTCTGAAGGTAAATAAATATGGCGCGTAATACAGTTCCTGTGCGCATTGTCGTTGCCGATGATGATGCTGATGACCGAATGATGATTAAAGATGCTTTTGAAGCGTCGAAACTTGCGAATGAAATTGATTTTGCGGAGGATGGTGTTCAGCTTTTAGAATATCTGCGCCGCGAGGGAAAATGGTCGAAACTTGCTGGTGAACCCTATCCTGGCTTTATTTTACTTGATTTAAACATGCCGCGCAAAGATGGTCGCACGGTTTTGAAAGAGATTAGGAATGACCCTATCTTGCACCGCATTCCCATCATTATTCTCACAACATCAAAGGCTGAAGAAGACATTATCAAGACTTATAATCTTGGTGTGAATTCTTTCATTTGCAAGCCCGTTTCGTTTGAAAAGTTGGTTGAAATTGTAAAAACGGTTGGCCATTACTGGATAGAGATTGTGCAACTGCCGCCAGAATGCCAACGCCCTTAATTATTTTGGTTGTAGATTAAAAAAAGGCCCCAACTCTTCGCTGGGGCCTTTTTGAATCGGTATCGAAATTCTAAATTATTTTTTGAACTGCGCCATAATGCTTTCGCCAGCTGGGCCAACTCTGGCGACCCATTCTTTAGCAATTGCTTCGCCAATTTTTCTCAGTTCGCCTGCAAGCTGTTCGGACGGGGCTAAAACTTGGATGCCGTTGACTTTTAAGGCCGCGAGCGCCTCATCATTGGCTTGTTTCGATTTGGTAAGACCGTTGGCCTCTGCGGTTGTCGCACAGTCTGAAACTGTTGTTTGTGACTCTTTCGAAAGGCCGTCCCAAACTGCTTTGTTCACGATCACGCTGTTGCGCGGCAGCCAGGCATTCACAGTGTAAAAGCGATCAAGCTGCTCCCACACTTTGCTGTCTTTGCCGGTTACTGATGACGTAATCAGCGATGCGATAACACCGGCAGCCATGGCTTGGCTGATTTCAGCAGCTTCAATAGAAACGGGAGACATGCCAGTTAGTTCTGCCAGACGAGCCGTTGATTTATTATAGGATCTGACCTTGATACCCGTCATATCCGCGACGGAATTTACAGGCTTTTGGAAATAGAGGCCTTGCGGCGGCCATGGCACTGAATAGAGCAGCTTCAACCCCTGATCGTTCAGCACTTTGTCCAGTTCAGGGCGGGCCGCTTTGTATAACTTGACGGAATCGTCATAAGACGTTGCGATAAAGGGAATAGAGTCAGTTCCGAAAACTGCGTTTTCATTTTCATGGGATGACAGGAGGCGCTCACCAATTTGTGCTGTGCCCGTTTGAACAGCGCGCTTGATATCGTTACCCTTGAACAAAGACCCATTAGCATGAAGCACAATGTTTATGTCGCCCTTGGTGCCTTCAGCAACACAGGCGCTAAATTCCTGGGCGTTCACCGTTTGAAAGTTTGTCGCCGGGTAAGCGGTTGGCATATCCCAAGTTTGGGCAGCCAAGGCCGCTCCCGATAATGGGCCTACGAATAATGTTATCGAAGCCATCACTTTAAAGCGTGTCATATGTTGTGTGCCCATTTTATCAATTTTGTTTTTGCCAACCATGAAGCTGACAAGACAACCCCTCAATTTCGGGATAAACTTAAGCGATGACTCGTTAAAATGGGGTTTGCGCAGTTGTCACAACTTGCACGCTAGGGTTTAAGCGTCACCGATTTTGGATGAATGGTTGATGAGATGTAAAATTTTAGGTGATGTTTCGCCAGCCGTGTTAGAAATGGTTGACGCTTTCTCTTGGGCGAAGCTTCCAGGAAAAGGCTTGTCCATCGCGGCTTATGTGGATAACGGCGCGCCTTCACAAACTAATTTGGAAGGATGCCTTTCCAAAGCGGAATTGACCCAAGCAGATTTGCTTACTAATTTGGCAGAGCGCAGGCATTTTCTTGTCCGGCGTTGTTTTCAGCGAATGTTCGTCTGTTTGGTGACGGGCTGGAGCGCAGATCCGAGAGAACTTAAGCTTGAGCATAAGTTGGACGCGCGGCCTATTTGTTTGGATTTCCCATTGTTGCGTCTGTCCTTTTCAACAAGTGGCAATACGGCAGTTGCTTGCGCCAGCGAGACCCGTGATGTGGGCATTGACGTAGAGCGACTTCGAGATGTGGATAATGCGGATCAACTTGCAGGGCGGTTCTTCAGCTTAAATGAAGCCAATATGATTGCAGCCCTGCCGTCTGATGAACAAAGTCATGAATTCTTGCTGCATTGGACAGCCAAGGAAGCGGGTTTAAAGGCGATTGGCCAAGGCATTGTTTCTGGGTTGAATGCATTTTGTTTGCAGCGCGAAGCGCTCAATACGGCTTACTCTGTCGTTGGCCCATCGGGGATTGATGCAACCTGGACATTGCAACACTTTGACATTTTACCGAATCATATCATTGCTCTCATTCAGAAGAATAGTGTGGATAACTTATAGTTTGCTTGCCAGCCCGCCCGCCCTGATTTAGCGAATTTTAAGGAGTTGGGTGGGTCAATATGCTGCGAGTGCTGTTAGCTTTAGCGTTGAGCGTTTTGTGGTTCGCCCCTTTGGCATTCGCAGCGGATGTGCTTTGGGTGCCACCTAAGGTCGTGAAATTCCATGTGGCGATGAATAAAGCCAAAGTGGCTTTTCAAAAACCTGCACACCTTATTCCTATTGCGGTTCTGCCCAAAGTGATCCCCGGCAGCATTAGCCAAACTTCCAAAGACCAGACCCAAATTGTAACGGCATCGACCAAGGTGTCTCCAGACCTCATTGAATTGCCTTGGGTGCTTGATCCATTGGTGGCCACAGCCGACGGGGGCAAAAGAGAAGGTTCTTCGGGCGTAGAAGGAAACTTGGTTACGAATAGGCCGGGCACGAATTTCGGGCCGGATGTTGTTATTGAACTCACCGGGCATGTGATTAAGACCGCGCAATCAACCGTGCGCTTGGATATTCAAATTGGTTCTCTACAAAAATCTATTCTGTGGGCGGCGGATGACGTTAAATCAGGCGTTTTCAAAATTACATTGAATGAAAAATTACAATCTGGGCAGATGCCCAGTTATTTTCTAGCTTCCGCCATGGCTTTCGTCACCCAAGAAGGTGATGGTCACGTGGCCATGGTTTCACTTGAGAAAATTGTATTCAGGATGGGCGTATCAGCGACGCCACAATGAAAAACCGGCACCACGTGGGCGCCGGATTTGAAAATATCTGAACTCTAAAAAGCGTTTAGGCTGGCAACTTGTAGGCTTGGCGTACAAATAGACGCCAACGACCATCTAGCTTTTTCCAAACCATAACGACATTCAGCAAAAAGTTTTGGTCTTTGCCTTGATAGAGGATGAAGGCATCAAAGGTGTGGCGTGCGACGGCCAGATCTCCAGAAACCTTAATGGAGTGATCGTAAAGCTTGATCGAGTGGAACACTTCAACCTTGTCTACCACGGTCTTAACAAATTCAACTTTGGTCTGCACCACGCCGCCGGCATGGCCAAAAGACATGTCATCATGCGAAAGTTCCAGCAAACGCGCACCGTTGCCGTCCACCATCGCTTTGCGGAATTCTTCAACTGCACCTAGAACGTCGCCAGTATCATCTGCCAAGGCGGGTGTGCATGCAGCTGTGCCTGCAACAGCAACCAATGCTGCCAGTGTGCTGCCCCACGCAATGTCGCGTCTATTCATAGAGTCAGTCCCCTCTTAAAAGTTGACCATAGGCCTACAGGCAATCCCTTAAGTTAAGGTAAATTATTTTAACACCTAAAAACAAGGTTACACTTATAACGTGCAAAATAAGGTTCAAAATTTGATCAAACAGAAAATTCTAGACGTTTCTGTCATCAGGATCAAAATTTTGGAGAATGGTACCACCACCCCGGCTCGAACGGGGGACCTCTAGATCCACAATCTAGCGCTCTAACCAACTGAGCTATGGCGGCAACGATGTGAGTTTGCTCTAGCGGCTAGGACTTAGAATTTCAACCATGAAAAAGATCGGTATTTTAGGGGGCTGAATAGTGCCATGGTTTATAAAATCTTAACAAAAGCTGGACGATGGGATTGAAAATGGCATAGTGATATAGTTCTTGGGGAAGATGAGTATTCGTGCCGAAAACACCGTTAACGCTGGATGAGTTGCGCCAATCTGATATTGCTGCATGGCTATGGGATGTGGCGCGTGCTCGCTTGGTTTGGGCCAATGTCGCTGGCGTGGCGGCATTTGAGGCATCGTCGTTATTTGATTTGATTGACCGCGTGTTTGACGCGTCTGAGCCCGGTTTAAAAGTATTGGCGGGGTTGCAGGCAAAGCTAGCGATAGGCGAGGCCCAATCGGCTGTCCTAGAATTTCCGTCACTTGATAAATCCGAAGGCATAGATTGTGATTGCTGGCTGCATGAATTGGCCGATGGCCGTATGGGTGTTGTGGCGCAGCAGCGGCAGAAGGTTGCAACATCCATTTTAGATGAAGCTGGTCTGTTTGAAGACTTGCCGGTTGCTATTTTTGCAGTTGATGATGGGGGCGCATTGGTTTTTGCCAATGAGCTGGCGCGAGACTTGTTTGATGTGCGCAAGCTTGATCATCTGACCGCACTCGTTGGCAAAGCATTGGCTGATAAATTCATGCTTCGACTAAGCCAAAGCCGGATGTTCAGCACTGTTGCAAGCTATGAAAGCCGATTTGGACAACGTGAGGCCCGCCTCACATTGCGAAGGCCTCAGCAGAGTGCCAAAGTTTTCGCGTTGATCGCAATTGAAGATGTGACAGAGCGCAGGCAACTGGAGAAGCAGTTGCAGCTTCCTGCCGGCGTGGCTGGGGTTTTAGCACCACAGGAAAAGCGTGCCTTTGAACAGTTAGGGCAGGCTTTGGCCGCCGCTGCAGGAAAAGCACAAA
Source organism: Hyphomicrobiales bacterium (assembly GCA_043757845.1). Classification (GTDB taxonomy): domain Bacteria; phylum Pseudomonadota; class Alphaproteobacteria; order Rhizobiales; family Aestuariivirgaceae; genus Aestuariivirga. Next base: position 1,696 of record JAYVOQ010000087.1, on the reverse strand, counting down.
TACCCGTTGCTGCAAAAGTTGAAACACAGGCTCCGGCACCATCTGTTGCTGCGCCGCGCGTTCTGCCTGTTGTGGAAGTGGCACCTTCGACCGTTGACATTCCGAATTTTCTAGTTGAAGCCTTAGATCGCAGCACAGAAGCTTTGGCCATTTCGCAGCATGGTAAGCCCGGTTATGCCAACCAAAAGCTTGCGACGATATTCGGCTTTACAAAAACCTCAGAGCTTTTGAGCCATGGTCAATTCTGGTCTAGCCTTGCTTCAGTTCCCATCGGCGGTGGGCTTGTGAATTTTATTAAAGCAGATGGCAGCGCCCTGGCCCTTCACGTTAGGCGTGATGTGATGCCATGGAAAAACGGTAAGGCCGATCAATTTCATCTTCATGTGGCCATAGAGCAGCACCCTGTGGCGGAATTGCCGCGATCAATGGTTGCAATGGCACAGCCCGATTCCTTGGCCGCCCGTACGACGGCGAACGCCAGCAATGAAGACGAATTGCGTTCAATCCTTGATATTTCGTCAGACGGCATAATCACGCTTGATAAGCAGGGCCGTATGTCCAGCCTTTCGGCAGGAGCTGAGGCCATGTTTGGTTATCGCCACGCCGAATTAGTGCATCAACCCTTTGCCAAACTTTTCAGTGCAGACAGCGCAGTGGTCGTAAACGAATATCTATCTGGCCTCGAAGGCCAAGGACTAGCTTCGGTTTTTAACGATGGCCGCGAAGTTACCGGTGTTGTAAAGCAAGGCGGAACTGTTCCGCTGTTTTTGAACATCGGTCGGTTGCAAAAGTCTGAAGGCGGGGCCAATTATTGTGCGGTGGTGCGCGACATCACATCTTGGAAGCGCACTGAACATGATTTGCGCGTCGCCAAAGACGAGGCCGAAGAAGCCAGCCGCCACAAATCAGATTTTTTGGCACGGGTGAGCCATGAGCTGCGGACACCTCTTAATGCCATCATCGGCTTTTCGGAAATCATGCGCATGGGTCAACATGGTGAAGTGCCCAATGAAAAATATCGTGGCTATCTCAATGATATTCATTCTTCCGGCAACCACCTTTTGGCAATGATCGATGACTTGCTTGATTTTTCCAAAATTGAGTCTGGTCGCATGGAATTAGATTTTACGTCGGTGAATTTGCCGGAATGTTTTGATCAAGCCGTAAAGCTGTTGCAGGAACAGGCCACGCGCGCGCGCGTGTTGCTGCGAAAATCATTCCCCGAAAATTTGCCCCGCGTGGTGGCCGATCAACGTGCCATGCGGCAAGTGGTGCAAAATCTGCTTTCTAACGCCATTAAATACACCGACGCGGGTGGCCAAGTGATTGTTTCGGCCCTTATGGAGCCATCGGGTGCGTTAATTCTGCGCTTGAAAGACACCGGCATTGGCATGAACAAGGACGAGTTGAAGCAGGCCTTGGTGCCTTTCATGCGCGTTGAAAAACCGGGCCGTGAAAGACAGGGCACAGGCCTTGGGTTGCCACTGACCAAAGCTTTGGTTGAGGCTAACCGTGCCAGCTTCACTATTTCAAGTGAACCTGGTCAAGGCACGCAGATTGATATTACCTTTCCCACGACACGCGTTTTGGCCGAATAATACCAAAGGTCGCCAATTCTGACTCACTGGGGATTTTCACGAATCGAAAACTCTGATTCCATGGCGCGAGGAGGGCCTGCGCCATGCCATCATCGATT
>JAYVOQ010000086.1:0-21760 GCA_043757845.1 Hyphomicrobiales bacterium | reverse complement strand
CGAGATCGCGGCTTTGCCACTGATCTGGTGAACCGCGCAAAAGCTGCAAATTGCTCTGCTCTGGTTCTTACGTTAGACTTGCAAATTCTGGCACAGCGCCACTTTGATGTGAAGAATGGCTTGTCTTCGCCGCCTAAGCTGACCTTGCCCAACATCATGAATATGATGCTTAAGCCCGCTTGGTGCTTGGGTATGCTGGGCACGAAGAACCGTCAATTTGGAAACATCGTTGGCCACGCAAAAGATGTGAAAGATTTATCGTCGCTGAATGAATGGGCCAACAGCCAATTTGATCAAACGCTGGATTGGAGTTCAGTGGAGTTTATTCGCAAGCAATGGGGCGGCAAGTTGATCCTTAAGGGCATAAACGATGTGGAGGATGCCACGATTGCCGCAAAGCTTGGTGCTGACGCGATTATCGTTTCCAATCATGGAGGCCGCCAACTTGATGGGGGGCCGAGCACAATTGAGATGCTGGCACCGATTGTGGATGCGGTAGGCGACAAAGTTGAAGTGCATCTTGACAGCGGCATTCGCACGGGCATTGATGTGATGAAGGCCATGGCTCTTGGGGCCAAAAGCACTTATATCGGCCGCGCCTATATTTATGGTTTAGGTGCAGCGGGTGAGGCGGGGGTTACGCGGGCGCTGGATATTTTGCGCAATGAACTTGATACCACTATGGCACTTTGTGGCGAGACTGATATTGGCAAAGTGGGGCGGCACAATCTGCTGGGTTTTAATGGCGCACCAGAATCGCGTAAATCCAAAAGGTGAACTTTGCGCCGTGCCGCAACGTGGCACGATGATGGGCAATCGCGGCGGCAAGTTTCACCGTGACGATAAAACTCTCACTCAGCGCCGCTGGGCAAGCATTCATTGGATTTGCTGTGAGCTACACTACAAAAATCAGCACCATCAGGCGATGGGGCAGGGCTATACGTCACTTTTCTTTCTGGATGAGGTGACAGCTCTCGCCGCAGGCCATCGGCCATGCTTTTATTGCCTCAGGGCGGAGGCAAAAGCATTTTTACGAAATCGACGTGCCGATGAATTTGATCGTCAGCTTCATATAGAGAGGTTAGATAAAACACTGCGCAATTTGCAAATGCCTGTGGATGGGGTGATGGTGGAACACGAGGGTGCCGCTTTTGCAGTCAAGGCTGACAAGATGTTGCTCTGGTCATTTGATGGATATCAAAAGGCAATTTCTATTGTTCCAAACGCAAAGCTTTTGACTCCGCCGTCAATCATTGCCATTTTGGCTGCGGGATACAAACCGCGTTGGCATGCGTCAGCGCAGAAATGGGACGAGACATGAAACTCCTTCGTTATGGCCCCAAGGGCAAAGAAAAACCGGGCATATTGGATCAACATGGTAAGATCAGAAGCCTTGCCAAGGTGATCAAAGATTTGGATGGTGACGCGATTTCACCCGCAGGCTTGGCTAAATTGCGCAAAGTGAATGTGGCTAAGCTGCCATTGGTTCCGGGCAATCCGCGAATCGGGTCTTGCATTGCCAATCCGCAAAAATTTATTGCCATCGGCCTTAACTATTCAGACCATGCGGCAGAGAGCGGCATGCAAGTTCCGCCAGAGCCCATCGTGTTCACCAAACAAGTGAGCTGCCTTTCTGGCCCCAATGATACGGTAACTATTCCGCCCAAATCGGAGAAGTCAGATTGGGAAGTGGAACTTGGCGTGATCATCGGGCGCAAGGCCAAAAATATCAAACAAGCCGATGCCATGAAGCATGTGGCGGGTTATTGCGTGGTGAATGATCTTTCGGAACGTGAGTTTCAGATTGAGCGGCACGGTCAATGGACCAAGGGCAAGGGCTATGACACCTTCGGCCCGGTTGGCCCATGGTTGGTCACGCGCGATGAAGTGAAAGACCCGCAGAATTTGGCCATGTGGCTTGAGCTTAATGGCAAGCGTATGCAAACCGGCAACACCTCAACCATGGTTTATGGCGTGGCCTATTTGGTGGCTTATCTCAGCCAGTTTTTCACGCTTCTGCCTGGCGACATCATCACCACAGGCACGCCCCCTGGTGTGGGCATGGGCATGAAGCCGCCGCAATATCTGAAGCCAGGCGACAAGATGGTGATCGCCATCGAAGGTCTGGGTGTGCAGCGGCAGGTGGTGAAACGGGATAAATGAGCGATATAGGGAAGTAGAGAAACTCACCACCACTCCGTCACCCCTGCGAAGGCAGGGGCCCAGCTTTGACTGGGTTATGAGCTTGTTAATATAAGCTGGATCCCTGCCTTCGCAGGGAAGACGGGTGTTAGATTGGGGATGATGATGGCTAATGGGGTTAACTGTTGCCCGAAAGTTTAGGCTCCACTACAAGGCCCCCATGAGTTCCAATCCCAAAACCTTCCGCCCCAAAGCCCGCGTGGCCAAGGGGTTTCGTGATATTGACGCCGACGAAATTCGCGGCACCCGCGCCATGCTGGCCACCATTCAGCGGGTCTATGAATCTTATGGGTTTGAGCCTGTAGAACAACCCTTCATTGAATATACCGATGCGCTGGGCAAGTTTCTGCCAGATCAAGACAGGCCGAATGCGGGCGTTTTTTCTTTTCTGGATGAGGATGAGCAGTGGTTGAGCCTGCGCTATGATTTAACCGCACCGCTGGCGCGTTATGTGGCCGAGAATTTCCAGAAGCTGCCCACGCCGTTCCGCAGTTACCGCCAAGGCTGGGTGTTCCGCAACGAAAAGCCGGGGCCCGGCCGGTTCAGGCAGTTCATGCAGTTTGATGCCGATACCGTGGGAAGTTCCTCGCCCGCCGCCGACGCAGAAGTGTGCATGATGGCAGCAGATACAATGGAAGCGCTGGGGATTCCTAGAAATGACTACATTGTTAAGATCAGCAACCGGAAGATACTTGATGGTGTTTTGGACTCAATTGGATTGATAGGAATTGAAAATGAGACAAAGAGACTCCAAGTACTTCGTACACTCGACAAAGCGGATCGGTTACCAGAGCAGGGATTGAGAGAATTGCTCGCTGCCGGACGTAAGGACGAAAGCGGTGATTTTACTCCAGGCGCGGGTCTTTCAGCAGATGCAATTAACGAATTGGTTTCACTCCTCAATCTTCATGAAGTCGGAGGCTTTATGAATGACAATAGGCAATACATTCGTGACCTCAAACAAATGAGATTTGCAATCAATCGTCAGTTCAATGATGGAGTTGCTGAGCTGGAGAGCATGGTGGAGGCCTTTGAGGCGAGCGGTTTCGATTCCGACCAAATTCGCATTGATACTTCAATCGTTCGAGGTCTCGAATACTATACCGGGCCAATTTTTGAGTGCCAGCTGCTGATGCGACATGAAGATATTGATGGCAGAACCGTCAGATTTGGTTCAGTTGGCGGAGGCGGAAGATATGACAATTTGGTCGCGCGCTTCACGGGGCAGCAGGTTCCGGCCACGGGTTTTTCCATAGGTGTGTCGCGGCTATATTCGGCGCTTAAGTTGGCTGGATTGGTTAGGATTTCCAGTGGAATAGCGCCAGTTGTAGTCACCGTGATGGATAAAGATCGCCAAGGTGATTATTGGCGCATGGTGCAGGTATTGCGCACCGCTGGCATTCGCGCCGAGATGAGCCTTGGTGCCGCCAGCATGGGCAAGCAGATGAAATATGCCGACAAGCGCGGCAGCCCCTTGGTTGTCATTCAAGGTGGTGACGAGAAGGCCAGAGGCGAAGTGACAATAAAGGATCTGCGCCTTGGCACTGAAATGGCCGCCAACATTGCATCGCGCGAAGAATATGCCTCGCAACGCCTCGCACAAGTTTCTGTGCCGGAAGCAGATCTTGTTGCGCAAGTGAAGAAGATGCTGGGCTAATGGCCGGACGCACGCCCGCAGAGCGCGAATCTCTCGCCCGCCAAAACGCTGCGCTTATGGCTGTGTTTGAGCGGGCGGGCTTTGAGCAGATTGCGCCCGATATTATTCAGCCCGCAGATATTTTTCTTGAGCGTTCAGGCGAAGATATTCGCGCGCGCACTTTTGTGTTTAATGATCCGGAAGGCCGCGAGTTGTGTTTGCGCCCTGATCTTACCGTGCCTGCTTGTCGCTTCCATTTGAGTCACGCCAAGCAGCCAGAAAAGGAAGCACGCTATTCATATTTAGGGCCGGCCTTCCGTTTTCCTGATGAAAAGCTTAGCCCGCAAGAGTTCACCCAAGCGGGGCTAGAGTGGTTTGGCGCTGCCGATGCAATCGCCGCTGAAGCGCGGATGTTGAAGCTCGCCATCTCGGCGCTTGAGGCGGCGGGTGCAACCAATCTGAAAATCACTCTGGGTGATGTGGGCTTGTTTGCGGAGCTGTTGGCGGATGCGCAAATGCCAACACGTTGGCGCAGGCGCTTACAGCATCAGTTTTGGCGGCCGGAAGCATTCAAATCCTTGCTGCAAAATTTCGCCGCAGGTGAATCCAAAAAACGCAGCAGCATTTCGGATGTGATTGATACACTTGCCACAACTTCTGCCCCCTCTGCCGCAACAGCGTGGATGGACCATCATAATCTGCCACAACAAGGTGCGCGCGGAATTGACGAAATTTCAACGCGTTTGGCAGAGAAATTTGCCGATCGTTCGGAAATGCCGCTTTCTCAAAGCGTTATCTCTGGCATAGAGAATTATTTGGCGCTGCAAGGCAGTGCAGCAGATATGGGTGCGACTTTGCAAACCATCGCAAACGGCTCTGCTTATTCAGCAGCCTGCGCCGCATTTGAAAAAAGACTCACCGCATTGGAAGAACAAGGCTTGAACCCTAAACGTTTTCAATTTTCCGCCAGCTTTGGGCGCGAGATTGAATACTACACCGGCTTTGTATTTCAAATTGAAGTGGGCGGTGTGGCTGTTGCAGGCGGTGGACGCTATGATGACATGTTGCGCGATCTTGGCGCGCCAACACAGATTCCGGCTTTCGGCTTTGCTATTCAGACCGAACGTTTGCAGGCGGTTCTGGCATGAGCACACTCACATTGGGTATTCCGTCCAAAGGCCGATTGATGGAACAGGCGCAAGCCTTATTGCTCAAAGCAGGCTTCGGTATTGAGCGCATCGGTTCTGATCGGGGTTATCGTGGCCTTCTCACTGGAATTGAAAAAGTTGAAATTGTATTTCTCTCTGCCGCAGACATTGCGGCTGCGCTGAAATTGGGTGAGATTGATTGCGGCATAACCGGCGAAGACTTGCTGCGCGAAACCATCGCGCCAGATAATCCCGTCGCGGATGTGGCCTTGCGCTTAGGCTTTGGCCCGGCCGATGTGGTGGTGGCAGTGCCGAACTGCTGGCTTGATGTGGCACAAATGTCTGACCTTGATGACGTGGCGCAACAGTTTTACTCTGTACACGGACGACGTTTGCGCGTGGCCACCAAATATATGAACCTCACGCGGCGGTTTTTTGCTGCCAAAGGTGTTACTGGATACCGCATCGTTGAAAGTCTGGGTGCCACTGAAGGTGCGCCTTCTGCGGGCAGTGCAGAGTTGATTGTGGACATCACTACCAGCGGTTCAACGCTTAAAGCCAATGCTTTAAAAGTGCTGGATGATGGCTTGATTTTATCATCCTGCGCAGTGCTTGCGGTAACAGCCAAGGCCAAGGGCAAAGCGGCGATAACTCAGATTTATAGCTCGCTTACGGGTATTTAAAGCATTTAAAGCGCTTTGAGGTTGCGCCGCAGGGCGTCTTCTTGCTCGCTCAATGTTAGTTGCAGATCAACTTTTCTGAGTTTTGAGGATTCCGTCAAAGTTCGGGTTGATCTAAACTAACTTGTTCTTTGCTGCGGCATTGATTCGGGAGCTTCTTATGAAATACTTTACTATTGCCTTGGCGCTGGCCATGAGCTGTGCATCTTCCTCTGCCATGGCTGCCACATGTGGCAATAGCGCGGAAGGCTTTGATGGCTTTTTGGGAAAGATTAAAAAGGAAGCTGCGGCTCAGGGGGTTTCAGGAGAAGCCTTGGCCGTTCTCAACACGGTTCAATATGATGCTGGCGTGATCAAACGCGATCGGGCGCAAAATGTTTTTGCGCAGAGTTTTCTGCAGTTTTCTGGGCGCATGGCAACGGACGCCCGCATCACCAAGGGCCGCGCGTTGATTGCGCAACACAAAGCAACCTTTGATGCCGTGCAGCAACAGTATGGCGTGCCCGCAGCGGTGATTGCGGCCTTTTGGGCCTTGGAAACAGATTTTGGTGCCGATATTGGCCATTCACCAACAGTTCAATCACTTGTTACACTGGCTTGGGATTGCCGAAGGCCTGAGAAATTTAGGCCGCAAATTATTCCCGCGTTGCATCTGATTCAAAAGGGTTGGCTCACGCCAGCCGAGATGCAAGGCGCTTGGGCTGGTGAAATCGGCCAAACGCAATTCATGGCCTATGACTATGAAACCAGCGGTGTTGATTTTGATGGCGACGGCAAAGTGAATTTGCGGGACTCGGTGCCGGATGTGGTTGCCTCCACTGCCAATCTTTTGAAAAAGAGTGGATGGCTGGCTGGGCAACCGTGGTTGCAGGAAGTGAAGCTGACGGCTGACTTGCCCTATGATCAAGCTGATCTAGCCATTAATCACACCCGGGCTGAATGGATAAAATGGGGCGTTGCCGGCGCAGGCGGCCAGTCACTAAAACCAGATAAGGTCTCGGCGGCTTTGCTGCTGCCCATGGGCAAGGATGGCCCCGCGTTTTTGGCCTATCATAATTTTACAACGGCCTATTTGAAGTGGAATGAAAGCTTGGTTTATTCCACCACGGCTGCCTATCTCGCAACGCGCATCGCGGGGGCAGGGCCCGTGTCTCCGGGGCGTGGGCAAGTGCAAGTGCCAAGTTATGCGCAAGTGGTGGCCTTGCAGAACTTCCTCACTTCGAAGGGTTATGATGTGGGCAAGTCGGATGGCAAAATCGGTTCAGGCACACGTGCCGCTGTGAAAGCAGAGCAGATAAAAATTGGTTGGCCCGCAGATAGCTATCCAACGCCCGAATTTATAGCGAAGCTAACGGGGCAATAATTTTATTCCGCCGGTTGATGGACGCCAAGTGAAACGTTTCTTGGTGCTACTGAGCGTTTACGTGTGAAAAACCCAGATAATTTCTCCATATAAATATAGAGCACTGGGGTGATAAATAGTGTCAGGGCTTGCGATACAATCAGTCCGCCGACCACTGCAACGCCCAGCGGCTGGCGCAGTTCTGAGCTTGCACCTGTGCCCAGCGCAATCGGTAATGCACCCATCATGGCAGCCAATGTTGTCATCATAATCGGGCGGAAGCGCATCAAGCAGGCTTTGTGAATGGCATCTTTCGCGGCCAAGCCGTCACGTCGCAGTTTGATGGCCACATCAATCATCATGATGGCGTTTTTCTTCACAATGCCAATCAGCATCAGCAGGCCGATTACCGCAATGATAGAAAGATCAAAGCCACCCAACCACAGCGCTCCCAGCGCGCCAGCGGCCGCTGCGGGCAGGCCTGACAAAATGGTGAGTGGGTGAATGAAGCTTTCGTAGAGCATGCCCAACACAATATAGATGGTCAGAATGGCACCCAGAATTAACAGCCCTTGTCCGTTGGTTGAATCTTGGAAAGTTTTTGCCGTGCCGTAATAGCCCGTTGTTACGGCTTGCGGCCAACTTAAACTGTTCTTTAGTTTTGTCACTTCGTCTGTGGCGGAACCCAAAGCCACTCCGGTTGGCAAGTTGAATGAAATGGTGGTGGCGGGCAATTGGCCAATTTGGTTGACTGTGAGGGCTCCTACTTGCCGATCAACACGGGCGAAAGCGGCCAAGGGCACCAAGGCACCCGTACTGGATGCGATCTGCAAAGTCTGCAAACGTTCAGGCGTCCAGTCGGTTTTTGGATCGAGTTCTGCAATAACAGAATAAGTGCTGCCATTATTGTAAATCGTTGAAACCTGTTGGCCACCAAGACCCGCATAAAGTGTGGTGCGCAAGGTATCTGATGAAATACCAAGTGACTGCATTTTTTCTTTATCGATCACCAAATGGGCTTGTTGGGCGGTGTTTTGGGCGTCTGAGTTTACATCAGTAAAAAAATCGCGATCTTTTGTCATCGCGTCTTGCAGCTTTACGGCCCATCCACTCATCAATTTGTAATCAAGCGATTGAACCACAAGTTGGTTGGCGCTGGCACCGGGCCTGGCACCGATGGAAAGATTTTGTGTTGGGTTGGCATTGGCGGTGATACCGGGGATGCTGTTTAGAATTTTGCGTAAGTCGGTCATCACAACAGGTAAGCCTGCGCGTTGGTCTTTTGGTTTCAACTCAACAAACATGCGTCCGCTGTTCATGGTGCCGCCGCCAGAACCAACTGCGGAGGCCACATGGGCGACGCCTTCGTATTGGCTGACCTTTTCAGCCAGTCTGTCTTGCAGCACTTTCATTGTTGCAAAAGAAATATCCTGCCTTCCTTGCGTACCAATTTGCAGTTGGCCAATATCTTCGGTGGGGAAGAAGCCTTTGGGTAAAATCTGGATCATATAAAAAGTGGCAAAGATTGAGAGCAGGAATACCACAAACGTGAGAGGATGAAATTTAAGCGCAATGTTTAACATCCACTCATAACCATTTGTCAGGCCATTGAGCATGGCCTCGAAGATGCGACCCAAGAATCCTGGCGTGTGATCTTCTTTTAAAATGCGAGACGACATCATTGGCGTAAGGGTGAGGGATACGAACATGGAAACCAAAATGGCCACTGTTACTACCACAGCAAATTCGTTGAAAATTCGGCCAATCACGCCTCCCATCAGAAGCACGGGGATGAACACGGCCACCAAGGAAACCGAAATCGACAGGATGGTAAAGCCCACTTCACTGGCACCAGCGATGGCGGCTTCAAACGGGCCTTTGTGTTCCTCTTCCATATGTCGAACGATATTTTCCATCATCACAATGGCATCATCCACCACAAGCCCCACCGCCAACGTAATGCCCATCAACGACACATTGTCGATGGAGAAGTTAAACAGATACATAATACCTAATGTGCCGATCAGTGAGATGGGCACAGCAATGGCAGGAATAATCGTGGCGCGAATAGAGCGGATGAAAACGTAAACAATGCCAATCACCAGCAAAATTGTGATACCCAGAGTATATTCCGCATCGGCCACAGCCGATCTCACCGAAGCACCACGGTCACTCATCACCGTGAGAGAAGCGGTCGCGGGCAGTTGCTTTTCAAGATCGGGTAGGGCCGCTCTTACTTTATCCACAACGGCCACGGTGTTTGCATCAGGTTGACGCTGCACGGCCATCACAATGGCTCTGGTGCCGTCATGGGTAGCAGCAGAGTTGATATTCACCACACTGTCGATCACGCGTGATACATCTTTCAATCGCACTGCGCTGCCATTGCGAATGGCTATCACTTGGTTGGCGAATTCTGAGGCATTAGAAAGTTGCGTGTCAGCAAGCAGCGTGAGCTGTTGTGGGCCTGCCACCAGTGTACCCAATGGGCTGTTGCGGTTGGCAGCAGCAACCGCCGTTTGCAATTGGCCCACTGTCATGCCTTTGGAGGCCAAAGCATCGGGATCAATTTCTATGCGCACTGCAAAGGCTTGTGAACCAAAGATCGAAACTTGTGCCACGCCGTCCACGGTGGAAAGCGTGGGCGAAATAACGTTTTGTGCAATGTCATCAAGTTGCGTCATGGGTGCAATCTTGCTTTTCAGTGCCAACAACAACACGGGCGCATCAGCCGGGTTCACCTTGCGGTAATTCGGCGGCTCGGTCATGTCTTTTGGAAGTGCGCGAGACACACGCGATATGGCGGCTTGCACATCAGCGGCCGCTGCATCAATCGAACGGCTCAATACAAATTGAATAGTCACATTGGTGGAGCCCAGCGAACTCGATGAAGAAATTGTATCCACGCCTGCAATTGTGGAAAACTGCTTGATCAGCGGTGTGGCCACGGACGTTGCCATGATGTCTGGCGATGCGCCGGGCAAATCTGCTGAGACGCTGATGGTCGGGAACTCGGCGCGGGGTAAAGCTGCAACAGGCAGTAGCTTCCAAGAAAAAAGGCCACCTAATAAAATCGCCACAGACAGCAAAATTGTTGCAACAGGTCGATTGATACAAAAGGTAGAGATGTTCATGGTTGCGTGACTCCGGTGCCGGATTGGTCTTTCTTCTTCCCCGTCTTAGGCGCTGAACCATCGGCAGGAGCTGCCTGTGCTGCGCCCGTAACTGCGGGCCTGGCCTCTGCAGTGTCTCCCGTTTGTGGGGCTTCCGCAGGTTTTCCACTTCGCACTTCGCTGCCGTTGTTAAGCTTAGCCTGCCCTTCGATAACAACTTGCGCACCTTCTGTGAGACCCTCGGAAATCGAAGCCAGTTCACCCTCAAAGCGTGCCACTTTCACAGGTGCTGCGGTGACTTTATTTTGCTCATCAACCAGCCAGACGAACGCACCAATCTGGCCTTGTTGAACGGCCACGGTGGGCACAGTCAGAGCGCCTATGATTTTGCCATAGTCCACTTCCACCTGTACGCGCTGGCCTGGCCACAGGATAAGTTTGCTATTGGCAATTTCAGCCGCCATGCCAATGGTGCCCGACGATGTATCAACACTTGAATCGATGAACACAAGTTTCCCTTGATCAAGGAGGTCGCTTGACCCAGAGGCAATCACCCGCACTGCCACAGGGCCTTTAGCCATAGCCGCCTGAACGGGAAGAAGAGATTGCTCTGGCAATCTAAAGTTTACTTTTAATGGTTGCACTTGTGTCACCGTCATCAGGGCGGCTTGACCACCAGCTGCGGAGGTTACGGCACCTGCCGCTGCGGTGATTGTGCCCAGCTTGCCATCAAACGGGGCTTTGATTTTGGCAAACTCAACTTGCAACTTATCAGCATCAATCACTGCTTGATCCGAACTTAATTGTTGGCGGGTGGAATTTTCTGCGGCCACGGCGTTGTCCACGTCTTGCAGTGTTCCAGCATTGCGTGCGGCAAGTGTTCTGGCGCGTTGCAATTGAATTTCATTGTTGGCCAATATGGATTGATCTTTGGCCAGTGTCGCTTGGTCTTTGGCCAGTGTGGCTTGAACTGTGCGGTCATCTAATTCGATTAATACATCGCCCGCTTTTACCAGTTGGCCGTCTTGCACGTTCACCTTCATCACTTGGCTGGCCAAACGCGCGTTGATGTTGACAACTTGGGGCGAAGCCATGGTTCCATAAGAACGCTCAATCAGCGGAAAATCTGCTTTGGCCGCTTGAGCAAGTTTGACGGCAATGGCAGGCGCTGCACGTTTTGCGCCACCTGCTGAAGTGGGCGAGGTCGCCGCAATTTGGGCTGTTGGATGCACATAATTCACTGCCTGCTGGACAAGACTAAATTTCCATTGCCCAAATCCAACGGCGAAAATTACAATCAACCAGAAAATTAATTTAACCGAGCGCCCCATCGTCAACCCTTCTAATCATCCAAATCCATAGGACGGGAATAGGGCAAGAATCCGTCAAATTCAAAACAACATCGGCACACAGCATCTTTCCATTTTGTAAGAATGAAAAGAGATTCTCAATCCAGCCCGGAATGTGGCTCTTGACAACATACCAACTAGTCGGTATGTAATAATAATGTTAGTAGATGCTCATCTTACTCCCGCGAAAACACAACTTTTGATGTCAGCGCTGAAACTGGTGCGTGAGAGTGGCTATGATGCCACCACAGTTGACAAATTATGCCGCGAGGCAGGTGTGTCAAAGGGCGCATTCTTTCATCACTTCAACAGCAAGGAAGCTCTTGCGGTTGCCGCCACAAAATTTTGGACTGAATTCACCAATCAGGTTTTTGCCAGCGCCGACTATCACAAATTTGAAGATCCACTCGATCAACTGATTGGCTATGTGGATTTTCGCATCCAACTCTTGGAAGGGCGAAGCTTGGCGGAATGCACCTGCTTTTTGGGCACGATGGCGCAGGAGAAATTTGAAACGAGCCCCGCCATACGCGATGCCTGCTTTATAGGTATTCACACTCATGCCAAGGATGTGAGTCTTATGATAACAGCGGCTAAAGCTCGCCATGCCCCCAAAGCCACTTGGACTGCTGAAAGCTTGGCGCTTTATACGCAAACGGTGATTCAAGGCGCTTTCGTTTTGGCCAAAGCGAAAAATGATGTGACGTTGGCTGCTGACATGATCAAGCACTTGCGCCGTTATATTGAATTACTTTTTCATCACGCAAAGGAAGATTGAGGTTTACGATGAAGTTATTTTATTCCAAAAAAAATCAATCCTCGCTTGGCTGTTGCCGTAGTGCGCCCTTTGATGGACTAGAAATTAAAAACAGGAGAGAACCATGAGCAAGATACAAAATCCCTTTATTTGGTACGACTTGATGACCAATGATGTTGAATCGGCCAAAAAGTTCTATAGTACGGTTGTGGGTTGGACATTCACCAATGAGATGCACGGCTACACTGTCATCCATGTTGAGGGTGCAGGCATGGGCGGCATTATGGAAACGCCGCCTGATGTGAAAAACATGCCACCCGTGTGGACAGGCTATATTTACACGCAGGATGTTGATGCCGCTTGCAAAGAGGCGATCAAGCTTGGTGGCAAGATTTACAAAGCAGCTTGGGATGTTGCAGAAGTTGGGCGCATGGCGGTGATTGGCGATCCAACAGGTGCTAGCCTCATGGTGATGCAGCCATTTTCTACCGAGCAGCGACCCATGCCGAAGCTTGGTGCGGTGGGAACGGTTGGTTGGAACGAACTTCACGCAGGCGATCTTAACCTCGCGTGGGATTTCTATTCCAAGATGTTTGGTTGGACGAAGGGGGCAACTCACGACATGGGGCCGATGGGAAATTACATTCTGTTCCAAATCGATGGGAAAGATGTGGGCGGCATGATGAAGAAGATGGATATGACACCCATGCCCGTGTGGAACTATTATTTCAATGTGGATGGCATAGACGCTGCTGCAGTGCGCATCACCAAGGCTGGCGGCAAGATTGTCATGGGGCCGCACCAAGTGCCGGGCGACCAATGGATCGTTGCGGGCCAAGATTTGCAGGGCGCATTTTTCCATCTTCTGTCAGATACAAAATAAGGAGACAAACATGCCCTATACTTTGAATTTCCACCGCGTGCTGAAAGCCCCGCCTGCACGCGTTTATAAATCTTTCCTTGATCCGGCCGCCTCTGCCAAGTGGCTTCCCCCAGCGGGATATACCTGCACGGTGCACCACTTGGACGCAAAGGTTGGCGGCACATTCAAGATGTCTTTCACGGAATTCGACACGGGCAATGTGCAATCGTTTGGTGGGACGTACATTGAAATAGTGAAGGATGAGAAACTGGTTTACATCGACAAGTTTGATGATCCCAATTTGCCAGGTGAAATGAAAGTGACGGTAATGCTCAAGAAGGTGATGTGCGGCACTGACTTGCAGATCACCCAAGAGGGCATTCCCGATATGATCCCACAAGAGATGTGCATGTTGGGCTGGCAGGATTCGCTGAAGCAATTGGGGCAGTTTGTTGAACTACTTCAGGCATGAGGTGATGTGATGGAAAAAATGGTGTGATGCTGTGGTAAGAGAGCGGGGCTGAGCAAGCGGCGGCCCATTACGTGAAAGCCGTTCCCAAATCAAAGATTACCAGTGTTGAGCGCTATGGCAAAGCAGGGCCCGGGGCGGAAGGTAATGTAATGCTTGTGTCGATGGAGTTTGGCGGGCGTTCACTCCTGCTGCTGAATGGTGGGCCGTTGTTCACTCCGAATGAAAGTGTTTCGCTCACCATCTATGCGGAAGACCAGAAGGAAGTAGATTTTCTATGGGCGCATATGAGTGAAGGTGGCAGCACATCGATGTTTGGCTGGCTTAAAGATCGCTGGGGTTTTTCATGGCAAATTGTTCCTCGCCGCCATTGGGAACTGATGACCACAGGTTCGCCAGAAGTTAAGGCCCGTGTCTTTGAAGCCATGATGCAGATGACCAAGTTTGACATTGCCGCGATTGAAGCAGCAGCAAAAGGATGATGGCTTAATACCGCGACCCCAGCGCTTTACAGCTAACGGTGATGCATTTGTTGATTTAAACCACTCACTTATCCGCTTTATCGCACCCCGTGATCATCGTGAACAAAGTAATCCTCCCCGCACCATTGCGACGAGCAACGCCGATCTTTTTGCTACGGTTTAATGCTGCTGTAACTTCGATGAAAAGAATTTGATCGCCGTTTGTGTCGAGATGGAATCAATACGGATCATGATGCGGCGGGCTTTGAGGGAGGATTGGGTAATGCGCTGCAACAAAAATTGGAATCTTGACAAAATCAAAATATACGGCTAAGCCGTAGTTGTGAATGACGGCAAATTTCAATGGGACGATACCTAGGCGGCGCAGAATTTCGCCAAACATGGTGTGTCATTTGATGCGGCCAAGTACGTTTTCAAAGACCCATTCGCCGTTGAATTTGGTGACGACCGCGAAGACTATGGCGAGGAGCACTTCGTCATCATTGGTCTTGTTGAAACGCGCTTGGTGCTTGTGGCCTTCACGATGAGAGATGAAATGATCAGAATTATTTCGGCGCGAGCCGCAGAGCCATTTGAGAGACGGGAATATCATGAGTAAAACACCTAAAGTCACACCCCACGATTGGAGCCGCTTCGACGCGATGTCTGATCAACAACGCCACGCTGCTGCGCTGAGTGATGCTGATGCAAAGCCGCTCACACAAGGCGATTTCAAGCGCATGAAAAAAACCTCACGCGTCAAAATCATCCGCCGTGCGCTGGGGCTGAGCCAAGAAGAGTTTGCGGCAAAGTTCCACATCCCAGTTGGAACCCTGCGCGATTGGGAACAGGGCCGCAAAGACCCTGATGCCGCAGCGCGGGCCTATCTAGTGGTGATTGGCAAAAATCCAAACGCGGTGGCAGAGGCGTTACGGGCAGTGGCTTAGCTTGCCCGCACCCTTGGGGCTGACAAGACCGATCTTTTCGCCACTGTTTAATGCGGCAGAGACTTCGATGAAAACAAGCTGATGGCCGTTTTGTTTGGAGATGGAGTCAATGCGGATCATGGTGGTGCGGGCTTTAGGGGAGTGGGCGGAGGAAGGGAAGGGTTGGCAAAAATATCTGCTTGCCCTCATCGGCAGCTACAATTTTTGGTTCAGCCTTCCGGCGAACAGATCTTTCTGCTGGTCAAACGTCTCGCCCAACAAATCAACCACAGCTTTTATGCGCGCTGATCCGCGCTGTGATTCGTGATAAACTATCCAGCCCGTGGTTATGGCGATAGGCTCTGGTAGCGCGCGCACCAAATTTGGGTTTGCGTCACCATAGTAACAAGAGATGACACCAATGCCGGCGCCGGATAAAATGGCTCCCATGGCCATTTCCGTGCTGTCAACGCGCACGGAGCTTTTGTTCCCAGCGCAATAGGCTTCAACAAAATTGAACAACGGCACATGCAACATCGTTTCAACATAACGAACCAGCTTGTGATTTCTCAAATCGTCGGCGCAGGTGGGCAAGCCGTGTTCTTCGGCATAGGATTTGGAGGCATATAAGCCATTGCCCCATTCAAAAGCTCGCTTGCCAATCACGTCAATCTCAGTGGGCCTCACCATGCGAATGGCGATGTCGGCCTCACCTTTTGCGAGGTCAACAATCTTATAGGCTGCTCCAACTTCGACTGAGAGATTGGGGTGCTTCATTGCGAGCGCTTCAGAAAAAAGGATCAAGGCCCGGGTGAGCGACGGCACAGTTGATATCCGCACCATGCCACTGATTTCGTTTCTCGCCTCACGAATGTCTTTCGTGATGGCATTGGCTTCTCGTTCAAGATTTTCGGCGGCGGCAAAGGTGCGCTTTCCTTCAGGTGTGAGCAGAAATTCACGCCCGCCACGAATAATCAGTGTGGCACCAATGGCCTCCTCAAACGCAGTTAACCTGCGACTGACGGTGGAACTGTCAATGCCCAGAATGCGTGCAGCGCCTGCCACAGAGCCGCCGCGGCCCAGTGCCAGTATAATCTTGAAGTCGCTCCATTCGGGGTCGGTCATCTGTGCCTGTCGTTGCGCGCCCGCTTCGAAACTTATAACCAAGCGGCTGCATTTTTGCACGAGATGATTGCAGCCACGGGCATCGACGGCGTTTTTGCTCTGAGTTAGCTTGCAATCATCGGAAAAGCTGAAGGGCCAACCGAACCACATAAAAGCAAAATCAAACCACAGCGCGGAGAATGGTCTTTTCGCTGAATGGGAAAACCTGTCTTCAAAGGAGACCGACTATGAAAAAGCGTGATATGTTTATTGCCGCTGCCGCCGCCACTGCCGCCGTTGTTGCGGGCAAGGCCGCCAATGCCGCTGCCATGGGCCCTGTGCTGGCTGTGATCAGCCACCCGGTTAAAGACTATGCTGTATGGAAGGCAGTTTATGACAGCGCAGAGGCCATTCGCCAGAAAGCTGGTGTCACCGGTGCCGAAGTATTTCACGACCCAAAAGACCCGAACATGATGGTGATCATCCACCGCTTTCCAACCTTGGACGCCATGCAAGCATTTCTTGGCGATCCGAACTTGAAGGCCGCCATGGATAAGGCCGGTGTTTTGGCCGCTCCAACTGCCCTGGTCGGCGTCGCAGTTTGATAAGCGCTGCGGTGGCATGGGCTCACATGCCACCGCCAAACCCGGAAAGGAGACCTCGCCATGAACGCGCCCATTCAATCAAGTTCAATATTGAAAACCCGTGAAATCCATAACCATCATATGGATTCCACCAGGTGGAACAATTTCAAGTTCCGCGATGATGACATCATCGTTGCAACCTATGCCAAATCCGGCACCACCTGGATGCAGCAGATTATTTCGCAGCTGCTCCATGATGGCAAAGAGGGAATTGATGTCCACCATCTTTCCCCTTGGGTTGACTTGCGCATCATGCCGCCGGAAGCCTATGCTGGCCTTGAGCAGCAACAAACCCGCCGCTTTATGAAAACCCATTTACCAGTGGATGCGCTGGTGATTTCGCCCAAGGCCAAATATCTCTACATCGCCCGCGATGGCCGCGACATGATGATGAGTCTGCATAATCATCATAAAAATGCCAACGCCAAATGGTATGGCGCGTTGAACAATACGCCGGGCCGCGTTGGTCCCGCCATAGAGCCACCGCCCGATGATCCGGCAGTCTATTTCCGCGAATGGTTGGAGAAGGACGGTTTTCCCTTCTGGTCATTCTGGGAAAACGTCCGCAGCTGGTGGAACATCAGGCATTTGCCCAATGTAAAGCTGGTGCATTTCAATGATCTGAAGCGCGATCTGCCCGGCCAAATCCGCGAGATCAGCGACTATCTCGCCATCAAGCAGGATGTGGCAACGTTTCAAAGCATTGTTGATCATTGCACCTTCGCTTACATGAAATCCCATGCGGCAACAGTTGCTCCGCTCGGAGGCGCTATGTGGGAGGGCGGTGCCGACACCTTCATCAACAAAGGCACCAATGGCCGCTGGAAAGACGTGTTGACGGCTGATGACGTGAAGACTTACGAAGCCGATGCTACGCGCGAATTGGGCGCTGAATGTGCGGCCTGGCTGGCGCACGGCAGTGGCTAAGCAAACTAACCGGCTTGAATAAAAAACCCCGGTGTTGCCACCGGGGTTTCGCATTTCGTATTCAGCTTGTTGCTGAGCGTTGGATTTAGAAATCCATTCCGCCCATGCCGCCGCCGCCCATTCCGCCGCCTGGCATTGCCGGGCTCGCGTTCTTGGGCTTCTCGGCGATCATGGCTTCGGTGGTGATCAGCAATGAGGCAACTGATGCTGCATCCTGCAAGGCCACGCGCACAACTTTGGTGGGGTCAATGATGCCAGCGGCAACCATATCCACATATTCTTCCGTCTGTGCGTTGAAGCCGTAGTTGCCTGTCTTTTCCAACAGCTTGCCCACAACGATGGAGCCTTCAACGCCAGCGTTTTCGACGATCTGGCGGATCGGGGCTTCCAGCGCCTTGGACACGATCTTGATGCCTGCCATGGTGTCTGAGTTATCAGAGTGAAGTGCATCAACGGCCTTTTTGGCGCGCAGCAGAGCCACACCACCACCAGCCACAACGCCTTCTTCAACGGCAGCGCGGGTGGCGTTCAAAGCGTCGTCTACGCGGTCTTTGCGTTCCTTCACTTCGATTTCAGTTGAACCGCCAACCTTAATCACAGCAACACCGCCAGCCAATTTGGCCAAACGTTCTTGCAGCTTTTCTTTATCATAGTCCGAAGTGGTTTCTTCGATCTGCGCCTTGATCTGGCTGATGCGTCCAGCAATGTCGGCCTTCTTGCCAGAACCGTCGACGATTGTGGTGTTTTCCTTGTCCACACGAACGCGCTTGGCGCGGCCGAGCATATCCAAAGTAACGCTTTCCAACTTGATGCCAAGGTCTTCAGCAATCATCTGGCCGCCAGTCAATGTGGCGATGTCTTCCAGCATGGCCTTGCGGCGATCACCGAAACCAGGGGCTTTCACGGCGCAAATTTTCAGGCCGCCGCGCAGCTTGTTTACAACCAAAGTTGCAAGGGCTTCACCTTCAATGTCTTCAGCAATGATCAGCAATGGCTTCGTTGTTTGCACCACAGCTTCGAGAATTGGCAACATGGCCTGCAATGAAGATAGTTTCTTTTCATGCAAGAGGATGTAGCAATCTTCCATTTCCGCCACCATCTTGTCGGCGTTGGTGATGAAGTAAGGTGACAGATAGCCACGATCAAACTGCATGCCTTCAACCACTTCAAGCTCAGACTCGGCCGTCTTGGCTTCTTCAACGGTAATCACACCTTCGTTGCCAACCTTCTGCATGGCCTCGGCGATCATGTCTCCGATGGCTTTTTCGCCATTGGCGGCAATGGCGCCCACTTGGCCCACTTCTTCGGATGACTTGATTTTCTTGGAGCGCTTCTTGAGATCTTCAATGGCGCAAGCCACGGCCAAATCAATGCCGCGTTTCAAATCCATCGGGTTCATGCCAGCGGCAACGTTCTTGGCACCTTCGCGAACGATGGCTTGGGCCAGAACGGTGGCGGTGGTGGTGCCGTCGCCCGCGATATCATTGGTTTTGGAAGCCACTTCGCGCACCATCTGGGCGCCCATGTTCTCGAACTTGTCTTCCAGTTCGATTTCCTTGGCAACGGTCACACCATCTTTGGTGGAGCGCGGCGCGCCGTAGGATTTATCGATCACAACGTTGCGGCCTTTAGGGCCGAGGGTTACTTTTACAGCGTTGGCAAGAATATCGACACCGCGGAGCATTCTCTCACGCGCATCGGACCCAAACTTTACTTCTTTAGCAGCCATTTGAATTTTCCTTTAAGTTGATTGAGACGAAAAAAATGCGTGCGAGAATTTTACTTCTCTAACACGCCCATGACGTCTGATTCCTTCATGATCAAAAGCTCTTCGCCGTCAATCTTCACTTCCGTGCCAGACCATTTGCCGAAGAGGATGGTGTCACCCTTTTTGAGGTCGATGGGGGTCAATTTGCCAGCTTCGTCGCGACCGCCGGGGCCCACAGCAATAACCTTGCCCTGCATTGGCTTTTCTTGAGCGGTTTCAGGAATGATGATGCCACCCTTGGTTTTAGTGTCTTCTTCAAGCCGCTTTACGACAACGCGGTCGTGCAATGGACGGAACTTCATGCGTTTAACTCCTTGGTTTGGTTCTAAATTTTACGGCCACGCTGATGGCGATCGAGGGGCTGTTAGCACTCATGATTTAAGAGTGCCAATTGCTATTCGGGGAGATAGGAGCGTAAGCGCGGCAAGTCAAGGGCTTGGCCAGAAGTATAAGAACATATATAGAACTTATATGAGTCGCGAGGATCGCCCGTTGAACAAAATTGAAACCAAAAAATTCACGGATTATGCCAATCCAATGTGGTTTAAATCTACAATCGAAAGTAGTGTCTGGATTACTGGTTACAATGCTCACAATATTATAAATTCTGACCTATTTGAAACAAGAATAGTTGACCTTGAGCACGTCAGACTTGTTCTGCTGAATGGCACAATAAATTATTTAGACGCTTCGAATGCGAAGATCGAGATTCTGCAACATAACGAACTCCATTTCGATGCTTCTAAAATTGTTCAGAAATCGGAACCACACGGCTTCTACGTACTCTTTCTTCTGCCGTTCGGTGCCGATGGAACCTTCGGTGATGAAGGACTGACCCGCGATCGAATTCGTGATGCCGTAGGACTCCTCGCAATACTGTTTGGCAAAAATTTTGTATTTAAACACCTGTTCGACAACGTAACTAAGTTGGGCAGAGATGAAACTAGCGTCTTCTCCGACCCAGCGGAGAACTCGCATTGGTTTCCTGCCGTAGACGCCAGCGCAGACCTGCTAAGTCGAATCTCAATTGCAAATTCGGCGATTGGTAAACTTCAAGACGCAGATCGAAATCGTGTCTATCTCTGTCTGCGCTGGCTGCAACAGGCGATATATGACGCCGATCATCTCATGGCTTTCATGAAGCTTTGGATTGCGATTGAAACGCTGGTCATGGACGACACTAATATCCGTCCTATTAATGAACTTCTGGGCCGTGGATATGGAATGAAACCAGGCGACGCAAAAAAGCATTTCAATATAGATAGGATATTTGGCTTGCGCAGCGATATTGTGCACGGTGGGAAGAGAAAAGGGATTGATGGAAATCTTTTGATGTATTTGGAGGGTGTCGTTTTCGACCTTCTCTCAATCAAGATCGGATTGCCATTTGAGAAACGGGCTCAACAAAGGCTCCTTACAAATCAATTCGACGTCTCCGCGTATTTGAAAAACCTCTAATTTGAAGCTAGTCCGATTGCTACTTTGGTTCGATCCTGTGCCGACAGTAACTCAAACCCTCTGCAAAATCTTCGCACTATCCTTGGGCTTGCTGGCTATCAGTTTAAACAATGCGCGGGCCGCAGGATCGGGTGCTGTGCGGCCTTGTTCCCAATTACGCAATGTGGCCAGCGGAATTTTGGTGAGAGCGGCCATTTCGGCTTGCGTCATATCAAGCTTGGCCCGCGCTTCGCGCACAAGGTTCAATCTGTAATCCGGTAATGATGATGCCCCATCCTCAAGCGTATGGCGGCGGATGGCCGCTTGCGATGTTGCTTCCATCAGTTTGCGATTAATCACAGGCTTCCGCACTTCAAGCTGTTTTAGAGTTTTGCGAATGAGTGCCACAACGCACGTTCCTTTCTGTTGGCAAGGCGGGCGGAAATAATCCGCCGCGTATCACCGCGATCAGTATAAACAACGACGAGCACAAACTCTTGGGTCTGGCCAATCGCTCGTATTCTAACTTCACCATAGTCTTGCCTGCTATCTAGCGCTTCGATGACGAGGCCCGAAAAAATCAGTGCCGCAAAATCGAATCCAAAACCACGGGTTTCAAAATTTCGCTCACTCTTCAGTTCGTCCCAAGCGAATTTCATATATTCAAGTGTACGCTATTAGCGTATCAAAGTCAATCTCTGGCTTTGCGAGTGATCGCACTGCCACCCAACGTTCATTTTCTTGATCGGCTCAAAACTCATAGTTGGGTGGGCGGAGTTGTGGAGTATGGCGGTATATAGGCCCTGCACCGTACGCTATCAAGATATTCCTATGAATGATTTAAGGAACCTCTGATTTAATGTCTTGCTGAATTTGCATTGATGTGATTCTTCTGTGTCGGAGGATTTTCCGATGCGGCAGATGACATTTTCGAA
>JAYVOQ010000085.1:0-1566 GCA_043757845.1 Hyphomicrobiales bacterium | reverse complement strand
TGATCTTGGCAGCCTTCTTCAAGAAATAAGACGCTGGTGGCGACTTCATTTCGAAGGTGAATGATTTGTCTTGGTAGGCGGTAATCACCACAGGAACGGGTGAGCCTGGCTCCATCTTCTGCGAGGCAGCGTTAAATGCCTTGCAGAATTCCATAATGTTCAAACCGCGCTGGCCTAAGGCCGGGCCGATTGGTGGTGATGGGTTGGCTTGTCCAGCTGGCACTTGCAGCTTTACATAGCCGACGATTTTCTTCGCCATATTTATCCCTCTTTCACAAGGTTAGTGGTGCGGCTTCTAAGGGCCTTCCACGGGTTAAGATCGAACGCTTTGCAGCGCCCGGGCAGAATTAGGCTTTCATTTTCTCGACTTGCCCATATTCGAGTTCAACGGGCGTTGGACGCCCGAAGATAGAGACTGCCACCTTGAGGCGTGAACGTTCTTCGTCCACTTCTTCAACTTGGCCGTTGAATGATGCAAATGGCCCATCGGCCACACGCACTTGCTCGCCCACTTCAAAGTGGATTGTGGCTTTCGGACGCTCAACACCTTCAGCAACCTGATTAAGGATGCGGTTGGCTTCAGCGTCTGAAATTGGAACGGGCTTGGAACCCGAACCTAAGAAACCCGTCACCTTCGGTGTGTTCTTGATCAAGTGGAACACTTCGTCAGTTAAATCAATCTTGGCTAAAACGTAGCCTGGGAAAAAGCGGCGCTCAGTCTTGATGCGGCGGCCACGGCGAAGTTCAATAACCTCTTCAGTTGGCACAATCACTTGCTCAAAGGAATCTTGCAGACCCTTCTGCACAGATTGCTCTTTCAAGCTTTCCATCACCTTCTTTTCGAAGTTGGAATAAGTATGAACGATGTACCAGCGTTTTGCCATGTGTAGAGAGTGCCTTATCCGAAACCGTTAGATGCCCAACAAAAAGCGTTCAACAATCATCTTCAACAGTGCATCAGCACCGAGGAAGAAGATGCTGGCTGCCACAACCATGATCAACACCATGATGGTTGAAACGGTCAATTCGCGGCGCGAGGGCCACGTAACCTTTTTTGTTTCATCGCGCACATCTTGGATAAATGTGAGTGCATTTTCCTGTTTGGCCATCATATTCTTTCTTAACGCATTGATTTCATTTCTGAAACCAACTCAATTTGGCAGGGGCAGTAAGATTTGAACTCACGACCTGTGGTTTTGGAGACCACCGCTCTACCAACTGAGCTATACCCCTTCACTTCGTAGGCCGTTAAGCCATTGAAATAATACTGTTCTTTGTCTGACGCAACAGAGCGGCTAAAGCCTGCTAAGGCCTTGCCGCTGAATCGCACCCTATTGGATGTTGCGCGTTTACGGTGGAAGGGACGTTCCGTCAACAGCTTAAATAGGTGTAGAAATTGGTTCCACAAGTGCAGGCAATAAGGGCGGCAACTTTACAGTGCCGCCCAGCTCTCGTTAGCGA
This sequence comes from Hyphomicrobiales bacterium, assembly GCA_043757845.1. Lineage (GTDB taxonomy): Bacteria > Pseudomonadota > Alphaproteobacteria > Rhizobiales > Aestuariivirgaceae > Aestuariivirga. The sequence goes on along the minus strand of JAYVOQ010000085.1, from coordinate 105 downwards.
AATCAATTATTCCGAAATTTTCGCGACAACGCCTGCACCCACGGTGCGGCCGCCTTCGCGGATGGCGAAGCGCAGCTTTTCTTCCATGGCGATCGGCGTGATCAA
>JAYVOQ010000084.1:0-21930 GCA_043757845.1 Hyphomicrobiales bacterium | reverse complement strand
GTCGTTGTGGCGCTGCCGTGTAAAACTTGGCCCATAGTGCATCCCTCCATTCAACGGAAAATATTACACCATCAAATGTCGGGACCAAACAACTAGGCGGTGGCCGCTATGTTTGGTGCCCTCATGGGCCTTGGCATTGGTCGCCTATTTGATCTGGGCCACCACAAATGGTCAACCGCCATCGGCATGTGCGCAGCCGGGGTCTACGTTCTAAGTGCGGCTATGGGCTATTCTCAACCCGTCACCGCCGTGGTTGCTTTGGCAATGGGTGCCTTGATTGGGCCACTTTATGCATCAGCCTATAATTTCCGCGTCACAATCTTTCAAAAGCCTCCGGCGATACTTTGCGCTTTCAAATTTGGGGCGAAGGTAGCTGGGATTTGGGCTGTGCTTTAAGCAGCTCCATTGCAGCTTTGCTGGCGTGGTGAGGCTTCAGCTTCACTTGGCCCATCGCCATGGGCTTGCTTGGCACGGGTGGTGTGTGGTTCAGTTTGCATCAAAGCTATTTGAAAGGCGACCCATCCTTGCGGGTGTAAGTGCTTACACGGTTTTCCCCGGTGACTTTCATGTCAATGTCAGAATACCACGCCACTTCGTATGCAGTGCGCGTGCCCACCTCAAGATACTGCGCTGGCTTATCGGTTAAGTTCTTCAAGCAATGGCCATTGCCATTATTCGCCTTGAAGCCGGCGCACATGCCGGGGGTGAGCAAATGATCACCGGCATCATCACTCAAGGTGATCTGACCCACAAGCACATAAATGAATTCATCTTCCTTCTCATGCCAGTGGCGCTGGCTAGACCAAGCGCCCGGCTCTAAAACCGCAAGGTTCACGCCGAACTGATCAAGCCCAAAGGCTTCACCCAACAGAAATTTCGTGCGGGCCTTGCAAGGCTCATCATATGGCGCGGGATAGCGCGAACCCTTGCGCGTCGTAGCATCAGTCGCCTTCATGGCGCTGGGTGGCTTAGTCATGTTGGGGTTCAATCTGGTTTACGGCATCTACCACGGCATCAAATGTCAACAGCGTTGAGGCATGGCGCGCTTTATAATCACGCACTGGCAGCAATGCTTCAAGCTCAGACCATTTGCCGGATGGAGGTGCGCCCTCTTCCTTCAACATTTTATACATCTGTTCGCGCAGGCTTCGAAGTTCAGCGCCGGATGAGCCCACAACGTGGCGGCCCATAATGGAAGACGACGCTTGGCCCAAAGCACAGGCCTTCACGTCTTGGCCAAAATCTGAAACCACGCCATTTTTCATGACCACATCTATGATGACCTTAGAGCCGCAGAGCTTGGAATGGGCCACCGCCGTGGCATCAGGCTGCGCCAAGCGCTCTAAATGAGGAATGTCGGCAGCATATTGCAGAATTTTGCGATTATAGATTTCGTCGATCATGGCATTTGGGCTTCAGTTGCTTTGCTGATATGGGGTGAAACTAGCATAGTTACAAATTCCAAGGCAGCACAAATGAGCAAGTCAGACCTCGATGAAAGTCTCACCTTCACCCCGCGCTTTGATACCGCAGGTCTCATTGGTGCCATTGTGCAGGATGCGGGGGACGGCACGGTGTTGATGTTCGCCCACATGAATGCCGAGGCGCTGAAAAAAACCTGCGCCACAGGTCTGATGCATTTTTACAGCCGCTCACGCCAAAAATTGTGGATGAAGGGCGAGACGTCTGGCGAAACTTTCTCGGTGATTGAGCTGCGCGTGGATTGTGACATGGATTGCCTGCTTGTTCGCGTGAAAGCCAATGGAAAAGGCAACGCCTGCCACACTGGTCGGCGGAGTTGCTTTTATCGGCGGGTGAAAGGCGATGGGTTGGAGATGGTGTGAGGAGGTTGCTTAAATTGGCAAACTGAAAGATATGTCACCGCAATTTTGGAGGAATTCAATGTCAGCATCGTCCCATTTGGCCATGGCAACTCTCGCAAGCATTGGTTTTTTTCATTCGCCAATCCTGCAAACGCTGACGGCTGCTTGAGAGAATTTGAGTCTTACCAGAAGCTGCCTAATGTTTATCTCGCTTACGCAACAATAGACGGATTAAATCCGAAGGACGGAACTGGTTTGGCCATGTACTGTGCGACAGCTGGTCGTGGGTCGCTTGAAGCTTCCAAGACTGCTGCGATTGCGGCCTGCGAGGCAGCAGCTAAAAGAGGCGGTGACAATCGGTCTTGCAAGGTTTTCGATTCCAAATCTCGGGGTCGCAAGTTGGCAAAAAGTGACTGCGGCGTAGTTGAAGCATGGTTTCAAAAAGTTCATCCCGGCTACAAAGTCTTTGCCACCACTGCGGGCATGCCATTGATCTCTGATGCCTCGATGGCCTGCACGGGGCAGTTCGGTAGCAGTTTATCTGTCTCAACAAGACAGGCACGGCGCACTTGCAATGCTCAAAGTAAATTGCGGGGTATCGGCTCTTCCTGCAAAATTATTGACTCCAAGTATTGTTCAGGAACGCATTGCAAACCCACCTAAAATGAGTGGAAACAGATTTTAGGCGAATGAATTGCGGTGATATGCAAAACGCCGTCCACACCATCATAGTAATTCAGCTTTCGTCTGTTTCAACTAAGGCGAGGTCTTGTCTTGATCCGTTGTGTGCGGGTGTTCAGGGTCAGCGGTATGGGTAGACATGGATTGAGTGGGCACTTCTGCCCCCGCCGGGATCCCTGCCCCATAAATCGCGGCATGCAGTCCCCAATAGCTTACCGCGAATACGGCTAGAAACCCTGCCAGTGATGCCGGTAACAGCACAATGTTTCGGCGGATCGCGTTCATGAAGTGCAGTTCTCTAGTATGATCAACAGCAATGGCGATGATGATCATCATGATGAGGGAATGACCTATCATATCAGTGCGCCCAAAGGGGTAGACCGCAGCGGTGAAAATAATGAGCAGGCCCAAAGCCGAAAGTCTGCGCACCAGCGGAGTAGCCAGCAACCCAAAGCCCAGTGTAAATTCTGCAACACCCGCCATGGGAATGAAGGCGTCTCTGGCAATGCCGAACGTTAGGAAGGGGCGTTCCTGCACAAGTGGGTAAAACCATTCAGGATAAGCAAATTTTTCGAGGCTTGACCACATCAGCGCCACCGCCACAGCCCAACGCAACGCTTCAAAGCGATGTGCGCGCCAGTTTTTATGCGATGAAGCCGCCAGCACAAGATAGGCCGCAACCCCCACCCCCAACGCCAAATAATCAAAGAGATGAAACAGTTCATAGTCGCGAAGTGCCAAGAGCCACAATCCGATGATCCCAACAGCAGACAGAGGCATGGTGCGCTTAGAAAAAATGCCCGCCGCGATCAATAACTGCAACCATGAAACCCACTCGGTCGGTGTTTTAAGGTCCGGCGTCAAATAAATGCCACCAACTGCGAAGATAGCGATAAAGAATCCAGCAATGACACAGCGGATAAAATCGTCGAGGCGGTTCCACAAGGGATCAGTGGCGCGGTCCATGATCGTCATGGTCGCAGTGCCAAATCGGGATTGTTCAACAAGACGTGTAAACATCAAAAAGACCATCACCAGAACCACACCAGCCCAGAACCAGTAATTCGTCAAAGTCAGGCTGACAGGTTGCGGGGTGGCCTTGACGATGTAAGGGGCAAACCATTTGACATGGGCTTCCGCAGGCACAGACCAACAGAGTCCAGCAATCGCGGACGCAGCATATTTGAATTTCATCGCAGTGTTGGCCCTCTCTTCAAAGACAGCATAGCGAACAGCGAATAGTAAGATGGCGATGGCAAATTATTCGAGGTAGTCACATCTACAATTCGCTATTCGCTATTCGCTCCACCTAAGTCTTACGTCCCCCCAGAAATATACGCCTTCATATCCGCTGCATCGCGTTCAATCTGTTCAATTCTAAATTTCACCACGTCGCCAATCGAAATCATGCCTGAAAGTTTACCTGCGGTGACCACAGGCAAATGGCGGATGCGGTGTTGCGTCATCACAGCCATCAGTTCCATTTCGCTATCGTCATCGCTGCAACTGCGCACATTCTTGGTCATGATAGAGGAGGCGGGTTTATCAAGTGCTGCGGCACCGTGCTCTCCAATCGCGCGCACCACGTCGCGCTCACTCACAATGCCGTCAATCGCGCCATTGCTGCTGGAAACAACAATGGCGCCGATGCGCTTGGCGGCGAGTATTTCGGCAACCTGTTTCACTGTGTCAGTAGGCAAGGCCGTGATCACGTCACGGCCCTTTTGTTTTAAGATGTGAGAGACAGACATAGCTTCCTCCTCAATCAAACGCAATTCACGCTAACACATTCAATGCAGCGTGTGAATGATTTCCGAACGGTTGGCGCGGTCCAGCGCATAAAAGGCAATCAGGCCTACAATAAAGCCGCCCACATGGGCCTCCCACGCCACCACTTGCTGTGGGATCAGCGCATCAGTGGTGAGGAATTGTGAGGTTGCCGTCAGCACTGTGAGCCCGATCCACATCAAACTGAAAGTGAGAGCGCGCCTATCACGCAGAATTTCTAGCGGCAGCAAAGGCCGCAACCGGCCATGAGGGGCTGGTTCGTGGTGGCCATACATCAGCGGAATGGCAGCCGCCAAAAGGCCTGATATTCCGCCTGAAATACCCACCAATTGCAACGGTTCGCCCCAATGCAATAACAACGTGGCCGCCGCGCCCGCGATGATGCTGAGTGATAGTAATATCAAATAGCGCAGATTGCCCAGCCTGGCCTGCACTGGCTTCGAAAATACGGCAAGCCAGAGGCAATTTCCTAAAACATGCGACCAATCGGCGTGCAGAAATCCATAGGTCAAAAAGCTCCATAGCGCAGCGCCAGGTGGTTGCGGGAAATACGCTTGGCCTAAACGCGCCGGAATAAAAGCAAAAGTGTAAACCGCAAAAGCCTGCCAATGTGGGCCACCCCACTGCACGCCAATGTGAATCCCAATAAGGGCCATAATCAAAACCCAAACAACTGGGGGAAGGTTAATGGCGGGTGGCGGGGCCTTGCGCAGTGCCAATTCAGGTGGATATTTCTCGCTCACATACAACTCCGCAAATGGTTAACCTGCCGGCCATCTGGCACGGCAACTGCAATACTGGGGCATAAGTTCAATTTTGGGACAGGCCGCTTTGGCCTACCCTTGCCACTAGGATAAGCCATGCAGGCCAATGACCGCAATAACATCGATAAATCTTCAGCTCACATCATCCATGCGGGCAGCCGCCATTTGTTCCGCTATTGGGAGGCTTTGCGCGCCGAGCGCCCCTGCCCCACGCGCGCCGAAGTGGAAATGGCCAAGCTGGTGCAAGTGTTGCCCCACATCGCAATTATGCAAAAATCGGAAACCGCTACATGGCAATTCCGCCTTGCTGGTGGCGAAGTGTGCGAACTGTTGCAAAAACAAGTTACGGGTCAAGATGTGCTGCTTGGATTTGATTCATTTGAACGCGATGTGATCGGCAAAACACTCAACCTTGCGGCAGAGCGCTTGCAACCGGCATTGGTGCGTATGCGACTGCTCTATACGGGTGCGCAAGCCATCGCTGCGGAAATGTTGGCTTTACCGGTATGGGACGTTGCGTCCCACAAAGTGCAATTACTTGGCGGCCTGTTTGCTTTCAAAGGTGAACATGATCGTGCGACGGGTTTGTTGCAGCGGCGCGAACTGGTTTCGGCGCGGGTTATTTGGACCGAGCATGAACATGGCGATAATTTATTGGATCAGGTTGGTCGCAAAGCCTCGCCGCACTTACGAATCATCCAAGGCGGCCTCTCTAGCCAGAACCAGTAAATTAACCCTATGTTTACCCTGCCGGGCGCTAACTGGGCGAAATTCTGAACTCGCATTTGCGCCGCGTTGTGCGAAGCTTGCAGGGGTAAATGGTGAGCGACAATTCAACCGATAAACTCGATCTAACTGAGCCGACCGGCACGCCAGGGTTGGTCTTTGGGCGTTTTATGTTGCCTGATCTGAGTGAGCACGCGTGCCAAGTCATTGATTTATCCGTTGCAGGTGCCACGTTCATCACCCCCAGCGTGCCACCGCAAGGCCAGTCGATTGTGGCCTATATTGAAGAAATTGGCCGTATAGAAGCAATCACTGGGGCTGCCAAGCCGGGAGGGTTTGAGATTAGCTTCAATCTCAAAGGCTCACGCTTAGAACGCTTTCAACAACGGGTTGAATGGCTGCATCAGCGCGGCAATGGTGACGCTGGTGATCATCGTCGCCACTCGCGTTATGACCCCACTGACCGGGTGTCACAAGTCACCCTGCCAGATGGTCGGGTTTATAATTGCGAAGTGTTGGATATTTCTGTTTCAGGTGCCGGCATCAAAACCGACGTGGTGCCAAGCGTGGGCACATATTTAATGTTGGGCAAAATGCGCGGCCGTGTGGTGCGCTATCTTGAACATGGTGTGGCGATTGAATTTGTAAAACAACTCGACGGCGCACAACTGCCCAGCGCTAAAGCCTAGCTTCAGACTCCACCATCATAAATCCTGCACATCGACAACCCCTTGGATGGCTTTAATAGCACCCTTCACTTGCGGGGTGATTTGGAATTTGGTGCCAAGTCCAATGTCCACTTCTCGGCCATTTTCGAGCAATAAGGTAATGCGTGCTGGCGCTTTCCCACCGGGCTGCAAGCGTTTGGCGATGGATTCAAGCGGGCTGGAATCGCGCACAAAAATCTGAATGCCCTGAACCACTGCAGCGGCGGCCTTATCAAGAAGATCCAGCGTTTGCAGACGCAATTTAATCTCTTCGCCTTCAACTTCAGCTTCAACGCGGATCACCACGGCCTTGCCCGGCTCTAACAGATCACGCACTTGAGCAAGGGTGTCAGCGAAAACCACCGTCTCAAACTGCCCCGTGGGATCTGAAAAGCCAACGAAGGCAAACTTATTGCCTTGCTTTGACCTGCGCTCTTGCTTGTGGGTAATCGTACCAGCCAATTTGCCTGCTGTAACGCCCTTGGTAATCACCTTCTCGCGAAAAATGGCCCAGCTGTCGATGCCTAGGCTTTTGAGAGGTTTGGCATATTCATCAAGCGGGTGGCCAGAAAGGTAAAAGCCCACCGCTTCAAACTCCTGTCCCAAACGCTCCATCGGCAACCAAGCATCACGGCGCGGCAACACAATGTCATCACTGGCAGAAGCCAGACTGCCAAACATATCATTCTGGCCAGCGGCGGATTCGCTGGCGGTGCGATTGGCAATGCCGATGATACTATCGATGCCTTCCACCACTTGCGCTCGATTGGGGTTTAATCCATCAAACGCTCCTGCCTTGCCAAGGCTTTCAAGGGCGCGGCGATTGAGGGCTTTGACGTCAACACGTTTGGAAAAATCAGAAAGTGATTTGAACGGGCCGCCGTCTTGCCTCGCTTGGATGATCTGTGCAATCGCACCCGCGCCTACGTTTTTAAGAGCCGCCATAGAATAGATAATGGCTCCGTCTTTGACTGCGAAATCCACACCACCTGCGTTGACTGATGGTGGGGCCACGCGAATATCCAAACGTTGCGCCTCGCGGTGGAAGGCCATCAACTTATCGGTGTTGCCCAGTTCAAGCGTCATTGATGCGGCAAGAAATTCAACTGGATAATGCGCCTTGAGATACGCGGTTTGATAAACCACCAAAGCATAAGGGGCCGCGTGGCCTTTAGGAAAACCATATTCAGCAAATTTCGCACAGGCATCAAAAGCCAAAGTGGCCGTTGCAATGTCAACGCCATTGGCGTGGGCACCTGCCATAAAGCGCACGCGCTGCGCGTCCATTTCACTTTTTATTTTCTTGCCCATGGCGCGGCGTAACAGATCGGCTTCGGCTGGCGTATAGCCAGCCAGCACGCGCGCCACTTGTTGCACGTGTTCTTGGTAGGTGATCACCCCAAAGGTTTCGCGGAGCACGGGTTCAAGCAGAGGGTGCAGATATTCCACTTTTTCGCGCCCCAATTTTCGCGCACAATAAATCGGGATTTGTGCCATCGGGCCTGGTCGGTAAAGAGCAATGAGGGCGATCAAATCCTCAAACCTGTCGGCCTTGGCCATGCGCGCGGCATCGCGAATGCCTGCACTTTCTAATTGGAACACGCCAAGCGTTTCACCTCGCGCCAGCATTTCGTAAGTTTTCGTATCATCCAGTGGAATTTTCTGCACATCAAAATCTGCAACCCGTTGGCGGATGAGCTTTTGTGCCTTATCAATGACCGTCAGCGTTTTTAGGCCAAGGAAGTCGAACTTTACCAGCCCAGCCTTTTCCACATATTTCATGTTGAACTGCGATGCGGGCAGCGAAGCTGAAGTATCGCGGTAAAGCGGCACCAACTCAGTGAGTGGTCTGTCTGCAATCACAATGCCGCCTGCATGGGTTGAGGCGTTGCGGTAAAGGCCCTCCAGCTTCAAAGCTATATCAAACAGATTTTTCACATTGGGATCGCGGTCACGTTCTTCTTGCAAACGTGGTTCCATCTCAATGGCTTGCCCAAGTGAGATGGGATTGGCTGGATTGTTGGGGATCAATTTCGATAACCGATCAACTTGGCCATAAGGCATTTGCAGCACGCGCCCCACATCGCGCGTAACCATGCGTGATTGCAATTTGCCGAAGGTGATAATTTGCGCCACACGGTCTGCGCCATAGCGGCGCTGCACATAGGCAATCACTTCGTCGCGCCGATCTTGGCAGAAATCCACGTCGAAATCGGGCATGGATACACGGTCAGGATTCAAGAACCGTTCAAATAGCAAACCAAAACGCAACGGGTCCACATCAGTGATCGTAAGCGAATAGGCCACTAACGAACTAGCACCCGAACCTCGGCCGGGGCCCACGGGAATGCCTTGCGCTTTTGCCCATCTGATAAAATCGGCCACGATCAGAAAATAGCCGGGGTATTTCATCTTGTTGATCACACCCAATTCAAAGTCCAAGCGCTGATCATAATCTTCGCGCGTCATGTTTGGCGCAGGGCCTGTTTGCCTCAAGCGGTTGTTCAAACCTTCCATGGCTTGTTGGCGCAGAACTTCGGCTTCATCACCTTGCGCAAAGCGCGGCAAAATGGGTTTGCGGCCTTTCACCCAATAAGAGCAACGCTGGGCAATCTCGACGGTGTTTTCGATGGCTTCAGGCACATCTGCAAACAATGCGGCCATGTCTTGCTGCGATTTAAAATAGTGTTCTGGCGTTAAGCGGCGGCGGTTTTGCTCTGAAACAACTTCACCGCCCGCGATGCAAATCAAAGCGTCATGGGCAACATAGTCATCAGGCGTTGCGAAAAAGCATTGGTTGGTGGCCACCAAAGGAACGTCACACTCATAAGCCAGCTCAATCAGGCCGGCTTCTGCGGCCTTTTCTGCGGGCGTGCCATGGCGTTGCAGTTCAATATAGAGCCGATCAGAGAAAATTTTTTGCAGCACTTTGAGGTGTTGTTCGGCTAAAGCACGTTGGCCATTCACTAAGGCCTCATTCACTGGTCCACCCGGCCCGCCTGTTAAGCAAATCAGCCCGTTGCTGTTTGCAGTCAGCAATTCCAAACTCACATGAGGCTCAGCATTGTCGGCAACATCCAGAAACGCCGCCGACGTCAGTTTCATCAAATTAAGATAGCCCGCCTCGTCTTTGGCCAGAAGTACCAATGAGGTGAAATGCTTCAGGCCGGTTTGCTGTTGAAACTTATTCGGCGCCACATCACTGGCCACCATATCAACACGCAAATCCAAACCGACAATGGGCTGAATAGCTTTTTCTGAAAGTGTTTCAGAGAATTCCAGTGCGCCAAAAAGATTGTTGGAATCGGTGATGGCCAAAGCAGGCATTTTGAAATCTTTGGCCAAGCTTGCCAGTTTCTTGATCGGCAAGGCCCCTTCTGACAAAGAGAAAGCCGAATGGTTGCGCAGATGGATGTAAGTGGGTGAGGCCATGCGCGCAACTTAGCCTTTGATGAGCCGAGTCAAAAGCATTGCTTTCAGTTTTTCCGCACAATGCATGGCGCACCGGCAGCGTTCAGCGCCACACAGCTTGCAACTGCGGCTTTACGGCTTTTTTCGCCCAGCATCACATACGTCAGCATTCGGGTGCCGCGTGATAGGTTACGTTTGTGGATGATGAGCGGATCGCGGTTTGCGATGGCAGCCGGAAAGCGCAATTTAAGGCGGCGGTACATGGCCACAGCCAGCGTTTCGTTAAAGTTTACGGCCAACAAAGCCCCCCATGGTTTCATAACAGCGGAAGCCGTTCCGGCCACGGCCAGTTGGCCTTTGCGCAGTGCCAAGTTTTCGCAACTGACTGTAAAACTTGCGCCCTGACCGAGTGATGGTACTGCAAAATTCGCGGATAGCACTTTCCATTCCTCGGCTTGATGGCCTGTGATGAAGGCCACATAGTCTTGGGTTTCGCCCGGCAAGCCGCTTTGGCCAGCCAACCATTTTTCAATGCGCGCCTCACCTGCATTGTAAGCAGCTGCGGCTAAACCAATGTTTCCGAATTGCTTTTTAAGATCGGCCAAATAGGCGGCAGAGGCCTTTACGGCAGCCAAGGGTTCAAATGGGTCAGCCAATCCGCGCTTGGCCGCCGTTTCCGGCATAAACTGGGCTATGCCTTGGGCGCCCTTGTTGGATACCACATTGGGATCAAACAGGCTTTCGCGCCATAAGAGTCTTGCAAAGAATGTGGGTTCCAAACCATTGGCGTTGGCATTGGCTTCAGCACTGGCACAAATGCGTGTGGCCAAGGATTGTCGGTCTTCGGCGGCAGCAGATGCGGCAAGAAGAAAGATAGCAAGACTAGCGGCTAACCAGCGTGCCATTCACCATTCTCAACATGCGGCTCATCCGGCTGGCAAATTCCACGTTGTGCGTGGCGATCAAGGCACCAAGGCCTTCCTCACGGATCATGCGCAAGAATTCGAGGTGCACCATCTCTGCAGTGGGTGGGTCTAAATTGCCCGTGGGCTCATCCGCCAAAAGCAACAACGGGCGATTAGCAATGGCGCGGGCAATGGCCACGCGTTGCTGTTCACCGCCTGAAAGTTCTGCGGGGCGATGTTCTAAACGATGATCAAGTTTCATGCGTCCCAACAAATCTTTGGCGCGTTTAATGGCTTTGGCCTTGCTCTCGCCTGCAATCAGCTGCGGCATGATCACATTTTCCAAAGCAGAAAATTCCGGCAGCAGATGGTGGAACTGATAGACAAAGCCAATGCCAAGGCGGCGCACCGCAGTTCGGGTGTTGTCATCCATGCGCGAACAGTTTTGGCCCGCAATCAAAACCTCTCCGGAAGAAGGCTGTTCCAAAAGCCCTGCGATATGCAGCAGCGAAGACTTGCCAGATCCAGATTGGCCGACAAGAGCCACAATCTCACCTACGGCCACTTGCAGCGACAGGTTTTCAAAAATCTTCAATGCCCGTTCGCCAGCCCCGTAAATGCGTGAAACATTAGAAAGCTGCAAAGTTGGTTTCAAACTCATGCCGAACGCAGGCCTTCAACAGGATCAAGCTTTGCCGCTTTCCAAGCCGGATAAAGTGTGGCCACATAAGACAAAAGCAGCGCAAACAGCACCACAGCAAAAGTTTGGCTGTAATTGATACGCGCCGGAAGCTGTGCCAGATAATAAAGCTCAGGATTGAACGGGTCGACACCTGAAATCCATTGAATGAGTTTGCGGATGTTTTCAGCATTCCAGCAAATCAAAACGCCAATCACCAAACCAGCCAAAGTGCCCACGGTGCCAATGATCGCCCCCACCAGAAAGAATACGCGCATAATGGTGTTGCTGGTGGCCCCCATGGTGCGCAAAATGGCGATGTTGGAGCCTTTATCTTTCACCATCATATAAAGACCAGAAATAATGTTAAGTGCGGCCACCAGCACCACCAATGAAAGAACCACAGTCACCACATTGCGCTCCACCGCAAGTGCGTTGAAGAATGCAATGTTGCGAGCTTGCCAAGTTTGCACCAAAATATCCGGGCCTGCAGCGGCAAGGATGGCTGAGACTTGGGTTTGCACTTTGTCGGGGTCTTTCACCATCACTTGCAAACTGGTGGCCCCGCCCTCGGTTCCAAAGAAATCTTTGGCTTCACCAATCGGCATAAAAATCACATTGTCGTCAATTTCAGACATGCCCGCCTTGAATATGCCAACCACGGGATAACTGCGTGAATGCGGAATGTTGCCAACCGGAGTATCTGGCCCATCAGGAGCAATTAAATTGAAGTTTGTGCCCAAAACAATTTGGTGGCGGCGTGCCATGCCTTCGCCAATCACAAGGCCTGCGGCTTTCTCCAAGCCATCGAAGGTGGGCTTTGCGTCAATGTTTGGAAAATTGCCAAGGGCGGTTTTCAAATCTTTGTTGTTAATGTCGGGCAATAAAGCCAAATCTTTTTCGCTCATGCCACGCACCAAAGCGCCTGTGGAATTGCGCGGCGAAGAAGCCAATACTTGGCCTTCAACAAGGGACAGAACCGAAGTCACACCTTCAACCTTGGCAATGCGGCCGGCCATGGCTTCATAATCTTGGATCGCAGCACCATCATTGCGTAAAATGGCAGCGTGGCCGCTGGAGCCTAAGATCTTACCCAACAGTTCTTCGTGGAAACCATTGAACACAGACATCACCACAATCAGCGTGGCAACGCCGGTTAATATGCCCAGCAGCGAAAACACAGTGATCACTGACACAAAGCCCTCGCCCCGGTGGGGGCGCAAATAGCGCAGCGCCAACATCCATTCAAAGCCCGCAAAGGGCCGTGTGCTGGCAAGGCTCATCCGGCCAGTTTCTCCACAACTTTATCAAGCGCCACATTTTCACGCGCCCCGGTTTTGCGGTGCTTCACTTCGGCGATGCCGTCTTTTAAACCCCGTGGGCCGATGATCACTTGCCAAGGCAAGCCAATCAAATCCATGGTGGCGAATTTGGCACCACCGGGTTGTTGGCGATCATCATAAAGCACTTCAACACCTTTGGCCTGCAAGCCTTTGTAAATTTTGTCACTGGCTGCATCAGCTTCCCCATCGCCAGACTTGATGTTGATCAGACCCACTTTAAATGGGGCTACTGCTTCGGGCCAAATGATGCCGTCTTTATCGTGGCTGGCTTCAATGATGCCGCCGACCAAGCGCGAAACGCCAATGCCGTAAGAGCCTGATTGCAATGTCACCTTTTTGCCATCAGCGCCTTGCACTTCGCAGCCTAAGGGTTTTGAATAGGTATCACCAAAAAAGAAAATATGGCCCACTTCAATCCCGCGTCCTGAAAGCTGCTTGTCTTTTGCAACGCGTAAGTCAAACTCGGCAATGTCGTGTTTTTCGTCGGTGGCTGCATATTTACTGGTGAATTCATCAACCAGTTTTTTCACGGCGCTAACATCATCATAATCAATATCAAAATTTTCCCAGTCCATGCTGTGAAAATCTTTATCGAAGAACACGCCGCTTTCGCCAGTCTCTGCCAACACCAAAAACTCATGGCTGCTGTCGCCGCCAATGGGGCCCGTATCTGCTTGCATAGGCACAGCTTTCAAACCAAGGCGCGCGAAAGTGCGCAAATAAGCAACGAACATTTTGTTATAAGAATGTTGGCCAGCTTCAGCTGTCAGATCAAATGAATAAGCATCTTTCATTAAAAATTCGCGGCCCCGCATCACGCCGAAACGGGGTCGCACTTCATCGCGAAACTTCCATTGGATGTGATAGAGGTTACGCGGCACGTCTTTGTAAGACTGAATGCCCGAACGGAAAATATCGGTGATCACTTCTTCATTTGTGGGGCCATAAAGCATATCGCGGTCATGGCGGTCTTTCACGCGCAGCATTTCCTTGCCATAAGCTTCATAGCGGCCAGACTTTTTCCAAAGATCAGCCGATTGCAGTGTGGGCATCAACACTTCAATGGCCCCTGCCCGGTCTTGTTCCTCGCGCACAATTTGCTCAATCTTTTTGAGAACGCGAAAGCCCATGGGCAACCACGAATAGCTTCCAGCGGCTTCTTGGCGGATCATGCCGGCTCGTAGCATCAAGCGATGTGAAACAATCTCCGCTTCTTTTGGGTCGTCACGAAGAATGGGCATGAAGTATTGGGAAAGGCGCATTAGAATCTCTATTGTTGGCGAAAATCTGAAGGTCTTTTAAGGCTTTCACATGTCAAGGCAAGCCGTTGGCACTTTTTGCTTTGCAGGGCGGCTTGATTGTTGCTAGTTTACTCGGCATGGACTTGGACTTTAGCCCAAGGCTAGGGAGGAATTGAGCAGGCGCATACAATGCAGCTGCCGATCTGGTGACCTTAAGAAGCGCCAGTATAAACGAGAAACCCTTTAATTGGCGGAACCTTTGGGTTCCGCCTTTTTCATTTTTGAATTGAAGTTAAGGTTGCTCACCAGCAAGCCGCCGACGATTAGAACGGCACCGATAAACTCAAACCTGTCAAATCGCTCGGCGAAGACCACGATGCCGCCAAGAATTCCGAACAGTGGGATGAGCAATGAAAATGGGGCAACAGTGGAGGCAGCATAGTGGTTAAAAAGATAATTCCACGCTGCATAGCCAAACAGCGTTGAAAGGAAGGCAAGGTAAAACAGCGAACCGACCACTTGCGCGGTTGGTGCCGTCACGGCGGCGATGATCTGCCCATGGTCTTCAAATATCCAAGACAACAGCAACATGGGTAACGGCACCGCCAAGCTCGACCAAACCACAAAAGATAACGTGTCTTTGGGTTTGGCTTTCTTCGAGATGATATTGGCGGCCGCCCAGCCTGCTGCCGCGATGAGACATAATAGCAATGGCAACAAGTCTGGCCCAGCCCAGCGGCCAAGCGCAATTGTAGCAATGCCACCGAAGCCGATCATCGCACCCCAGACTTGGCGCGTGGAAGGCACTTCATTCAGCACCACCCAAGCAAACACCATCGTCCAGAAAGCTTGGGCCTGCATGACTAATGACGTAAGGCCAACGGGCAAGCCAAGGCGCACGGCCAGAAAAAGAAAACCAAACTGCCCCACGCCCAGCACCAAGCCAAAGCCTGCCACCCAACGCCAATTTTCTTGCGGTCTGGCGATAAACAAAAGGGCCGGAAATGCAGCCAACATAAAGCGTGCTGCGGTGAGGAAGAACGGTGGAACGCCCGTCACACCCAGTTTAATCGCCACAAAGTTAAAGCCCCATATTGCTGCAATCAAGACCGCCAAGGCAACGTGCTTTGGCTTCATTGCTTTTTCTTCGCTGTCACTTCGATCTCAATTTTCATTCGAGGGTCAGCCAAGCCTGCCACGAACATAGTTGCAGCGGGGCGAATGTCGCCAAAGTATTTCCGCAACACGGGCCAGCAAGGTTCAAAATCGTCCGCACGCGGCAGCAGATAGTGAACGCGCACCACATCTGCCATTTCAAAGCCACCCTGCCCTAAGGCCTTGGCGATATTCTTGAAGCATTGTTCGGCTTGTTCGACCACATCATCAGAAATAGTCATCGTGTCATAGTTAAAGCCTGTGGTGCCGGAAACGAAACACCATTCACCATCAACAACAGCGCGCGAATATCCCATCGCAGATTCAAAGGTTGAACCAGATGAAATCAATTTTCTCATCATTTGGTTTTCTTGGCCACCACAGGTGCCGTCACATACTGAATTTTTGGCGGCGGCGCTTTCATGGTGATGCCAGCGTCTTTCAGTGCATCCCAAATTTCAAACAGCGCGTCTGACGTATAGCTATTCACGCCATCATCAATGCCTTCGACCCAGAATTTTGCGGTGAAGGCCACATTAGTGTCGCCAAAAGATTTCAGGGCACATTCGGGCATTTCGGGTGTGCGCAAAACGCCCTTTATTTTCAGCAACGCCTTAACGATCATGGGCGGTATGGCGTGAAGATCAGTGTCGTAGGTAACCGTAAAGGGCACTTCATAACGTTGCCGCGGGTCTGCATGCGTCCAATTGATCACGCGCGTGGTGATGAAGCGATCATTGGGCACCATAATGTCTTTGCCATCAAATGTACCCAAGCGGCTTTGGCGCATGTTGATTTCCTTCAAATGGCCGCTGCGGCCATCTTCCAACTCGATGAAGTCGCCCACTTTCAATGAACGCTCCAACAAGATGATCAGGCCAGACATGAAGTTAGAGGCGATTTGCTGCAAGCCAAAACCCAGCCCCACGCCCACTGCACCTGAAAAAACTGCAAGAATTGAAAGATCAATCCCCAGCAAATTCAGCAACAATAAACCCGCAGCACAGCCCACAAACAGGTCAAGTCCTTTGGCCGCAAGCTCGCGGGTTTGAATGTCAACTGACTCTTGCTTGCGAATTACATTTTGCCCGGCGCGAGACGAAACCCGGCCAAACCAAAATAAGGCGCCGCCAAAAGCTGCGGCTTTGATTAACGTCAAAAGCGAAATGCGAAGATTGCCCACTTCCAAGGCGGCATGGTCCATACCGCTGACAACGGCGGGCATATAGCCAAACGCATAAGCCGCAGCAGCAGGAATGCCGATCCAGCGTGCCCCAGCATTCACCAGCGGATGTTTCAGAAAACGGTTGATCGCACTGTAAAGAAGCGTCATCAGCGCAACACTCTGTGCGGCGCGCACCAGCCACGACGAACCCACCGTCTGATCAGCAATTTGGGCCACAATAGCCAAAGCAATCACCAGCACCAGCGGCTGCACCAGATCTCGGCACGAATAAGCGGTGCGCAAAATCTTCGCCAATCGTCCTTCGCTGGGTTCGGCCCGCAAAAAGGCAACGCGCACCAAAAGCGTTCGCGCTAAAATACGCGCCAACACCCAGCAGGCCACAACGGCACCCGCTTGCGCATAAAACTGTGGCGAACTTAGCCAGCCAATCAGCGTTTGAAGCCAGCCTTGCGCCATGGCCTTGTAAGGTTCGAGATCAATCATCATTCGGACACGCGCTGTTTGGGCAGCGACTCTCCCCATTTCAATTTCTTGGCGGCGTTGTAAGTGGCCTTATGGCGCGAGGCAAATGATTCATCATGCAGGCCATGTTCATCACACACCCGCATCGCCACGGCCACTTTATTGGTGCTGGGCGGGCCGATGATCCTAGCTTTTGCAAGCGGCACTTTATGGCGCGAAACGGCAATCCACGAAAAAGCTTCATCTTCAAAAGGCACTATCGCGGCTTTGGCGTGCATATGCGAACGACTGCGTTGCAAACGGGTTTTAAAATGGCACCAGTCTTGGCCTGCCATGGGGCAAGCGGCGGCGTGGGTGCAGGGGCCAATAACGTGAGCGCCCGCTGCCAATAAGGCTTTGCGGCAAGCAAGGATACGCGCAAAGCCCGGCGTTGTGCCCGGTTCTACAAGGATGAGCGTGTGGTCGGTTTGCTGCCAAAGATGTAATGCCGCTTTGGCCACCTGTTCTTTTGGCAACTCGGCCAGCACATAAGCAGCGATTACCAAAGCAGCCTGTGGTGCTACCGATAAAAGATTCTGCCGCCGAATAAGATGATTTGGCAGAAACTGTTTTGCCAAGGTTTCAGCCAAACTTGCAAAACGGGCATCTTGCTCCACCAGCGTGAAGTTTTTCAAACTTGGCCAAACACCACGTGCTGCAAAACTGGCGGTGCCCGGCCCTGCCCCCACATCCAGCATTGATGAGGGCGCAAATTCTGGCAGCACCAAAGCCACTTCGCGCAACACAAATGAAATGGCCGCAAAAGTTGCGGGCATGCGGGTTGCAAGATAAGCGGAAAGATCAACCGAATTTGAGTTGTGGCCGTCAGCATAAGCTTGCCGCAGGTGATGGGTGTGCTGGCGTAAATCCGCTTGCGATTGTGCATTCAACCATTGCGCAAGTGCATCACGCAAAGCTGGCGGAATTTCAAATAACATGACGATGAAGTGACAAGAGTTGCATTTCCCCCCCGATTAGAGAGTATCATCATGCGAATCTCAAGACCCGAAAGGCCACCATGTTCGTTTCATTTTTTCCTAACCCGCGCCTGTTCTTTTCATCAGCAGCCGTTTGGGGACTGATCTCTGTTTTGGCATGGTTTTTCTTTTTCAAGGATTTTGGGGCGAATATCGGATTGCCAAATGCAGCAGATGGTACGCCACCGATCATTGGCGTGCAGGTTTTCTGGTCGGCACCATTTATTTGGTTTTATATCTACTACACTGCAATCGTCGCCATTTTTGCTTTGGCTTGGCGTTTTTTATCGCCATCACCGTGGTTTTTTTGGTCAGTATTAGGTTCAGCCTTGATCGTCTTTGTCACTTATTTCCAAGTGCAAGTCAGTGTGGCCATCAACAATTGGTATGGCCCATTTTATGATATGATCCAAGCAGCACTGTCAAAATCTCGCCCGGTCACAGTGGCTGAATTTTTTGCTGGCCTCACCAGCTTTGCTGGCATTGCCTTACTTGCCGTTACGATTGGCGTTGTGAACCGCTTTTTCATATCGCATTGGATCTTCCGTTGGCGCACTGCAATGAACGGTTTCTATATGTCTAATTGGCCCAGTCTGCGCGGCATCGAGGGTTCAGCACAGCGGGTGCAAGAAGACACAATGCGATTTGCCTCCACCACTGAAGATCTTGGTGTCAGTTTTGTAAGCTCGATGATGACGTTGATTGCATTCTTGCCCGTGCTGCATGGCTTGGAAGGTGTGGTTTCCGAAATCCCAGTTCTCGGTGCTATTCCCTACCCGCTGGTTACCGCTGCCCTGCTTTGGTCACTGATCGGCACAGGCTTTTTGGCTTTGATCGGTATCAAATTGCCCGGCTTGCAATTCAACAATCAAAGAGTTGAGGCCGCTTACCGTAAAGAACTGGTTTACGGTGAAGACAATGAGTCTCGCGCAGCACCTCAAACGATGACAGGATTGTTTGCTGACGTGCGCAAAAATTATTTCAAGCTTTATTTTAACTACATGTATTTCAATGTTGGCCGCATTCTCTATCTTCAAACAGATAATATATTCCCCTACATCATTCTCTCACTGACGATCGTAGCAGGCAAAATCACATTGGGGCCTATGCAGCAAATCCTAAGTGCTTTTGGTGAAGTGCGTGGGTCATTCCAATATCTTGTAAACAGCTGGACAGACATTGTGGAGCTGATGTCAATCTTCAAGCGCCTGCGGGCTTTTGAAGCCAAGCTGAAAAGTGAGTGAGCGCAAAACAAGAACGCGGGTTCTTTCCTCTTCCAAACTTGTTTTGGCTTGCCGAGCCGTAGCCCGCAAGGGCATAGGCTGGTGCGGGATGACAGACTCGAACTGCCGACATCTTCGGTGTAAACGAAGCGCTCTACCAACTGAGCTAATCCCGCGGTGCGGCGGGGCATAGCGATTTGACGGAGCGATTGCAAGCATCATGAATTTCATTCCAACCATGCCAGTTCTGCTGGCTTATTCCGCGGCTTCGGTGTTGCTGTTCATCACACCGGGGCCAGATATGAGCTTATTTTTGGCACGCACCATGGTTTCAGGCCGAAAGGCCGGCATTGCTTCTGTGGCTGGGGCCAATCTGGGTTGCTTCGTTCACACATTTTTGGCGGCCTTCGGTGTTTCAGCAATTATCGCCGCATCGCACACTGGATTTCTTATCTTGAAAATTGTTGGCGCGGGCTATTTGCTTTGGCTTGCTTTCAATGCCATCCGCAGCGGCTCATCGCTTAATGTGGTGACGACGGGGCAGAAAACTGCCAGCACCCTCAGCAGTTTTTTGATGGGGGTTACGGTTAACCTCACCAACCCAAAAGTGGTTTTGTTTTTCATCACCTTCTTGCCGCAATTTGTGAACGCCAGCGATCCCAATGTCCGCGACAAGATGCTTTTTCTCGGCATTTATTTTATTGTGATCAACTTGCCCCTGTCATTCTTGATGATACTGGGGGCAGAGAAATTGGTGGGCTGGCTGAAAACCCGTAGGCGTGTGTTACGCGGGATTGATTTCACTTTTGCCGGTGTGTTTGCGCTCTTTGCATTAAAAATCGCCTTCACTGAAGGGCGCAGTTAAAACAATTCAGCCCGGCGCATGGCCAGGCTAAATCATTTATTAAATTCGAGTTCGATTAATAACCAAGGCAATCATGATAGGCTTGCCAATAGGCTTCCTTCTTGGCGTTATCACCAGCAACCGCACCTGCAATGCCGCCGCCAACAGCACCTAAGGCAAGCCCGGTGATCAGGTTGCTCGCAGCGCCACCGCCCGTCAAACCACCATACACGCCACCTGCCGCTGCACCCAAGGCCGCACCACCGGCAACATGGTCACCTTGCACACGGCTTGACACACGCCGCGCATAAGACTGGCAATAACGTTTGCGGCTCATGGCATCAGCATCGCTCACAGCAAAGGCAAGTGTTGAGGCAGCCAGTAGTGAAGCAAGCGTTACATTCAAAATACGTTTCATTTTTAATCTCCTAGGGTTGATCTCTTCAAACTTGTGGTGTCTTTAAGCAAATGAACCTGAACAGCAGATGAACCGAACTTCCCTTATACCTTCATTTCAACCGCGCTGGAAAGCCCTCGGCGCGCAAATCCGTGTGCAGGGCATCTTCCAGCAATTTTGCAATCTGCGTGGATTGTGCGGCCCCGCCATAGGCCGCCTTGCCCTTTTGAAAGGTTTCAAAAGTGCGGCGTGCCAAATCCAGTGGAACGCCGAAGTCTTCGCCAAACTTCATGGCAAAACCAAGGTCTTTCAGGGCCAAGTCTATGGTGAAGGCAATGTCGTAACTGCCGTTCAAGATCAGCTGGCCTTCGGTTTCATGCACAAAACTGGTGCCGCTGGAGGCGGTGATGGCGGCCCAAGATTTTGCCAGATCAAGCCCGCCGCGCTTGGCCAGCATTAAAGCTTCGGCATCCGCCACCAAATGGATGAAGGCCAGCATGTTGGTGATCACTTTGATAACCGCCGCAGAGCCAATCGGCCCCATGTGGAAAATGCGATTGCCGATGTTTTCAAGCAATGGCTTGTGGGCCAGAAACAAGGCCTCGTCACCACCCACTAAAACCGTAATCTCGCCGCGCGCCGCCAAGTGCACGCCGCCAGTCACAGGGGCTTCCAAAACTTTCAGGCCCGCTCCTTGCGCTTTGGCGGCCAAACGCAAAATCTCATCGCGGCCCAGTGTCGAACTTTCAATCCACGTCAGGCCTTCGCGTGCGTGCGGCAGAATTTCATCTAACACTTTTTCTGAAATGGCCGGAGTCGGCAAACAGGTAAAAATAATATCGGCTTGCGCCGCACATTCACCGATGGATTTAGCCAGCGTTGCACCCGCGGCCACGTGGCGCTCGGCACGGGTTGCAGCGGTATCATAAACCACCAGATGGTGCCCGCCACGCAGCAAACTCATGGCCAGATGGCCGCCTAGTTCGCCAAGACCGATATAACCTATTTTCATTGCACAACTGTATTCGTTGCTTCCAAGTGCAGTCTGTCGCCTGTGTAAGGATGGGCCAAAGCCACTGCTTCATTGAGTTCACTGCCAAGCCCCGGTTCAGTTGGCGCAATTACATAGCCCTGCTCCCAGCGAATGGGTTTGGTGAGCAACTGGTTATGAAAATTATCAAAGGTCTCGATGGATTCCAAAATCAAAAAATTGGGCAGTGAGGTTGCGTAATGAATGTTAGCCAAAGCCTCAATCGGGCCAGCGTAAAGATGTGGGGCAATTTGCGCGTAATAAGCCTCGGCCATACCGGCAATCTTTTTGGCCTCCATCAGCCCGCCCACACGGCCCATTGCCATTTGCAGGATGGATGCCGCACGGCATTCCAACACGCGTGAGAATTCATATTTTGTCACCAAACGTTCGCCCGTGGCAATCGGCACCGAAGTGGCCCTGGCCACTAATGCCATTTCCTCGGGTTTTTCCGGTGGTGTGGGTTCTTCAAACCACAGAGGATTGAAAGGTTCCAGCACATGCTTGGCAAAGCGAATAGCGCCTGATGTGGTGAACTGGCCGTGGGTG
>JAYVOQ010000083.1:0-5781 GCA_043757845.1 Hyphomicrobiales bacterium | reverse complement strand
GAAGCGGCACGGTCACGCCGAGAAGATAGTGACCGATCACCTGCGCGCTTACGGGGCTGCCCTGCGTGAACTCGGTATCAGTGACCAGCAGGAAACCGGCTGCTGGGCGAACAACCGCGCGGAAAACGCGCACCAACCCTTTCGAAGACGAGAGCGGGCGATGCTGCGCTTCCGTCGGATGCGAACGTTACAAAAGTTCGCATCGGTTCATGCCTCGATCTTCACCCATTTCAACCAGGAACGCAGCCTCTCCAGCCGGCTGAACTTCAAGGTCAACCGTGACGCTGCTCTCACTGAGTGGCGTCAACTCTGCGTGGCCTGACACTGGGCGGGTGAGGGCAAACAGAGACGTGTTCGCATTCGTCTGACAGCACCCTGGGCGGGTTAGGGCAAACCGAGACGTGTTCGCATTCGTCTGACAGCACCCTATTCTCCATTGTTCCAATACACGTCCATAAGGACTGTTTGAACGGATGACTTAGAAGCTTGCTAGACTTTGGCTCCCGGTCCGCTGGTTGGTTTCGAGGTTGTTTGTATTGGGGGTGCGGTAGTAATCAACCGCACCCTCTTTCAATTGTGGATGATGATGTAAAGATCATTTTTGGGTTTATGGATTTTGGCGCTCATCTGTCTCAGTTAATTTCAACAGGCTTGCTACGGAATCGCTTCACAGTTTCCGGGAGTGCTTTTCGACATACCACTGGTGGTAGGCCTTTCAAAATGAGTTCCGCATCTGCCACGGCCTGTCGGCCGATCTCATAAAATGCTTCAGGCATCCCACCGGTACGGTGGGCTGAAAGTAAAAGCCCTTCCACACTGCGAACGGGATCATTCTTGGCGACTGGTTCGATCGGGAACACATCACTGGCCGCGCGAAATCTACCCGCACCTACTGCTTCAATAAGGGCGGGGAAATCAACCACAGCTGCCCGACTCATCAGAAGAAAAATAGCGTCTGATTTAATCAGGGATAATTCCTTGCGTCCAATGAAGCCTTGGTTCTCGGACGTTACGCCCGCGAAGACCAAGATCACGCGGCATTCGCGAAGAATATTTTCGAGCGACGCAGGTCTGCATCCATTCTTGTGAAGCACATAGTCCGGCACCCAAGGGTCATAAACACTTATTTCACATTGGAAAGGCGCAACAAGGCGTTGGAATGATCGGGCGAGGTCCCCATAACCAATAAGCCCAATGTGTTGCCTCATAAGATTGAAGTTGCCGACATTACCTTCCAAACCATAGGCTTCAACTCCACGACGAAAATCTCTGTCTGCCTTGGTAATGCCACGCGCAAGATCAATGACCATCCCAAGCGCGGACTCGGCTACTGCATCCGCGAAGGCAGCGCCAGGCGTCAGCACGTGAATGCCATTAGCGAAGCAATAGTCATAATCAATCGCGTCAGTGAAATTGGTTTCCACATTAATGATAGCACGCAACTTCTTAGCCTTTATCAAACGTTCGCGCGACAATTTGGTTTGCCCCATGATAATCACCGCTTCGGGCAAATAACGCTCAATCATCTGGTCGGGCATTAGCGAAGACTCATGAATGATAAGCTCTCCAAGCGATTGAAGCTTTGCGCGAACTATAGGTTCGCAAATTGTTTTCATTGTACGAGGAAACGGATCAATCAGAATGAGAGGGCGCGACACGGGACTTCCTATCAGTGCAACTCAGAAAAAGCAGATTTAAGCCCGTTTCTAAATCGTTTAAGGTGTTTATTCAATAAGTGAGCTAAAGTTTCGGTAAATTTGGATCGTAAGTGAATAAATATCGCTTTTATAAACAGCTAAAAATGAAATTAATTTCGATTGGGGTTTTCGCTTTGAGTTTGCTCTCGAAGTTCCTGCTGCAGCGCAATGCGTTAAACGGTTTACAAATTTTAAATGCTCCAGTAGCGTCGGTTCAGGTGCACGTTTTAGTACCCTCAAATTAATGACACTTACGCGTTGGTGGTGTCAATTGACCAAGACAAACAATACAGCGCATCTTTTGGGAGAAGAACGATGAAAAAATTTAGTCCACTTTTTCTAGCTGTGTCATTGGTTGCACTCAGTGCCAACGCACATGCCGCCGATGGCACTTATGGTGTACTCATGAAGACTTTGGCCAACCCATTTTGGGGAGCAATGGGCAAAGGGGTAGAAGAAGGTGCCAAAGCGGCAGGCGTGAAATATGACTTGCAAGCTGTTGAAAGCGATCAAGCTGCTGAACCGCAACTAAATACCTGCAACACCATGTTGGAAAAGAAACCCGTGGCGATGATCACTGCGGCGATCAACTCTAACAATTTGTTGCCTTGCCTGAAGCAAGCCAATGCAGCGAAAATTCCAGTAGTGGATCTTGACGGTAATCTTGATCCAAAGATCACAAAAGACGCAGGTGTAGAGGTAGCCTTCCACATTGGTTCCGACAATGTGGCCGCTGGTGCCCAAGGCGCTGAGTATTTAGTGAGCAAATTGGGCAAGAATGCTAAAGGACCTGTTTTAGTCATTGAAGGCCTTTCTGGAAACATTACCGGTAAAAAACGCGCCGATGGCTTTGCGAATAAGCTGAAAGAACTGGCTCCAGGTTTGCAAATTGTCGCGTCGCTGCCAGGTGATTGGGATCGCGGCAAAGCTGCAAACATTACCAACGATATTCTGACCAAGACCCCCGATTTGGTCGCGATCTTCTGTGCCAACGACGGCATGGCCTTGGGTGCAGTTGAAACCGTTTTCGCTGCCAGTAAGGGTGCCCACATCGTCATCATCGGCGTGGATGGCAATTCCGACGCTGTTAAGTCTATCAAGGAAGGTCGCTTGACCGCATCTGTCGCGCAACTTCCTTACCTTGTGGGCAAACAAGCGGTTGAGAACGTGAAGAAGATCATTGATGGCGGAAAGGTCGATGAGGTGATTTATGTCCCAACACTGGTTCTGACCAAAGACGTAATTGATGCAAATAAGGAACCCATGCTTCAATATGTGAAATAATCATGTGAACTTTAGCCGGCGGGGCAAACTTCCTACACCCCGCTTGCTTGTTCTAAAAGAGGCTATGAGTGACCGTTGCAATCGATAACAAGGTGGACCAATGGCGCCGTCTGCAATTTTTCTTTGACAGCAATTTGCATGTCCGACTGGAATCTCTAGTCGTACTCATCATGCTATGCGCAGCAATGGCCGTGCTGTCACCGTTCTTCTTGTCACTCAGCAATTTTCTAAACATTTTTTTGGCAACATCCACCATTGGTGTCCTCGCTATTGGGGCCACGATTATTTTGAGTTCTGCGGGTCTCGATTTATCGCTTGGGTCAGTGATGGGCTTTTCAGGAGTTGTAGGGGCCTATCTTGTGGTTACGCTAGAACTGCCCGGACCCTTTGCCATTTTAGGCGCACTTGGTGCTGGAGCACTCGCGGGCACGATCAACGGTTTCCTCATTACAAAAACGCGGATGCCGTCATTTATCGTAACACTTGGCATGTTGGGAATAGCGCGTGGATTTGCATTAATTTTTTCTCCCAATGGAGGCGCGATCTATGGATTACCGGCCTCAGTAATCTATTTAGGTCAAGGGCGGCCATTGGGAATTCCGATGCCCGTGATCATCCTCTCAATCACAGCCGTCATCGCCCACTACATGCTAGCTTATTCACCGTTCGGCCGCCATACACTGGCAATAGGTGATAGCGAGGCAGCCGCAAGAGCAACTGGAATTCCCGTCGATCGATTGCGGTGGAAACTCTACATCGTGTCAGGTTTTATGGCAGGACTCGCTGGACTGATCTTCATGGCACGCGTCAATGCTGGCGATCCAACAGCAGGTATCAATTATGAACTCACAGCTATTACCGCTGCGATCATCGGCGGAACTAGCCTCTTTGGCGGCAAGGGTTCAATCCTCGGCACAATGGTAGGCGCACTCATCATGGGCGTTTTGCAAAACGGCTTAACGCTTCTAGCAGTTCAATCTTTCTGGCAGCAAGTCGCCATTGGCGTGGTGCTAATCTTGGCGGTCTATATCGACCAACTGCAAGGTGGAAAGGAAAAAAAGTCATGACCCTCCTTTCCATCAACAATGTTACCAAGCGTTTTGGGGCAATCCAGGTCTTGAACGGGGTAAACCTCGACTTCGAGGCGGGTACTGTAACGGGCTTGGTGGGTGATAATGGCGCTGGAAAATCCACCTTGATGAAAACCATCACTGGCATCTATTCTATCGACGAAGGCTTTATTACTTTTAAGGGCCAAGACATTGCGGGCATTGCTCCAGGCGCGCGCCGCGCCCTTGGAATCGAGATGATTTATCAAGACTTGGCCTTGGCCAGACAGCAGGATGTAGCCTCTAACATCTTTTTGGGGCGAGAGCCCAAGCGGCGCCCTTTTGGATTCTTGCCTTTTGTTGTCGATAAAGCACGCATGGATGTCGAGGCGCGAAGGATGATTGACAGATTGGGTGCGCCCATTCCCTCACTGCATCGTCCAGTCGGTCTTTTCTCTGGCGGGCAACAACAAACAGTCGCTATCGCCCGCGCACTCACCTTCAACCCCAGAATTGTAATCATGGATGAACCCACAGCAGCATTAGCGGTTCGAGAAGTGGAAAATGTTCTGAATCTTGTTAAACAGCTGAAAAGCGAAGGCATCGCCGTCATCCTCATAAGCCATCGGTTGAATGATGTGTTTGAGGTAACCGACCGCATCGTGGTTCTACGCCAAGGCCGTATTGAGGCCACACTCGAAACCGCAAAAACCCAGATGCGCGAAGTTGTGAGTTACATTGTTGGTGCCCATTAGGAGAATGACCATGGCAAGAAGCAAAGACGTAAAGCTCGGCATGCATGCCTCTCTTTGGGCCCCAGAATGGACGAGGCAAGCTGCAGAAATTGCCATTCCAGAAGCATCTGAACATGGCCTTCAAGTTATCGAGTTTCCACTATTAGTGCCAGAGGGCGTGGACGCGCCTCATTCGCGCAAGCTGTTTGAAAGACATAGCGTAGAACCCACGTGTTCACTCTGTTTACCAGAAGACAAGATGGCGGCAGAAAAACCAGAGGCAGCAGAAGCTTTTGTCAAAGCAGCTTTGGACAAGGCGGCCGCTGTCGGTTCAACATTTCTGGGGGGCGTCACATTTGGTGCGCTCGGCTATCGCACTGGGAAGCCGCCACAGAAAAAAGAATATGAGAACATCGTCAGGGCTCTAAAGCCCGCCGCCAAACATGCCCGCAAGCTTGGAATTACTTTAGGGATCGAACCCTGCAATCGCTACGAAACCCATCTTCTTAATACTTCAACACAGGCCTTGATATTGCAGGAAATGATTGATGAGCCGAACGTGACGATACACTTTGATACCTATCACATGAACATTGAGGAGAAAGGCATTGGTTCTGCTATCCGTGCTACAGCCGGGCATTCCAGCTATATCCACATGTCAGAGAGTGATCGCGGAGTGCCGGGCACTGGGACAGTTGATTGGAATGATATATTTCGCGCGCTCTCTGAAAGTAACTTTAAGGGAAAGCTCATCATCGAAACCTTTGTGACCCTTCCGCCCGAAATCGCCAAAGCACTTTCTGTTTGGCGGCCCGTAGCCAAAGATCGGGAAGAAATTTTGGCCAAGGGCGTTCCATTCTTGATGGGTTTGGCAAAGGCTCACGGCTTGGTGGCGTGAAATCGCCGTGTTACGCACATTAGAGTCTTTCTGATTTAAACCGATTCACAAATCAGTATTTATGTGATTCAAGCTGGCCACTGGATGGAGGCCAGCATTGATGAGCCGAGCTTATTCTT
>JAYVOQ010000082.1:0-5916 GCA_043757845.1 Hyphomicrobiales bacterium | reverse complement strand
GCTGCGTCGGGGGGAACGGTGGTGGCGAGAGAGGGAGTTGAACCCCCGACCCCAGGATTATGATTCCCGTGCTCTAACCAACTGAGCTACCTCGCCGAATGAGCGGCGGTATAGGGAGGTCTAGCCAGCAAAGTCAAGCGGCGGCTGCGTGGTCGTCTTCATCTTCATCTTTGTGAAGTGTGCCGAACGTGCGCCACAAAGAAATCCAAGCGAAATAAAGTGAGGAAAGTGAGAAAAGCGCCAACTCCAATTTATACACCCAGTCCGAATAATTGGGATCTCGGCTGGAAATAATCAAACTCAAAGTCATCAAAGCCCACAACACAGTCATGGGAATTGTAATGTTGCGCCAATGCGCCACGCGCAAGGGATGCACGAATTTGACAGGAATGAATGTGAGAATGCTCAGTCCCACGATTGTGATAAGATTGACAATCCAGCCCGTGTTGAAAAGATAGAAATAAAGCACCACAACATTCCAGATCGCGGGAAAGCCCACGAAGTAATAATCAAAGCTCTTCATGTTCACATTGGCGAAAGTGTAACAAGAAACAGCCATAATAAGCGCTGCGCAAATCAAACTCCAAGTTTGACTTGAAAGCCAAATCGGTACGGGCACCATATTGAACCAATAAATCATCAGCGCAGGCACAGCTACATAAGTGAAAAAGTCGATTACCAGATCAAGTGATGAACCGTCGAAATTTGGGGTATATTCTTTAACACGGGCCCGGCGCGCCAAAGTGCCATCAACCCCGTCAACAAATAAGGCAAGTCCCAGCCACATGAAGGCCGCCACAGCATCATTCTTCAACACCGCAACGAGAGCAAGAAATCCCAGCACTATGCCACTGGTGGTGAAAGCGTGGACTGACCACGCCATGCCTTTTTTTATTTCACGTTCCAAATTGGCTTTTAGGTGCAGTTTCGCCAAGCTCACTCCCCTTTCGATAACTATAGGTGAGGCACATCGTCATGGCAATCAGTCACGCTTTTCATAGCGCCAGACAAAGGCCGGCGGCAAATTCGATACAACCAGAGCTTTGCGTTTACCAAATAGACCAGCAGCTTTTGCATCAACTGGCGCAATCGGCGGTCGCAGAGAATAGGTAAACTGAACCAGAACACCTCCCGGTTGTAGCACTTGACCAATCGCAGCTGTAATTTGTTGCCGTTGCTGCGGTTTCAAGCTGCGAAACGGCAGGCCAGAAATGATATGCGCCAAAGTGGTGTAACCATGGGATTGTAAGATGCGCGGCAAAGCAGCTGCATCATCTGCAACCACGGTGACACCTGGAAGACTGCGCCCCAGATGAGCCGCAAAGTTTGCATTGGCTTCAACTAACAACAATTGATTGGGTTTTACGCCATGCTGCAACAACGCTCGTGAAAACACGCCTGTGCCCGGCCCTAGTTCAAGAACTAAGCCAGCGCCGGGATTAAGTTCGCGGATCATGCACTTTGCCAACCGCGCGCTACTTGGGGCAACAGCGCCAATCGAAAATGGCGAAGTGATATATTGACGCCAGAACAGCAGACGCGGCGAATTTGAGTTCAGTTGAATCTTCGCCATATTTTCTCCCATAGGGCAAGCAATTTGCCCATCCAAAGTGCTTTTTTTAGACTATAGAAAACCGGGCTCAAAATCTAACAGCTAGGGCATGAACGAACAAGCGAGTGTCTGTCGCCACACATATCGTTGGTCATTTTTGGCGATGAAATTCCAACATCGAGAAAAAGCCCATCGGCTTGATTGCCTTTAAGTGGGTCAGGCGCAGCTTGTCACTCACAAGCAGAGTATCGATTGGAAATTCTGGCCGCCAACCAAGTTTGGTGGAGTGCTTTGCTAAGCCCCTTTCGATGGCACCGCGAAGCCCCGTCTCAACGCTGAAGTGGTTCACAATCAAAACAGTTCCGCCGGGCTTTGTTACACGTGCCAATTCATGCACCACTCGCTGCGGATCAGGAACCACAGTGAGCACAAAAGTAGCCACCGCAATATCAAATTCCTCATCGGCGAATGACATTTTGCCGGCATCCATTTCAACGAGAGATTCGATATTATGCTTGCCAGACTTTGCCACCCGCGCCTTAGCCCGCGCCAGCATGTCGGTTGAAAGATCAATGCCAGTAACCGATAACTGCGAACCATAGAGCGGAAGGGCAAGCCCAGTGCCCACTCCAACTTCCAGCAATCGGCCAGAATATCCGTTGGCCCGCCCAGTGGCCTCTTTCATCCCCGCCATCACCAGCCGGCCGAACATGGCATCATAAACCGGCGCCCAATGCCTATAGGCCCTGCGCACATCGCTCTCGTTCATGTGTTGCAATTCGGCTCGTTGCATTATAACCCTCCCAGCTTGGTCGCAAATAGGCTAGGAAGCGTCGCTAAATCAAGCAAAAACCATAGCACTCGCAGAACGTGTAAATATCGTGCGAGGCTTTTGCAATAAGATGAACCCGCCCCCCAACACCCTTTGTCCACTGCCCTGCCCTGCATAAAACACGGCGGCCTGCCCAGGTGAGACGCCGAACTCACCTTCGTCCATCACCAGCACAGCATTGTTACCATCGGAACGAAGCGTGGCCGACACAGGTGCTCGCGTTGAACGTATCCGCGCAAACACATGCTGAGGCTCATCCGACAGGGGAACATCACCCAGCCAATTCACATCACCAATCACGATTTCTTTCTGCTTCAAGGCTTCGCGTGGGCCGACGATGACGCGGGCGCTAACCGCATCTAATTCCACCACAAACAGCGGCGCACCACCGCCAATGCCAAGGCCTTTGCGCTGACCGATGGTAAAATGGATAATGCCATCATGATGGCCCAACACTTGGCCTTGCATATCTACAATCTCACCAGCCTTGGCCGCATCCGGTCGAATTTTTAAAATCACATTCGCATAATTGCCATCAGGCACGAAGCAAATGTCTTGGCTGTCGGGCTTATCGGCCACCATCAAACCCAACTCAGTCGCCACCGCACGCGCCTCAGGCTTGGTGAGCAAGCCTAAGGGGAAGCGCAGATAATCCATCTGCTCTTGGGTTGTGGCGAAGAGGAAATAACTTTGATCGCGCGCCACATCGGCGGGCGTGAACATATCACGGTGGCCTGAGGCATCTGCGCGAAGCCGACTTTCAACATAATGACCTGTCACTAATGCCGACGCATCCAGATCATGCGCCCGCGCCAAAAGATCAGCGAACTTCACGGTTTGATTGCAACGTACGCAAGGAATAGGCGTGGCACCTTGCATATAAGCTTCCACAAATTCGTCAATCACACTTTCTTTGAAGCGCGATTCAAAATCTAAAACATAATGTGGAATATCCAACGCCGCCGCCACGCGCCGCGCATCGTGAATATCTTGGCCAGCACAGCAAGCGCCTTTGCGCCTGATCGCTTCGCCATGATCATAGAGTTGCAGCGTGATACCCACCACATCATAGCCTGCAATTTTCAGCAGCGCGGCAACGACAGAGGAATCTACCCCGCCCGACATGGCGCAGACAACGCGGTGCGAACCAGGCTTGCCCGGCAGCCCCATGGCGCGGTGCACCTGCTCAATGATATGGGAGGCAACTTTCATGAGGGTCTTACACTCTTTTTCGATATTTCTTGCAAGCAGAGCCATTGAACTGATCTTATGTGCCGAATTGAGGCACATCTCGTCCAACAATTTGCAATTTGTTTATAACCATTTAGGTCATTCTTAATGCGGGGCTGGCATGGTGACCTTGTGCGGTCGGTGGCCCAGTTGGCTTCGGTTCCGCAAGGTTAGTTTGTGAGTATGCGTTAATGAATGGTCAGTTGCGTCCACGCGTCAATTACGTCATCGGGCCCGATGGCAGCCCTTTGACGATCGCCGATCTACCACCTCCTGGCCAACACCGCTGGGTGATCCGCCGCAAGGCGGAAGTGGTGGCGGCCGTCAGAGGTGGCTTGCTCTCTCTTGAAGATGCATGCAGCCGTTATACTCTAACAGTTGAAGAATATCTCGGCTGGCAGCGCTCCATCGAAAAGCACGGCCTGGCTGGTTTGAGAACCACAAGAATCCAACAATACCGCGCGAATTAAGCAGCGCTGCGTTTTGAAGTTTTAGGCCGGAATGAAAGAGTCCGGCTTTTTGCTGTTTGGGATCAAGTGTTTATATAATAAATTCCTATACTAGTAAATAATACTTGACAACGTGCGGTGGATCGGCTAGTTCTCGCGATACTCCACCATTGGGTTCAAACTTCCAAACCCGCCGCCAACAAGTCTTGCAAGCTCACGAAGACGACGTTGCGGGCGGATAGCTGTTTGGATTACAAATCTGGTAAAAGCGAAAATGCGAGTCATTGTTTTTGTCCCACTTGAATTATTCATCAAAAGAGACAATCTGCCCCAATGCCTGTAACGGTTCGCGACATTATTCGTTTGCTGGAAGTTGGCGGCTGGTTTTTGGAAACAACCAAAGGCAGCCACCGCCAATTCAAGCACCGCAACAAGGCGGGGCGTGTAACCGTGGCGGGCAAGCCAAAAGATGATCTTGCGCCCGGCACATTGAATAGTATTTTGAAGCAAGCTGGATTGAAGGACTAAGCCCATGCGCTATGCCATCGTAATAGAAAAAACCGCCACAGGCTTTTCAGCCTTCGTGCCAGATTTGCCGGGCTGCATTGCAACTGGTGCAACTCGCGTTGAAGTGGAAACCGAAATGAAGGGGGCAATTAGGTTTCATATTGACGGGATGCTTGAAGACGGATTGGTTATTCCGCAGCCGACGAGCATTGCGGAATATGTGGATGCGTGATTTGAATGCACTGGCACCGTAATTCCAAAGAAAAATGCGGTCAGTAACGGTCCATTCCGCAAGGCCGCACTCCTCTTCATAACATTGGAATTCGGTGAGCATCGCCCCTGCTTTGAAAAGTTAGACAGACAAACAAAGAATTACCGAACCCAGTCAGAGACTATTTTCTTTTCCGCTCGTGCAACTCTTTGGTGAAGAACACACGCATCGCTTCCTTTCGTCGTTTCTCATTTTTAAGTACCTTTTCAAACTCAGCTTCCTTCTCTGCGTTTGTGAATTGGGTCTTCCTAAATCGAAACAGCAAATGCATCAACTGAAAGCTCGAGGCGAATACAAGGGCCACGACCAGTAGATAATTTAGTGGGCGTGGCAAATTCGAATGATACCAAACATCGACCGCTAGAACTGCAGTCAGACCCAAAATCGTTGCCGCCAATACGGTCAAAACAACCAAAACTTCAAATACGAATGGCACAAGTCGAAACAGCATACCTTGTGCGGCTATTTGGAATTTTCTTGATTGAGGCGGTTTTATAATTTCGAAAACTCTATCAGTCCCTCCAATTACATCCAAGTAAACGTTTGCAATATTGCGACCATAAATCTTGAAGGCAACTACTTTTTCCAATTCTCTTAGCTTGTCCGTATGCATGGTTAGAAAAGATGAGTAAGTGTTGCTTGTCATTACTGCTACCAGAACAAGTTCTTTTAGTTTGTTCACGTCCTGCAACTTGAACCCTAGAAGTCCAAATTCGAGATTCACGCCGACGACATTCGACAGGACCAACAATACACTGACGAAAACCCAAAACTGTATTTTTACGTTCAGTTGTTCATTAGATGAAATTTTTCCTCTTATTTTTTCCAAGACCGAGTATTTTACGAGCTGTGCTCTGGGTATCTTGACCAACAGTTCCTCAGCTTCGATTGAGGCTACTTCCGAGCTTCTCATTGTAGTAGTTGTGTGATGGTCACGAAATCTTGCGTACGGGTCTTTCCTAATCATGTCCCAAATTGATTTAAGGAACCTCTGATTTAATGTCTTGCTGAATTTGCATTGATGTGATTCTTCTGTGTCGGAGGATTTTCCGATGCGGCAGATGACATTTTCGAA
>JAYVOQ010000081.1:0-5918 GCA_043757845.1 Hyphomicrobiales bacterium | reverse complement strand
AGTGGTGTGGCGCTGTTGTGGATCATCGAAGCTTTCGAAATTCCGCCACGGGTGTTTCTGACTGCGACCATTTTTTTCGCGGTGCCCAACCGGTTTTGCAATCCAGCATCAAGGGCCGCTTGTGACACGAAGGTGACCGATGAATTGGTGCGCAGTTTGCCGAAGCTGGCAAACATCGGGCGGTAATGCACGGGTTGCGGGGTTGGGATTGACGCATTGGGATCACCCATTGGGGCTGCCGCGATTGAACCACCTAGCAAAACCATTTCCGGCTTCACGCCAAAGAACGCAGGCGACCACAAAACCAAATCGGCGCGTTTACCCACTTCGATGGAACCCACTTCATGCGAAAGGCCATGCGCGATGGCGGGGTTGATGGTGTATTTGGCGATGTAGCGTTTGACGCGCGAATTATCATTGCCGTTATCGCCAATCAATTCGCCGCGCTGCGCTTTCATTTTATGTGCGGTTTGCCAGCAGCGGATGATGACTTCACCTACACGGCCCATGGCTTGTGAGTCCGATGAGATCATTGAGAAGCAACCGATGTCGTGCAAAATATCTTCTGCAGCAATTGTTTCTTTGCGAATACGGCTTTCGGCAAACGCTATGTCTTCCGGAATGCGCGGGGACAGGTGATGGCAGACCATCAACATATCGAGATGTTCGGCAATGGTGTTGATCGTATAAGGCCGCGTCGGGTTGGTGGAGGAAGGCAGCACATTGGGAAGGCTGGCCACTTTGATAATATCAGGTGCGTGGCCGCCGCCAGCACCTTCAGTGTGGAAAGTGTGAATGGTGCGGCCTTTGAAGGCGGCTATGGTGGCTTCAACAAAACCGGATTCGTTCAATGTGTCGGTGTGGATGGCGACTTGCACATCATATTGGTCAGCCACGCTCAGGCAGCAATCAATAGCGGCGGGAGTCGTGCCCCAATCTTCGTGAAGTTTTAAACCGCACACGCCTGACAAAATCATTTCTTCTAATGCAGCGGGCAGCGACGCATTGCCTTTGCCCATAAGACCCAGATTCATCGGAAACGCATCAGCCGCCTCGATCATGCGCTCCGTGTGCCAAGCGCCTGTGCAGGTGGTGGCCAATGTGCCATGGGCAGGGCCAGTGCCGCCGCCCAGCATGGTAGTGATTCCGGAGTAGAGCGCTTCTTCCAATTGTTGGGGAGCAATGAAATGGATGTGGCTGTCAACGCCGCCAGCGGTTAGGATTTTTCCTTCACCTGCAATAATCTCTGTCGAAGGGCCGATGATGATGGTGACACCCGGTTGGGTATCCGGATTGCCGGCCTTGCCAATCGCAGAGATGCGGCCTTCCTTCAAGCCGACATCGGCTTTGTAAATTCCTGAATGATCGACAATCAGCGCATTGGTGATGACGGTGTCCATTGCACCCTGTGCTCGTGTGGCTTGAGATTGGCCCATGCCATCGCGGATCACTTTGCCGCCGCCGAATTTTACTTCTTCGCCGTAGATGGTGAAATCCTTTTCAACTTCGATAAAAAGTTCTGTGTCGGCCAGCCGCACTTTGTCGCCGACTGTCGGGCCATACATTTGGGCATAAGTGGCGCGGGATATTTGAGCCATTATAACGCCCCCATAATTTTTTGTTGAAAGCCATAAACTTTGCGGTGTCCCAGCAGCGGCACCAGAGTCACCTCGCGCTTTTGTCCTGGCTCAAAACGCACTGCCGTGCCTGCTGCAATATCAAGACGCGTGCCGCGTGCTTGCCCACGATCAAATGTGAGAGATTCATTGGTTTCAAAGAAATGATAATGGCTGCCCACCTGAATGGGCCTGTCGCCTGTGTTGGCGATTTCGAGCGTTACAGTTTTTGCGCCAACATTCAGCTCAATATTGCCTGACTTGGTTATGATTTCGCCTGGGATCATTTTAGCTCACCTAATGGGATGATGGACGGTTACAAGTTTTGTGCCGTCGGGGAATGTTGCCTCCACTTGAATGTCGTGGATCATTTCAGAAATGCCGTCCATCACTTGGGTCTTGTTCACAACATGGGCCGCATGTTCCATTAGGTCAGCAACGCTTTTTCCGTCGCGTGCGCCCTCAATCACAAACTCGGTGATGAGCGCTATGGCCTCGGGATGATTGAGTTTCACGCCACGTTCTAATCTTTTTCTTGCGACGATGGCGGCCATGGCCACGATCAGCTTGTCTTTTTCACGCGGGGTTAATTGCATAAATCTTCCTCATAACGCCCAATTTTTGGGCAACTCTGCCTGGCTGGCCAATACAGACAATGCCGAAACGATTGTTTTTTTCAAGATCATTCCATCTTTTGCGATCAGTCTTGCAACTAGCTTGCCATTCCAAGCGGAGACGCCGCCGTGAGGGCCAATTGCTTCACGCAGTATTTCCAAATCTATACTGGCAATTGGGTCAATTAAAATAATTGTCGCAATGGCGCGGTTATTGCCAATCGTCGCTTTGGAGTTTGGTAATGCGCCATCCAGTTTGATGATGTCTGAATGAACTAATTTGCCGCCGCGATGGATGCGCCATTCTTCGCGGAAGAAAATAGAACTGATATTTTCTCCGCTGGCTTCACGGCCAAAGATAGTGGCTTCCAGTCCGAGAAAACGCGCGTAATCACTTAAGTCAATGTTTATGCGTCGATTGAGGCTTGCACCATCAAATAAAATGGTCTCATGCGGCAACCAATGCAGGCTGCTTTCAGATTCAAGCGCTATTGTGTTTTCAATTTTTGCTGGTGGGCCAAGAGAACGGTAGACGCGCTCTGCTGCCTGACTTGTGATGGTGAGTTTGGCTTTTTGTGCCAGCGCAATGTCGTAGGAAAATGTATCTCCGCCTGCAAGGCCGCCTGCTGTGTTGATCAGATAGGCGGTGTTGGTTCCGGGAGGTAGCCTTACCTTTGCCGCGCCAACCTCTCGCAGTTGGTCAACGCCCTTTTGTTTCATGTGCAGTTTCACATGGCCTTGGGCGCGTTGGTTCAAAAGGGCTGCTGTTGTCGTCATGTCCTGTTCTTAAGGGTGATTTTGAATTGTCGCTAGGGCTTGTGTGCTATGATAAATTGCGGGTTGATCGAAGCACCAGATTAT
The DNA here is from genome assembly GCA_043757845.1 of Hyphomicrobiales bacterium. Lineage (GTDB taxonomy): Bacteria > Pseudomonadota > Alphaproteobacteria > Rhizobiales > Aestuariivirgaceae > Aestuariivirga. Next base: position 2,827 of record JAYVOQ010000081.1, on the reverse strand, counting down.
TGCAGAACGTGCTTCGTTCAACAGGGGTGGCAAGGTTAATGGTGACTAAGGTTCAAAAATTGGGAAACGAGCAAACGCTTTCAGTCGAGGTTGAAAAAATTCGCGCTGATATTTTAGCGAAATTGAGCTACTCGATTGGTAAAGACCCTGCAGTGGCCAAGCGTCATGATTGGCTGAACGCAACTATTCTTGCTTTGCGTGACCGGATTATTGATCGCTGGATGGAATCAACACGTGAGGCTTATAAAGCCAAGGCAAAGCGGGTTTATTATCTGTCGCTTGAATTTTTGATTGGACGCTTGCTGCGTGATGCGTTGAGCAATTTAGATTTGACTTCGGATTTTGAAAAAGCCTTAGCCAGTCTTGATGTCGATATGGAATTGACCGAAGCGCTGGAGCCGGATGCCGCATTGGGCAATGGCGGACTTGGCCGATTGGCGGCTTGTTTTATGGAAAGCATGGCAAGCCTCGGCATCCCAGCATATGGTTATGGCATTCGCTATAATCATGGTCTGTTTCGCCAACTGATTTCGAACGGCTGGCAAATTGAAATGCCGGAAGACTGGCTGGAAAATGGCAACCCGTGGGAATTTGCGCGTCGTGAAGCGGCCTATAGAATTGGATTTGGCGGTCATGTTTTATCGGAAGTGACCAAGGATGGTTTGGCCCATGCCAGTTGGCAGCCGGGCGAAATTATGTTGGCGACGGCCTTTGATACACCGATGGTGGGTTGGAAAGGCAAGCGCGTTAACACGCTGCGTCTCTGGTCGGCGCGGGCGATTGATCCCATACATTTAGATGCGTTTAACACAGGCGATTTTACAGGAGCATTGGCCAGCAGCACGCGGGCGGAAACAATTACGCGCGTTCTTTATCCTTCAGACTCTTCAGCGGCCGGCCAAGAGCTGCGCTTGCGACAAGAATATTTTTTCACGTCTGCTTCTTTGCAAGATATTATCCGCAGACATTTGCAGCAATATCCTGATCTCAATAATTTGGCCGATAAGGTTGCTGTTCAAATTAATGATACCCATCCAGCAATTGCCGTTGCTGAGCTTATGCGGTTGTTGGTTGATGTGCACAATATGCCATGGGAAAAGGCTTGGACGACAACGCAAGCTGTGATGTCTTACACCAATCACACGCTGTTGCCCGAAGCGCTGGAAAGCTGGCCTGTGCAATTGTTTGAAAAATTATTGCCGCGCCATTTGAACATGATTTACACAATCAATGATCACCTCATTGTCCGAGCGCAAAATATGCGTGTCAATGCTTCGCCGGAGTTCATCTCTTCAATTTCTTTGATTGATGAGCACGGAAGCAAACGTGTGCGCATGGGCAATTTGGCATTTGCGGGATCGCACAGCATTAACGGTGTTTCGGCTCTGCATACGAGGCTGATGAAGGAAAGCGTGTTCCACGATATGAACATGCTTTATCCTGGCCGCATCAACAACAAGACCAATGGCATTACGCCGAGACGTTGGCTGCGGGGTGTGAACCCTGAGTTATCTGAACTTTTGGCTGAGGCAGCAGGGCCAGAATCACTCGATGATGCGGAGCTGATTGTTCGTGCTGCGCCACGTTCGGGTGAAAAACAGTTTGTTGATCGCTTTAATGCGATTAAATTGCGCAACAAAGAAAACCTTTCAAATTTGATTTTATCACGCATGGATTTGAAGTTTGATCCGAAGGCTATGTTTGACGTGCAGGTGAAGCGCATTCATGAATATAAGCGCCAGCTTTTGAATATTTTGGAAACGATTGCGCATTATCAAGCGATCAAAGCCAACCCCACGGCCAATTGGTCACCGCGCGTTAAAATTTTTGCAGGCAAGGCGGCTGCGAGTTATTTCCAAGCCAAGCTGATCATCAAATTGATCAATGATGTTGGTCAAATCGTGAATAATGATAAGACGATTGGCGATAAGTTGAAGGTTGTGTTTCTGCCGAATTACAATGTGAGCATGGCAGAAATTATCGTTCCGGCCACTGATCTTTCGGAACAGATTTCGACAGCTGGTATGGAAGCATCGGGCACGGGCAATATGAAATTTGCGTTGAATGGTGCGTTGACCATTGGCACTTTGGACGGGGCTAATGTTGAGATGCGCGAGCATGTTGGCGCTGATAATATTTTCATATTTGGATTGACTGCGGCTCAGGTGGAAGAGAAACGCCGCGTGCGTGTGGACGGCCATGCCGTTGTGGAATCATCGCCGGCACTTCGAAGTGTTTTGCAGGCTTTAGGGCAGGGCGTGTTTTCTGGTGGAGACGCAAATCTCTATCAGCCTATTATCAATTCAATTTATAATGGCGATTACTTCATGGTCGGTTCGGACTTTGATGACTACGCTCTGTCTCAGGACAAAGTTTCCAAGCTCTGGCAGAAACAGAAAGACTGGACGTATCAGGCGATTCAGAATACGCTTCACATGGGCTGGTTCTCATCGGATCGAACGATCAGAGAATATGCTAAGGAAATTTGGAATGTACCCGTCGCATAAGACGGGACAGAAAGCGAAACGGAATGGCCGAACCGAAGTGGAAAACTAACGGCCCTGAAATCGAAGCCATTGTTAATGGCCGGCATGCTGACCCGTTTAAAGTTTTGGGTTTGCATTCGTCAGGCAAGTCTTGGATTGCACGGGCGTTTGTTCCCGGTGCAGAAAAGGTTTCAGCGCAAACAGCAGATGGCAAAAACCTTGGCGAGTTGATACGTCGCCATGATGCTGGTTTTTTTGAAGGCCAGATTAAAACGACTAAAGCTCAGGTTTTGCAATTCGCCTGTTCCAATGCTGGTGGCTCGTGGGTTGTTACTGATGCT
>JAYVOQ010000080.1:0-5971 GCA_043757845.1 Hyphomicrobiales bacterium | reverse complement strand
GGTGATGTGCGATGTGGCGTGAATACTTTGGCCTTCACCGCAACAGCGACAATTTCCGCCGTGCGTGAAAGCGGTTTTGATGTGACGGGTTTGAGTGCTTTTGCGGATGATTGGTTTAGCCGAGGCACATTGCGTTTTCTCAGCCTGCCCAATATTGGCAGGCAAGTTGATATTAAGCGCCACCGCTCTGGCTCAACCGTTCGCATTGAATTGTGGATGACACCTAAATTTAGCGTGGCTGTGGGCGAACAAGTAAGTGTGGTTGCCGGCTGCGACAAGCAGATTGAAACCTGCCGTGCCAAATTTTCGAATGCCCTGAATTTTCGCGGCTTTCCGCATATGCCGGGCAATGATTTTGTGGCGAGTGTTGCCGCCAAGAGCGATCCTAACAACAACGGGTTGAAACGCTAATCATGACACAACATCCCATCACAGTCCTCGCAAGGGGATGGCTTGGCACGCCCTATCAACACCAAGCCAGTTTAAAGGGCGTGGGCTGTGACTGCCTTGGGCTGGTGCGCGGGCTGTGGCGTGAGGGATTGGGCGCTGAACCTGAAGTGCCGCCAGCTTATGCACCGGATTGGGCCGAAGCAGGTTTGGAAGAAACCTTAGCCGAAGCCGGACGCAGGCATTTAATTGAGGTTCCGCCTTTGGTGTTTGAGGAGGGCGATGTGTTGCTATTTCGGTGGAAGCCACATCTGCCCGCTAAACACGCAGGCATTGCCACCAGTCGCTCCACCATGATCCACGCGCAAGAAGGCGTTTGTGTGAGTGAAGTGCCACTGAATGATTGGTGGCTCTCACGGTTAGCTTTTACATTCCGATTTCCGACTGAGTTGAAATAATGGCAACAGTTGTTTTGCAATATGCGGGCGCTGCCTTAGGCACGCTGCTGGGAGGGCCGATTGGCGGCATCATCGGTCGCGCCGTGGGCGGACTTGCTGGCGCTGTGGTTGATCAAGCTGTGTTTGGCACAGCCACCCACCGCGAAGGCCCGCGCCTCAACAGCTTATCGGTTATGGCCTCACAAGAGGGTGCGGCCATTCCAGTGGTTTATGGCCGGATGCGCATTGCGGGCCAAGTGATTTGGGCGACGAATATATTGGAAGTGGCGGCAACTGCAGCACAAGGCGGCAAAGGCATCGGGCCACAAAACACCACCACACAATATAGTTATTATGCGAATTTCGCTGTTGGCCTGTGCGAGGGGCCGATCCAAGGCCTTGGGCGCTGTTGGGCCGATGGAAAAGAAATCGATCTGTCAACTTATGCCCCGCGCATTTACTATGGCAGCGAAACCCAAACAGCAGATAGCTTGATCAGCGCAGTCGAAGGCGCTGTTAACGCCCCGGCCTACCGCGGGTTGGCTTATGTCGTGTTTGAGCGACTGCTTCTCACCAATTTCGGCAACCGCTTGCCGCAACTTTCGTTCGAGGTGTTTTCCAAAGGCAATGACACGGCTACGTTAGTGCGCTCGGTGAATGTTATTCCGGGTGCCACCGATTTTGGCTATGAAACAGCTTTGGTAACGCGCAATGCGGGAGCGGGTGTAACGTTAAGTGAAAACATCCATGTCAGTGCCACGCGCAGTGACTTTTCGGTTTCGATGGATCAACTGCAACGAAGCTGCGCCAATGTTGGCCAAGCGTCTTTGGTTGTATAGTGGTTTGCCAATGACTTGCGCTGCGCCTCTTCGCAGTTAATGCCAAGCGTGGACGATGCGACCAAGGTGACAACAGGTGCGGCCTGGAGTGTGAGCGGCCAAGTTCGCGGCACGGCGCGTGTTGTGAGCCGCTCTAATAGTTTGCCAGCTTACGGCGGCACACCTTCAGATGCTTCAGTGATACATGCCATTCAAGATTTGAAAGCGCGCGGATTGAAGGTGATGTTCTATCCTTTCGTGCTGATGGATATTCCAGCGGGCAATGTGCTGCCTGACCCATACGGTGGCGTGGCCCAAGCGGTTTATCCTTGGCGCGGACGCATGACGGCTTCTAAGGCGCAAGGCGTCGTGGGCTCGCCCGACAAAACCGCAGCGCTGGCCACCGAGATTGCCAGCTTTGTGGGTACGGCCACGCCTTCGCAATTTAACAACGGCACTGACACAGTGAATTTCACCGGCAGTGAGTGGAGCTATCGCCGCATGATTTTGCATTACGCAAAACTCTGTGCGCTGGCAGGTGGGGTTGATGCCTTTCTGATTGGCAGTGAATTGCGCGGGCTGACGACTTTGCGTTCAGCAGCGGGCACGTTTCCGTTTATCACCGCTTTGGTCGCGCTGGCCGCTGACGTGAAATCTATTTTGCCATCTGCAAAAATTTCCTACGCGGCAGATTGGAGCGAATACTTCGGCTATCAGCCCGGTGATGGAAGCAATGATGTTTACTTTCATCTTGACCCGTTATGGTCATCAGCCAATATCGACTTTATCGGCATCGACAATTATTTTCCGCTGAGCGATTGGCGCGATGGCGCGGCGCATTTGGATTATATATCTGGCATACGCTCCATTTATGATCGTAGCTATCTGCAATCACGCATCGCAGGCGGTGAACTTTTTGAGTGGTATTATGCCAATGGAACCGCACGCGATGCACAACTGCGCAGCCCGATCACTGATGGTGCTTATAACAAGGTCTGGGTTTTCCGGCCCAAAGATTTAAAAGGTTGGTGGAGCAACGCGCATTTCAACCGCCCCAGTGGTGTGGAAAGTGCTATGCCTACAAATTGGATTGCTCAATCTAAGCCTATATGGTTCACCGAATTTGGCTGTGCTGCCATCGACAAGGGGGCCAATCAGCCCAACGTGTTTGTTGATCCCAAGTCTGCTGAAAGTGCATTACCGTATTATTCCGCAGGTCAATCTGACACGCAGATGCAACTGGCATATTTACGGGCCAACTTGGATTATTGGAACTCTGGTGGAACCCAGAATCCAACCTCTTCAATTTATAGCGCACCAATGTTGGATGTCGCACGCAGTTCAATCTGGTGTTGGGATGCAAGGCCCTATCCAGCCTTTCCGGCGCGCAGTGATGTGTGGGGGGACGCTGCCAATTATGCGCGCGGCCATTGGCTGAATGGACGCATAGGCAGCCTTGATCTTGCAACCGTGATTGCAGCAGTGGTGGGCCGTTTCGGCTTTACTGATTTTGATGTGAGTGCTGTGGAGGGCTTAGTTGATGGCTATGTGCTTGATAAGCAAATGTCAGCGCGTGAAGCATTAGAATCACTGTTGAACGCCTATGCCATTGATGCGGTTGAGAGTGCGGGCTTCATAAAGTTTACCAGCAGGCAGCGCGCCAAAACGATTACGCTGCCGCCGACTGATTTAATTGACGATGCAAAGTCTTCAGCTTTAATCGCAATGCACCGGGCGCAAGAAACGGATCTGCCAGTTGGCGTGCATCTGGCCTATATGGAAAGTGGATTGGACTACCGGCAAGCTGCGGTGGCCCAGTGGCGCAATGCTACGTCAAGCAAAAATGAAATCGGGTTCAACCTAGCGGTGGCCATTCCTCAAAATCAAGCCCAAGCGCGTGCCGACTACATATTGGCCGAAGCTTGGGCGACACGCACCACTGCAAAATTTTCTTTGCCACCGCATTGGGAAGCCTTGGAGCCGGGCGATGTTGTGCAGATCAATTCTGATCGTTGGCGCATCAAGAATATCTTGGCAGGCGACACTCGCAAAATTGAAGCAGTGGCCAATGATGGTGCGACAATTGATGCGCCCGCCGTTGTGACGCGGCCGATCACCACGCAAATTCCTGCGATTTATGGCTTGGGCGAAGTGGTGGTGCTTGATTTGGCTTTAGCGGATTCCAGCAACACAGCTGCACCGCGCATCGCGGTTCAGGCAACGCCTTGGCCGGGGAGTGATTCTCTTTTCAAGAAAACCGGAACAGCCAGTTTTACCTTTGGTCAGTTGATCAATCAGGCGGCAACAATGGGCACGACGCTTACGGCGTTGAATTCAGGATTGACGGCGCGGGTTGATTTTAATCAATCATTGGATGTGCAGTTGCGCAGCGGCACATTCTCATCCATCGACCGTGACGCATTGCTGAGCGGTGGCAACGCCTTGGCCATAGGCACAAGTTCCACTGGCTTTGAAATTATACAGTTTCAAAACGCCACTTTGATCGCGGCCAATTCCTATCGGCTTTCGGGTTTGCTGCGGGCGCAAGCTGGATCAGAGCCAGAGATGCTGGCCACAAGGCCTTCTGGCCAAATCGTGGTTTTGTTGAACGCTGCACTTTCACAACCAACAATGTCTGTAAGTGAAGCAGCCCTTGGGGCGACATGGCGCATTGGCCCTTCGCAATTAGATTATGGAAATTCGGCCTATGCAGAAATTGCCTATGCCGGGGGTTTACGACCATTACGGCCTTTGCCACCCACTTATTTGCAAGTGAAGAAAGATCCTGCTGGTTTAATGATCAGTTGGATCAGGCGCTCACGTGTTGATGGCGACAGTTGGGAAGTGGCCGAGGTGCCGCTTTCAGAATCGGTTGAGAGTTACAAACTCGATATTGTGAAAGCGGGCGTTGTGAAGCGCACCATTCAAACCCCGTTGCCTTCTTATCTCTATCTGACAGCCGATATTGCAACCGATTTTGGGGCTGGGCCGATAGCACTTACGGCACGTGTTTCGCAAGCAAGCCAAGTGTTTGGCCAAGGTGCCATTCTTGAAAGGACAATGAATGCCTAATTCGCCCAATCTGGCTTTGCCTTATATCGTGGCAAGCCAAGCCCAGAAACATGTGCCGCACAATGATGCCATAGCCATGATTGATGGCCTGTTGCAGATGTCAGTCGTGTCTCGTGGCCTCAATGCGCCGCCGGGAACTTACGTCGACGGCAATCGTTTTCTGATCGGTGCAGCGCCCATTGCCGAATGGTTGGGCAAGCCGGTTTGATTGCTTTGCGCAATGCGGGCCTGTGGCAATTTTTGACACCGCGTAAATGTTTAGTTCCGCGATTTGATGGATTGGATTTAGTTTGAATCTTTCTGGTTCATTTGTCCAGCATTTGCAGATGTATTCGTAAGGTGTGAGGCCTTTGAGCGTTTTGAGTCGACGTCCATAGTTGTAGGCGTCGATGAAGTTTGTGAGGTGCGCACCCAGCTGGTGATGACTGTCATAATGATAGCGCGTAACGGTGGCCTCTTTGATGGTTCGGTTCATTCGCTCGACCTGCCCGTTGGTCCAGGGGTGCTTAACCTTGGTTGTCCTGTGCTCGGTGCCATTTTCGTTGCATGTGCGGCTAAATATGTGCCGGCCCGCGATGTGGTCCTGTTTGCGATTTGCGAACTGGATGCCATTGTCGGTGAGAACGGTATGGATGGCGTAAGGAACGGTCTTGATGAGATCGGACAGGAACGCAGCGGCAATCATCTTTGTCGCTCTCTGGTGCAGTTGGACAAAAGCAAATTTTGATGTGCGATCAATTGCGACGAAGAGATAAAGCTTGCCTTCTGCGGTCTGGACTTCGGCAATATCGATATGGATGTAGCCAATAGGATAGGACTTGAACTTCTTCTTGTCCGGCTTGTCCCCCCTCACATCTGGAAGCCGTGAAATGCCGTGGCGTTGCAGGCAGCGATGCAGGGATGAACGCGACAAAAGCGGGATTGTTGGCTGAAGCGTGTAGAGGCAATCATCGAGAGGCAGGAGCGTATGCCTTCGGAAAGCAACGACGATGGCTTCTTCTTCAACTGTCAAAACTGTGGACTTGGGAGACGTGGGCCCGGTCGGCATATCCACAACAGAAGAACGCTTTCGCCATTTGGCAACCGTCTTTGGGTTTATGCCATAGCGTTTGGCCAGCCACATCAGGCTCTCTTGACTATTTTGTATTGCTCGACGGATTGCCTCAGTCGTTGTGGCGCTGCCGTGTAAAACTTGGCCCATAGTGCATCCCTCCATTCAACGGAAAATATTACACCATCAAATGTCGGGACCAAACA
>JAYVOQ010000079.1:0-5976 GCA_043757845.1 Hyphomicrobiales bacterium | reverse complement strand
GTGATGCCGGGCTTTACGCGGTGCCTAGCGAAGTAGCCATCCACCACATGTTCGTAGAGATCTGCCCCAGCTTTGGCCAACGTGGCATGAGGGCGCGGGCCAACAAGCGAAAGATCACCTTTCAACACGTTCACGAGTTGTGGTAATTCGTCCAGTGTGGTGCGGCGGATGAAACGGCCCACACGTGTGACCCTGCTGTCATCGCGCGTCACCAATTTCGCCGCATTCGCATCAGAATCGCCGACGAACATCGAACGGAACTTATAGACTTCGATCAGTTCATTGTTAAAACCATAGCGCTTCTGTTTGAAAATCACTGGCCCCTTGCTGTCTAACTTGATGGCCAATGCCACCAAAGCCAGAACGGGGGACAGCGTGATCAACGCCACAACAGCGATCATTTTATCCATCATGGTTTTAAAAAGCGGTCCCCATTCGCCCAAGGGCCTGTCAAAAACATCAAGGCAGGGCAAATTGCCGATATAAGAATAAGCCCTTGGCCTAAGGCGGATTTTTTGGCTCTGTGCGCTGATGCGGATATCGACAGGCAAAATCCAAAGCCGATCAAGCAGTTGGACAATGCGTTCTTCAGCGTAAGTGGGAAGTGTGATAATCAATGTGTCTACTGGTGTTGACCGCACAAAATCAATCAAGTCATCAATGCTTCCCAGCTTAAACAATCCTCCAGTAACATATGGCACGCGTACATCGTCGCGATCATCGAACACGCCGATCAGATTAATGCCGCTTTCTTTTGAATTTTCAACAACTGAAATGACTTTGGCCGCATTCTCACCACCGCCCACTAAAACCGCAGATTTGTTGAAATGACCATCGTGATTAAGCCGACGCAAAAAGCTGCCCAAAATAATGTGCCAAGACAGAAAGAAGAATAAGCCCGACACGGCCCAAGATGTTAGCCATACGCGAGAGACTTCGGGGCCAATTTTAAGAAGAAATATCCAACTGATAACAATGGCAAATGTTGTGACCCAAGCGGTGATGAGGTTGGGTAGTTTGCGATACGAGGCAATAAGATTGCCAAATTGATAAAGGCCCATGGCCTTCACAAAAGCCACAAGTAAAATACCGGCGACCAACATCACTGATGCATAAAGTGGCCAAGCCACATTTGCCGACACACCGGGATATTTCCAAGCTGCAGCAATACCCACCAAAAATGTGCCCGTAAGATCCACTGCTGCCGCTAACAACAGAACCATCGGCGGTGAAAAAAATATTTTGTGCCCAAGGTTATCTGAAACCGCAGCACGAAACTGTGAGCGGTTCTCCGATTTGAGAAGTTCATTTAAATTAACTCGAGTGGAGAATTTCAAGTCTTTTGGGTTGAGTTTCATATTGCACCAAACTGGCACAGACGCCGTTTGGGCTTTCCTTTGCAAACGCCACGCCGAACTGCGGGCTTGCGGCTAACAAATCAATCATAGTTAAGAAAGTATTAATGCAAAGATTTGTAGAAGGCCAAAGTGTGCTGACACATGCGACGAACGGTAAAAGTTTTAGCAAGCTTGCTGTGCAGGTCTTCCACAATAAAGGCGTTGCTTTTGCACTGCGCAGCATTGATCATCGTCGTGGCCAAGGCATGAGCGTCACCGGCAGGGACAAGTTGACTGTTCGGCAGAATTTCAGGAATGCCACCGACCCTGGAACCTATGACCGCCACTTTGGCGGCAATGGCCTCAAGCACAACATAGGGAAAACTTTCGTGCCGCGAGGGCATCACCAAAATGCGTCCAAGGGGTAAGGCTTCCGCAATGGCTTTGTGACCCAAAAATTGAACGGCGTTAGCAATTCCAAGTTCTACTGCACGCTGTTGATACCGCGCCAGATCGCGCCCGTCGCCGATCAATGTGAGTGTGTAGGGCTTGGTGTTTCGAGCTATAGCCAAGGCTTCGAGTAATACATCAACACCTTTAAGTCGGCGCATCTCTCCAACAAACAAAAAGTCAGTCGCATCTTGTTTTAAGGTGCGTGGCTTAAACTCATCGGGCTGCAAACCGTTGTAGATTACAGCACTTTTGCAATGACCCATCCCGATCTTGCGTTCAAATAATTTTCTCTCAAATTGGCACACAAAAATAATCCCGCAATCTGCAAAGCGCAGGAGTCGCTCAGCCGCGAGAAATCCAGCACCCGGTGGTTTCAACCAATCATAATGTAAACTGCCGCCATGGGGTGAATAGATGCCGCCAACTTTAAGTTTGCGAGCTGCAAGGCGGGCATAAACACCACCTTTCGCGCCGTGCCCATGAATAACATCAGCCCGAACCGAGCGTGCGATTTCTCTAACCTGCCGCAGTGCAGCCCAATCACCAAAACCCGGCATCGTGCCAATGGGAATGCGCGTGAGACCAAGGTTGCAGTGTTTCGCCAATCCAACCAGGGCGGTGTCTACGCCAGCACCTGCGGACACTTGGTCGCAAACCACACCGACATCGTGGCCCAACTTGCGTTGTTCGCCGGCCAGATCACACACATGGCGGAACAACCCACCAACCGGGCTTCTGAACACATGCAGAATTTTCATGAGGGCCAGTGCTCAGAACCAGCGTTCACGAACATAGATAATATCACCGGGAAAGACTTGTGTAACCAAAGGCACAAGCTTGGTGATTGTTCCGCGTGCATCGCGGCGCGTGAGCAAGACGGCGGTCTTGTCAGCCCGCGGGCCAAAGCCGGCTGCAATCGCAACGGCCTGCTGTGCCGTCATTCCGGGTTGATAAGCAAAGGAACCACCCGTCACCACTTCGCCCATGATAAAGAAGGGCCGCAATGACACGGCCTGCACAGAAACTTGCGGATCACGCAAATAACCACGGCGCAAGCGACCAGCAATCATCTGCTCGATTTGCGGTGTCGTCATACCTGCCACAGTGACAGACTGAACATAGGGGAGCGAGATGGCACCTGATGCATCAACTGGGAATTCACCAGTCAAATCGGCCTCACCTGCTACGCGTATCGAAACGCGGTCGCCCGCGCCTACGCGGTATCCCGTTCCAAACTCATAGGCATTGGCGTGGCCGCGCGTTCCGAATGGTGGGATGGGCCCGTTGTGGTTTCCAACGGGCAATTGCGTGATTGACGACACAGTTGTGGGACCATCAGCCACAATACCATTGGCTTGAATGCCCGTTCCGCCGGGGCCAGTGCGCGGGCCAACGCCGTTCCAGTCTTCCACGCAGCCCGTCAGCAAAACGTTCAACAAAATGCATACAACTACAGATGATTTACGCATACCAACGCCACTTTCAAATCTAACAATCGCTGTTTGTCTAAACAATCATGGTGAACAAGTACTTAAGCGCATTGGAAAACTGTGCCGTTAACCCAATGGTTACCATAATGGCGCGATAAGGGCTCACCACAATCAGGTTAAGTCATGCAGCGTTTGAACGAACAAGTCCCTGCCACCAATTTATCCGATGTCTTGGCCGGCATGTGGCGGCGCAAACTGCTGCTTTTAGCGCTGCCGTTGTTAGGCGTGCTGGGCGGTGAACTATTCCTAATGTCCAGCAAGGCCACCTATTTATCAGAAGCCCAAGTTCTCATCGAAAATATGGCTACGCCTTTTGATCGCTCAAATTCGGTGCCAGAGCAGAACGTGGACTTGATTACAGATAAGATGGTGCAGAGCCAAGTGTCGGTCATGAAATCGAGGGACATTGCAACCCGCGTGGTTGACCAACTGGGCCTTGATAATAAAGTTGAATATAATGCCAAACTAAGGCCCGACAGCTTTTTGGGCAATGTTTCTATCAGCTTGGGCTTCAAAGATGATCCCCAAATATTTACGCCAAAAGATTTGGCAACGAAGGCTCTGCTCGCGGGCGTTACAATTTATCCTCTGCCAGAGACCAATGCCATTGGCATTAAATCCGTTTCAACCAATGCTGAACTTGCTGCGGCCACAGCCAATGTCATTGCAAAAACTTATGTGTTGTCCACTCATGAAATTGGTGCAACATCGAACGACCGCGTACGCAGTTGGATGAGCGCACAGATCGAAGACCTGCGGGCAAAGGTTTCAACCTCTGATACTGCCGTAGAAAAATATCGTTCAGAGGCAGGCCTCTTAAAAGGCACTAACGCTACACTGGGCATGCAACAAATTTCAGAATTGAATTCCCAGATTACGGTGGTCGAAGCCGCGCGCGGCGATGCCCAAGCCAAAGTGGACGAAGTTCGCAGATTGTTAGCAGCGCGTGGCACGGTGGAAGCCTCGGCCGATATTCTATCGAACACCGTGGTGCAAAACCTGCGTGAACAGCAAGTGGGCGCAGAACGTAAAGTTTCAGAATTGTCAGCCACCTATTTGCCCAGTCACCCAAAGATGATGGCAGCGCAAAAAGAACTAACGTCTATAAATACGCAAGTTCGTAATGAGGCGATGCGTGTAGCTGAAAGCCTGCAGGGGCAGGCCAAGGTGGCGAATCAACGTGCCGCCTCATTACGCGCCGAACTTGCAAAGCAGAAGGGTAGCCAAACCGCAGCCAATGCCTCTGATGTGAAGCTGCAGGCCTTGCAGCGCGATGCTGATGCCAACCGCACTTTATTGCAGACGATGCTTAACCGTTATGCAGACGCCAATGCGCGTCAAAATGCCAGCCAGCAGCCTGGCTTTGCACGGATCATTCAAAGTGCCGTGGTTTCCCCGTCGATCTATTTCCCCAAAGCCGGGCCCATTCTTCTACTGAGCACACTAGCAGGCTTGGTGTTGGGATTTGGCTTGGCTTTTGTATTAGAGTTGTTGAAGGCACCAGTGCCGCAAGCGCCGCGTGAACAGCGGCATTCTCGCAGTCATCCGCTGACGAGTGACGGAGCCGCCGCCGTAAGTGTACCATCAATAGATGTCTCAGCGGTGCAAGAAGCATTTAAGGCAAAGGACATAGCCGCAATTATTAAACCGCAAAAAGCTGACGTTCCGGTGTTTGGGGCAATTCCCGGAGCCATAACTTTGCGTGGTCTAAAAACTATGGCTGAGCAGACACACACTGCCGAATTAAGAAACTTCGCTGACGCCACAAAACATTTGGCCAGCAAAATATTACAATTGCGGGCCAAGCAAGGCTTTTCAACTTACTCATTTGCCACCGTTGGCAGTAGCTCAGTTCCAAATGGAGCCTTAGCTGCCCTGGCCACCGCTCGTGAACTATCTTCGCGCGGCGAAAAAGTGATCATATTGGAATTGGCATCTGTGTTGACTGGTATTGAAGCCCTCTCGAAAATTGGAGCCGGGCCGGGGCTCACGGAACTTGTCGATGGAAAAGCCGACTTCACCAAAGTGGTCACACGTGAAGCAAATTCAAACGTCCACATTATACGCCTTGGTGGCCGACCGACGGCAGAAAACTTAAACCGCGTTGGCGAAAAACTTGAACAAATTCTAACTGCATTGCGCACCATCTATGGACACATCATTTTGCATACGGGTGAGGCTACCGTTGCAACAGCGACTTTTGTAGCTGTCGCTGATTTAGCGGTGATCTTGGCGCCGCCGTCGCGTCTTGCTGATGCCAAAGCGGCAGCGCTGGCGTTGGACGAGCAGGGGGCAGCCAAAACGCTTTTGATGAAGCTTGAACTCGAAGGCGCTACGCAGCCCGCGGTCGCTGCTTTGGCCTAAGCCTTATGGCCTCGCCAAAACTTCTACGTTTTGCTCTTGATGCCCTGCAGCTAAGCGGGCTGCCTAATTTGGCGCGGCCACATTTGCGCGGAGCTGGTGTGATTTTCTGCTTGCACCACGTCTTGCACGGAGGTGGAAGGCAAACTGGCTTTGCGCCCAATAGCAAATTGGAATGCGAACCAACTTTTTTACAAGCCATGATCAAACTGGTGCGCGATCGCGGCTATCAAATCCTATCACTTGGCGATGCAGTGGAGCGCTTGAAATCTAGACAGCGCGCTGAAATTCCATTCGCAGTTTTTACGCTGGACGATGGTTATAAAGATAACGCG
>JAYVOQ010000078.1:0-1686 GCA_043757845.1 Hyphomicrobiales bacterium | reverse complement strand
ATTAGCAGGCATTTTGCCAGTCGCATCATGGCCGGTCAAAAAGATCACAGCATGATTGGTGTCGCGGTGGGTAACCGGGATGCCCGCATAGGCCAGCCCGCCTATGCCCGATGAAATGCCCGGCACAATGCGAAACGGAATGCCCGCTTCGGCCAAGCTTTGGCTTTCTTCGCCGCCACGACCAAACATAAAAGGGTCTCCGCCTTTAAGCCGCAGCACGCGCTTGCCTGCTTGGGCCAGTTCAATCAAGCGAACGGAAATATCAACCTGCACAGGCGAGGGTTTGCCGCCGCGCTTGCCCGCATATTCCAATTCAGCCCCGGGCCTGACCCAGCGCAACATATCGGGGTTTACGAGAGCATCATAAACCACAATATCGCAGTTTTGCATGGCGTGATAACAGAGCAGAGACATCAAACCCGGCGCGCCCGGCCCAGCGCCCACCAGCCAGACCCAGCCTTCAGCAAAATGCGGAAAAGGTTCGGCGTCCAGTTTTGCAAAGCCAGTTTCTTGGCCAGCATGGGCTTCCCAGCTTGTGACAGTTTTGGTGGTCTTATTAATCATGGCCCCTTATAGATAGGCTCATGCGTTTGGAAAAGCCTCAATCACTATTAACACGCGGCTGGACCACCGGCGCATGTGCGACTGCGGCGGTTAAAGCTGCATACACGGCATTGCTGACGGGTCAGTTTCCTGATCCGGTTTCCATCACTTTGCCGAAGGGCGAGACGCCTGCATTTCCATTGGCTCTCGAAGAAAAAGGCGAAGGCTGGGCGCGTGTTGGCATTATCAAAGACGCTGGCGATGACCCCGATGTAACCCACGGTGCGACGATCATAGCCACCGTGAGGCAGCGCGGAAATGGCGTTACATTTAAAGCAGGCGAAGGTGTGGGCATGGTGACAAAGCCCGGCCTGCCGATTGCTGTGGGCGAACCCGCAATCAACCCCGTGCCGCGCCAAATGATGATGGCCGAGATTGCAGCACTTGGTGGCGGCGATGTGGAAATCGAAATTTCCATTCCAGATGGCGCGGCAATTGCCGAAAAAACCTGGAACCCCCGCCTCGGTATTATCGGAGGTCTATCAATCTTAGGAACGACCGGAATCGTAAATCCATTTTCATGCGCCGCATGGATCGCTTCCATCCACCGTGGCATTGATGTGGCCCGCGCCATGGGCCTCCAACATGTTGCAGGATGCACAGGTTCAACATCAGAAGATGCAGTGCGTGCGCATTTCAATTTACCTTTAGAGGCGATGTTAGACATGGGTGATTTTGCGGGGGGGTTGCTCAAATACATCCGTGCTAATCCAGTGCCGCGCGTCACCATCGGCGGCGGATTCGGCAAGATGGTGAAGCTGGCGCAAGGCGCAATGGATTTACATTCAGGAAGATCGCAAGTTGATTTTACTTGGTTGGCGCAGCGTGTGCCTGAATCGATGCGGGCAGACGTGCTTGCCGCAAACACTGCTCAGTACGTCCTCGAAATGGTTGGCCCGTCGCTTGCAGAAAAAATTGCGCAAGAAGCGCTTCATCATGTAAGCCGCGTTCTTGAATCAAGCTCGGTCGCTGACGTCGCCGTTATCGACCGTCAAGGAAAAATTATTGCACATGCAAGCTAAGAAAATTCTCATTTTGGGTGGTACCCGTGATGCGCGCCAATTGGCGTTCAGGCTCATCCAT
>JAYVOQ010000077.1:0-23463 GCA_043757845.1 Hyphomicrobiales bacterium | reverse complement strand
TGGGCCTCATGGGCGCAGGCAAATCCAGCGTGGGCCGGAGGTTGGCTGAAAAGCTGGAAATTCCTTTTGTTGATGCGGATCATGAAATCGAAGTGCAGCGGGCAAAACCATCCCTGAAATTTTCGCCGACCATGGCGAGGACTATTTCCGCGAAGGCGAACGCCGCGTCATCATGCGCTTGCTTGAAAATGGCAGGCAGGTATTGGCCACAGGTGGCGGGGCCTATATGAATAGTGAATCGCGCGAACGCATTCGCGACTTAGGAATTTCTATTTGGCTAAAGGCAGATCTTGATTTGCTTTTGAAGCGCGTTTCTAAACGCAGTGATAGGCCGCTTCTAAAACATGATAACCCAGCTTCAGTCCTAAAGCGACTGATCGACTTGCGTTACCCGGTTTACGCTTTGGCAGATGTTCTGGTCGAAAGCCGTGACGTGCAACATGGCCAAATGGTGAATGATGTGATTAGAGCTCTTGCAGATTGGCCTGGCTTGAAAGTGAACTGCGATGATATGTGAACTGATTCGCGTTGATCTGGCGGGTCGCAGCTATGACATTAAAATTGGACAGGGCTTGCTGCAAGATGGGGCGCGCCATATCGCACCATTTTTGAACCGCAAATTCGTTGCCATCGTCACCGACGAAAATCTGGCAGCTGCACATTTAACAACATTGCAAACTGGGCTGAAGGCGGCTGGAATTGAAAGCAAGGCCATCATCATGCCCGCTGGCGAGGCCACAAAAAGCTATGGCCATTTTGCTGAAGTCTGCGAAGGCCTTCTCAACTTTGGAGTTGAACGCAAAGACATCGTCATCGCTTTGGGCGGCGGCGTAATTGGAGATGTAACCGGCTTTGCCGCCGCGACGTTGCGGCGCGGTGTAAATTATATCCAAATTCCCACATCACTCTTGGCACAAGTTGACAGTTCGGTTGGCGGCAAAACCGGCATCAATTCCAAACACGGCAAAAACTTGATCGGCGCCTTTCATCAACCACTTTTGGTGTTGGCTGATCTTGATGTTCTCAAAACTTTGCCCCTGCGACAACGCGCTGCTGGCTATGCCGAAATCGTAAAATATGGTCTGCTTGGCGACAGCCCATTTTATGACTGGTTGGACATTCATGTTGAAGCCATGATGGCGGGTGATGTGGCCCAAACCCAACACGCCGTGAAGACTTCATGCGAAATGAAGGCCCGCATCGTGGCCGAAGATGAAACCGAAACAGGCGTGCGTGCGCTTCTCAACCTAGGTCATACTTTCGGCCATTCTCTCGAAGCGGCCACAGGTTATTCAAGCACCTTACTGCACGGTGAAGCCGTGGCGATTGGCATGGTGCAAGCTTATGGATTTTCCGAAATGCTGGGCCATTGCGCCCAAGGGCTAAGCAGAAAAGTTGCTGATCACTTACGCCGCGCTGGACTTCCCACTCATGTGAGTGACATTGCAGCCAAACTGCCGCCTGCGGAAGCGCTTCTTAAACTCATGTATCAAGACAAAAAAGCCCAAGGTGGCAAACTCACTTTTATTCTGGCCAAATCCATTGGTGAAACTTTTATCGCCAAAGATGTTGAAGAGGCAAAAGTGTTGGCATTCTTAAAAAATGATTTCTTAAAAAGCGGCCTTGCCAAACCATGATGAATGATAATCCCTGGATATCTTTGGCATTTGTAATCTTGCTGATATTTACATCGGCTTTTTTCTCGGGTGCTGAAACCGGTCTCACCACCGCTTCACGCGCGAGGCTTACCGAGCTTGCACGCCAAGGATCTGCGCGCGCTGCCATCGTTCTCAAACTTACCGAAATGCCCGAGCGATTGATTGGCGCTCTGTTGCTGGGCAACAGCCTCGCCAACATCACGGCTTCAGCCGTGGCCACAGTGGCGCTGGTCAAGATTTTTGGTGACCAAAGCGCCATCATCGCATCCGGCGTGATGACAGTTTTAATTCTCATTTTTGCAGAAGTAATGCCGAAGACTTATGCCATTGCCTACCCTGACCGCGTGGCAACAGCACTGGCTCCAATTGTGCAGTTCTTCGTGGCCATCTTCGGCCCGATCGTGATGCTTGTCGAATATATAGTCAAAAAAATATTGATGGTATTTGGCGTTGACGTGGAAAATGTTGTCGGCATCCTTTCAGCTCATGAAGAACTGCGTGGTGCAATCGATCTGCATCACAAGGAGGGCGACATCGTCAAAAAAGACCGCGACATGCTGGGCGGTCTACTCGATCTCAAAAATCTCGAAGTCCATGAAGTGATGGTTCACCGCACCAAGATGATTATGTTGGATGCCGATGAAAAGATGCAGAACATCCTTGATCAAGTTTTAAAAAGTGGCAAAACCCGTTTGCCTGTTTGGAAAGATGATCAAGATAACATCATCGGAATTTTGCACGCCAAGAATTTATTTCAAGCCTTGCAGCAGCAAGATGGCAATGCCGAGAGGGTGAAACTGGATTCAATTCTTTCTGATCCATGGTTTGTGCCAGACACGCGGCCTTTGGAAGATCAGTTAAATGCCTTTCTGCGCCGCAAGACTCATTTTGCCATTGTGGTTGACGAATACGGAGAGCTTCAGGGCCTCATCACCTTGGAAGACATTATCGAAGAAATCGTTGGTGATATTAAGGATGAATTTGACGCGGTTTCCAACGGGGTGCGCAAGCAGAAAGATGGCTCTTTCATGATTGATGGTGGCGTACCGTTGCGCGATCTAAACCGCGCGCTTGATTGGAACTTGCCCGATGAGGAAGCCACCACCCTTGCTGGCCTGATCATTCATGAGGCCCGTATGATCCCTGATGCTGGCCAAGCATTCAATTTCTATGGGTTCCGTTTTGAAATCTTAAAAAAGCGGCGCCAGCAACTGACCGTCATCAGAGCCACAAAAATTGACGCCATCAAAATGGTTGACGTATCAGGTTAAACAATCTCAATAGCCAATGCGTGCACGCGGGTTTTTAACTCAAATGACAATACGTCATTTATCATGCGATGTTGTGCCACACGCGATTTGCCAACAAGCCGATCAGCCGTAATGCGCACCCGAAAATGGCTCTCCCCAGAGGGATGGGCCCCTGCGTGGCCATGGTGTTGATTAGATTCATCAATCACTTCAAGCAAAGCAGGCGAAAGCGCTGCACGCAACTTTTGATCTAAAACTTGTCCGATTGGCCCTAAAGTTTGCTGCATTTTTGAATGGGTTTAGGTTGAAAATTGAACTGCTAAAAACTATACTCCATTCCCTCATGAGCCTCCATTCAAAAATTTTCGATAAAATCCGCATTAAACAGGAACCCACGGCCAAAGCGAAAGCTGAAGCTGCCGTAAAGCCATGTGAATGGCCAGGCTGCGACAAGCCCGCGAAGCATAAGGCCCCTAAAGGCCGTGACGCTGAGGGCCAGTTCTGGAATTATTGCACAGCCCACACGCAGGAATACAACAAAAGCTATAATTATTTTCAAGGCATGGGCGATGGCGCACAAGCCACATTCCGCCGTGATGCCCAAACCGGTCACCGTCCCACATGGAAACTCGGCCAAAGTGGCGCAGCTTTTGTTGGTGCCCAGCGCCGACAGGCAAAATATATCGAAGACCCTCTTAACATTTTGCTCAAAGAGAATATCAAAACCAACGCCAAACATGGTCGTACATTGCGCCGCAATGAACTTGACGCACTGGGAACTTTGGGATTGCCAGAGGACGCGAAACCAGAAGAAGTGAAATCAAAATATAAAATGTTGGTGAAGCGCCTCCACCCAGACGCTAACCAAGGCAGCCGGGCCAACGAAGACACCCTCAAAGCTGTTATCAAAGCCTATGATACACTGCGAGACACCGGGTTCGTCTAACTTGCCCGCCATTGACCAGCCCGATTCAACCCCATTAATTTCTCAGAAAAGTTTAACTATGTCACAAACAACAACACTCACTGGCTTGCCCGATAAGAAGGTTTCTGTTTCTCAAGCTTTTGGTTTTGAAAGCAATATGGAAGTGCCTGCGTTTGAAGAACGCAGCGAACATGTGCCCGATGTTGATCCGGATTATTTATTTAACCGTGAAACTACTTTAGCCATTTTAGCAGGCTTCGCGCATAACCGCCGCGTGATGATCACCGGCTATCACGGCACGGGCAAATCAACGCATGTTGAACAAGTTGCTGCTCGGCTGAATTGGCCCTGCATCCGCATCAATCTGGATAGTCACATCAGCCGCATCGATCTTATCGGGAAGGACGCCATTGTTCTTAAAGACGGCAAGCAGATTACCGAATTTAAGGAAGGCATTCTGCCTTGGGCATACCAGCATAATGTAGCTTTGGTTTTTGATGAATATGACGCGGGCCGCCCCGATGTGATGTTTGTGATCCAGCGGATTTTAGAATCCTCCGGTAAACTCACCCTGCTTGATCAATCGCGCGTCATCCGCCCGCACCAAGCCTTCCGCCTGTTTTCCACTGCCAACACGGTTGGTTTGGGCGACACCACCGGCCTTTATCACGGCACACAACAGATCAATCAAGCCCAGATGGATCGGTGGTCAATCGTTACTGCGCTAAACTATCTTCCTCATGCCGATGAAGTGGGCATCGTTCTGTCGAAGAATAAATCGTTCAATACTGACAAAGGCAAGAAGATCATCGCCAACATGGTGCGTGTGGCTGATCTCACACGAAACGCCTTCATGCAGGGCGATCTTTCAACAGTCATGAGCCCGCGCACGGTGATCACTTGGGCCCAGAATGCCGAAATTTTCGGCGGTGATATTGGTTTTGCCTTCCGCCTGACATTCATCAATAAATGTGATGAATTGGAACGTGCCATCGTGGCAGAGTTCTATCAGCGCTGCTTTGGCGAAGAATTGCCCGAATCCGCCGCACGCATTCAGATCGCCTAGGTTAACATGGCCGCGAAGGAAGATCGCGCCGAACGGTTCAAGGAAGTGCTAAGCACGGCCATGAAATCCATGGCGCTTGACCCAGAGCTTTCTGTATCTTTCGGCAATGATCAAGCCCAACTGGTTGGCCACAAAGCGAGGTTGCCGCAAGTTTCAGGTTCTGCATCGGCTAACGACATTTCAATTACGCGTGGATTGGCAGATAGCTTTTCCCTCAAACTTGCCAATCACTCAGAAGCTGTGCATGGGCGCTATTTACCGCACGGAAAAAACGCGCGCGCTGTTTTTGAATCGGTTGAACAGGCCCGCATCGAAGCTATCGGTGCCCGCGCCATGCCTGGAGTTGCCGCTAATCTCACCGCCATGTTGGACGATCGTTACAGTCGCATGGTGGTCAACCGCCCATCCAACAATCGTAGAGACACACCGCTTGAAGAAGCTGTTGGCCTGATTTTGCGCGAAAAATTAACGGGAGCACCGCCACCTGCCCCGGCAAGGCCCTATGTTGCTCTCTGGCGCGAATGGGTGGAAGAGCGTGCTGGCGATAAATTTAATAATCTGGAAACTGCCCTACATAATCAGCAGGCTTTTGCCAGACTTTCGCGTGATCTGATCGCTGCTTTGGACATGGCCGATGAGTTGGGTGATGACCCCGATCAAGCCGACGCTAGCGATGAGCAAGAACCGTCCGAGGAACCCGGTGAGAAATCGGAATCGCCGGAAGGCGAAGATCAAGAAAGTCAACAATCCGCTGCCGAAGAAATGGAATCGGCTGAAAGTGAAACTGAAGGCAGCGAAACCGAATCCCAGCAAACTGAATCTGACGACGCACCGGATGATGCTGAAGGCGAGGAAATGGATGATGGCGAAGAACCATGGCGGCCACAACTTCCATTCTCATCGCTATCCAATGAAAATTTTTACAAAGTCTATGCTCATCAATTTGATGAAGCCATTAGCGCCCAAGATTTATGCGATGCCGATGAATTGACCAGGCTGCGTGCCTATCTCGATAAGCAGCTTGCAAATTTGCAAGGCGTGGTCGCAAGGCTTGCCAATCGTTTACAACGCCGTTTGATGGCGCAGCAGAATCGCTCATGGGATTTTGATTTGGAAGAAGGCGTGTTAGACGCCGCACGCTTAACCCGCGTCATCACCGATCCATTGCACGCACTTTCCTTCAAGCAAGAACAAGACACAAAGTTTCGCGACACAGTGGTGACGCTGCTGCTCGACAATTCCGGTTCTATGCGCGGCCGGCCCATCACTGTAGCTGCAACTTGCGCTGATATTCTGGCGCGCACATTGGAGCGCTGCGGCGTGAAAGTCGAAATCTTGGGCTTCACCACCAAGGCTTGGAAAGGCGGACAATCGCGCGAGAAGTGGCTGGGCGATGGCAAGCCCGCTAATCCCGGCCGCCTAAATGACTTACGCCATATTATTTATAAATCTGCCGATGAACCGTGGCGCAGGGCCCGGAAAAATCTGGGTCTTATGATGCGCGAAGGGTTGCTGAAAGAAAATATCGACGGCGAGGCGCTGATCTGGGCGCACAACCGTCTGCTGGGCCGTCGTGAACAACGCCGCATTTTGATGGTAATTTCCGATGGTGCGCCAGTTGATGACTCAACCTTGAGTGTGAACTCTGGCAACTACCTCGAAAAGCACTTGCGCCAAGTGATCAACGACATCGAAGCCCGCTCGCCCATTGAGTTGATCGCAATCGGCATCGGCCATGATGTGACGCGCTATTATCAACGCGCCGTTACCATTATCGATGCCGAAGAATTGGGTGGTGCATTAACCGAAAAGCTCGCCGAGCTTTTTGAAGAGCATGAACAGAAAGCCACCCCACGTCGTCGCACCCGTCATTGAAACGCTAAGGCGAGAGGCAGGGGTCAGCGCCAAAAAAATAGAAGTTCGCAATGCGCCGAAATGGAAATTCGCTTCAGCGATATTTGGCGATGAAATCCTTTGGGGCCAAAACCCGCATGTCTTCGACAGCTTGAGCCAGCCTTTCATGTGGCCAATCCCACCATGCCAGCGCAATAATCCGTTCGCGGATGGATTTGGTGAATCGCCATTTGATGCGTTTGGCAGGAACGCCTCCAACAATTTCATAAGCGGCAACATTTTTGGTTACCACAGCTCCCGCAGCGACCACGGCCCCGTGGCCGATCTTGATGCCGGGCAACACGATAGCGCCATGCCCTATCCAAACATCGTGGCCAATTTCACAAACAGTTTCACGCCGCGCTTCTCGAAATTCTTTATCCACTTTGGCAAAAAGAAAATACTCATTCGGCCGATAGGTAATTTTATGTTGTGAGACCCGCTCTATCGGATGGTTCAAAGCATTGATGCGCACATTTGACGCGATTGCGCAAAACTTTCCGATCTTCGTGTAAATCGCTTCGGCATTGCGCTCAACATATGAATAGTCACCCAACTCACATTCAGCCATCACCACACGAGCCGCAACATCGGTGAACTGCCCCAACACGCAGTCACGCAGTTCCGCAGATGAATGCACCCGTGGCGATCCATCGCGTGGCGCGTTATTATTGTGTCGGCCCGGGCTTTTGCTCATGGTGCTTTCATAACAAAAAAGCCGCCCAAAAATGAGCGGCTTTTCAAACCAAATTCAATAAAACTTAAGCGGCAACTTTTTGCGCTTCAACCTTCTTGGCGATCGAACGCTTCAGCTTCAATAGCTTAAGCGAAAGGCCTTCGTTTTTGGCTTTGAGCAAGAAGCTATCAAGCCCGCCCACATGCTCAACACTTTTGAGAGCGATGGCAGAAATGCGCAAGTTATAAGAAAGGCCCATCACGTCGCTCATCAGGCTCACCTGACACAGGTTAGGCATAAAGCGGGTGCGAGTTTTGTTATTGGCGTGGGAAACTTTATTGCCAGCCTGCCAGCCTTTGCCAGTCAATTCACAGCGACGCGACATTTGATAACTCCATAAGAATAAGGGCCAGAAACACTTCTGGCCAAAGTTAGGCGGATCGATAAGGGGCCAAAGCCTGAAAGTCAAGCAAAGCATCGACAAGTGACGCAGACTTCTCGCCATTCGCCCGATACCCATTTTGACACAAGAGGTTAACAAGCTTCGGCGTTTTATAAAAATTGAACTGTCGCCCTGCCCCAATCTAGTGGCAAGTGACGCAACCTACCACAACCCATGGCGTGAACAAACCATGAAAATTATTCGATCAGCGATTCGGGCATGATCTGTTCTGAAACAGAACGCTTTCTTAAATTTCGCAATGCCACTTCATCCTCCGTCGCAAGATCTGCTTAACCTTTGTGCAACCCCCTTAACGAGAACGGATCAAATCGTCGGTACAACTTAACAAGCCTATCAAATGCTCATCACGCATTCATCACAATATCAAAGGAACAAAACCTGAATCTGTTCCCATCAGCGATTCGGGCGTGGTTCGTTCCCTGTTGAATCTAAAAGTTGCGGTGCTGTGCCGCAATGAACCAACTTCTGGTAGCCTTGACCAACCTGCCAGCTTTCGCCAATTTAACCGTCATGCCCAGCCTTCGCCCTGTCACTGCCATTCTGGGCCCCACCAATACTGGCAAAACCCACTACGCTGTTGAGCGTATGCTGGCCCATGGCAAGGGCATGATCGGCCTGCCTTTGCGTCTGCTGGCCCGCGAGATTTATGACCGGGTGCGCCTGCGCATTGGTGATCAAAAAGTGGCTCTGATAACGGGTGAAGAAAAAATTGTACCGCCTCACCCGAGTTTTTGGGTGTGCACTGTTGAGGCCATGCCGCCGGATATTGAAGTGCCTTTCCTTGCCATTGATGAAGTGCAACTCTGCGCCGATTTTGAGCGCGGCCATATTTTCACAGATCGCGTCTTGCATCGTCGCGGGCTTGAGGAAACACTTCTTCTTGGCGCGGCCACCATGAAGCCAATTCTGGAAAAGTTGATTCCCAACGTGCAGTTCACCGCGCGGCCTCGCCTTTCCAAACTGACCTATGCCGGACAGAAAAAACTTTCGCGCTTGCCGCCGCGTTCGGCCATCGTGGCCTTCAATGCTGAAATGGTTTATGCCGTGGCTGAACACATCCGCCAGCAGCGCGGAGGTGCCGCTGTGGTATTGGGTGCCCTGTCCCCGCGCACGCGCAACGCCCAAGTGGCCCTCTATCAATCGGGTGATGTTGATTACATCGTGGCAACAGATGCCATCGGCATGGGCCTTAATATGGATGTAGACCACGTGGCCTTCGCTGCCACGCGCAAATTTGATGGCTTTCAATTTCGCAATCTCAACGCTGGGGAATTGGGCCAAATTGCAGGCCGCGCCGGGCGCTATATGAATGATGGCAGCTTTGGTGTTTCCGCTGAAGCCGAACCTTTTGACCAAGCGTTAATCGAGCAGCTTGAAAACCACAATTTCGATCCCGTTCGCGTATTGCAATGGCGCAACCGTGATTTAGATTTCCGTTCCCTCGATACTTTGCGAAAATCGCTGGGCTATCTGCCAAAACTGGAAGGGCTAACCCGTGCCCAAAACGCGCCGGATGTGATTGCCCTTGAAGCAATAAGCCGCGATGAGGAAGTTACCAAGCACATAAACACCCCGGCCCGCGTTCAGCGGGCTTGGGAGATTTGCCAAATTCCTGACTATCGCAACATTTCACCTGCCGAACACGCGCACCTTGTAGGTAAAATTGTCCAATTTAGGCATAGCGGAAACGGCTTCGTGGATGAAGACTGGTTTTCCAAACAGCTGGCCCATAGTGAAAATCTTGAAGGCGGCATTGATGCCTTATCCACACGCATTTCTCACGTGAGGTCCTGGACTTTTATCGCTAACCGTGCCGATTGGCTGGAAGCCCCACTTTATTGGCAGCAGCGCATCAAAGAGATTGAAGATCGACTTTCAGATGTCTTGCATGAGCGGTTGACTCAGCGCTTTATTGATCGCAGAACCAGCGTATTATTGCGGCGCTTGGCCAAGAAGGAAGGTTTGATGACGAATATCGAAGCGGGCGGCGAAGTCCATGTTGAGGGGGAATTCGTGGGCCGCATTGAGGGTTTGAGTTTTAAGCCCGATTCCGCCTCCGCCGCCACAGAGCTTCAAGCCTTGAAAGCCGCAAGCTTGGCCGCAGTGACCACTGAGATCCTTGCCCGCGCCAAAGCGCTTGCGGCAACGCCGGATACTGAGCTTAAACTTTCGCGGTTGGGCGATATTTTGTGGAATGGCCATGCCATTGGCCGCGTTAATTCCGGTGATCAGCCCCTGAGCCCGCAAGCTGAAGTGCTGGCAGACGATATGCTGCAAGGTGCGACCCGCGATGAAGTGAAAGAACGTCTGCAGAAATTCGTCCAGCGCCATGTGGCCGCTGTTTTAGATCCCCTTCTTAAACTGGAAGAGGCCGAAGGCTTTGAAGCCCAAGCCCGTGGCATGGCCTTTCGGATTGTCGAAGCTTACGGCGTTTTGCCGCGCGAACAAGTGGTTGAAGAAGTCAAAGCGCTAAGCCAAGAAGACCGCGCTAAGCTACGCAGCATGGGCGCGCGCTTTGGGGCGTTCCACATTTTCTTGCCCGCGTTATTAAAACCCGCAGCAACCGAATTGCGGCTGCTGCTGTGGTGGCAAAATAACCATAAAGGCGAGGACATTGTTCCAACTCCACCCGCCAACGGTTTGACGTCAACACCCGCCGATAGCAATTTGCCCGAAGGTTTTTACCGCATCTGTGGTTACCGCCTCTGTGGCCGCCGCGCTGTGCGAGTGGATATGGTGGAACGTTTATCTGACTTGATAAGAGACCGTGTATTCTGGAAACCGCGCATTGAAACCGAACAGCGCCCTGCAGGAAGTGTTGAAGGCGGCGGCTTCACCATTGTGCCGGACATGATGTCGCTTGTGGGTTGCTCTGGTGAAGAATTTGACGAAATCCTTTTAAGCCTCGGCTTCAAATCGCAAAAGCGCCCCATGCCTAAGCCGGCACATCTCATCGCTGTTCCGGCACCAATTCCTGAATTAACGGCCATCGAGCCTATTACTGATCCAAGCGCTGAAGTACTTGCTGAGCCCGCTCAAGTTATTGAAGCGCCCACTCCAACGGCGCCAGAGATGATCGAAGTAAACGTCTGGTGGCCCAAGGACACGGGGCCGTTCCGCCACCAGCATGAAAAACCTAAACATCATCAACGTCCGCAACGCGAAACTCCGGAGAGACCGAAACAGGATCGGCCAAAGCGCGATCACAAGCCCAGGCATGATCGGCGCGATAATCCTGTTGTAGCCCAGCGTCCACCGCGCCCCGAAAAGCCCTTTGATCCAAATTCTCCTTTCGCCAAGCTCCTGGCGCTAAAAGAGAAAATGAAGACGTAATGCAGGACTTTGTCTCTGAACTCGTGTCCTTGTTCGGCCGATTCTACGAAGATGCCGCCTTGCAGAAACTTTTGGCCAAGGCACCCGGGCATGTCCTCGGCCGTCCTGCAGATGGCACCCAATTTGCGGTTTGCAAGGAAGGCGGCTTTGATCTGACATTTTCTGATCGCGAAACAGAAAAAAACCATCATCAGAGGCGCATTCTCTATGGCATGTTTCTTTTTAACAGCGGCGAGGAAAAGCATCGGCGCTTCACCGGCATTCTGCCATTCGGTTTCAACTTTGAAGACACCCACCAGGCTCTGGTGAAAAAGAAGCCATCAACCCGCACCTGGGTCATCGGCAAGGGCCGCGTGCCTGCAGACCATGCCAAACCCGACAGCGATACCTGGCACACTCCCCTATTTAATCTGACGGCCTCATATAACGGCTCTTCAATTGCCAATTTTTATTTTGGGCCATCACTTGCGCTGGATAAGGCAACCGAATGGAAGCCCAAATCCACGTGGCAGGATCTCGCCGTTCAGCCCGATCAGAAGCAGGTCGCCTTGGCACAATACAAGCAGGAAACGGGTGCAAGCTCGGCTCAGGCGCTTCGTGAAATCAATGAATTTATCCTCAAGACAGGATCATAGCAATTGCCCCAACGCCTAGACAAATGGTTGGTCTATGCCCGCTTTGTAAAGCACCGCTCAGATGCTGATGCCTTAATCGCAGCTGGTCATGTTCGGTTAAACCGCATCAGAGTTTCCAAAACCGGCCATGCGGTCAAGCCGGGCGATGTTCTTACCCTCACACTCTATTCCGGCGTGCGCGTCATCAAGATTTTGGGGGCAGCTGAACGGCGCGGGTCCGCCAGTGCGGCACAAATGCTCTTTGAAGAAATGACTGGGCAGCCAAGCTCTTCCCCACCTGAAAATCTCAGTGCATAACTGCGCCGATCTTGCTAACACCCTTTTCGAAATTGCAAAAACTGGATTGCCATGACCTACATCGTTACGGAAAACTGCATTAAGTGCAAATATATGGATTGCGTGGAAGTCTGCCCCGTAGACTGTTTCTATGAGGGCGAAAACATGCTGGTGATCCACCCCGATGAATGCATTGATTGCGGCGTGTGCGAACCCGAATGCCCCGCCGATGCCATTAAGCCTGATACAGAGCCAGGCCTTGAGAAATGGCTTCAAGTGAACACCGAATTTGCGCCCAAATGGCCCAACATCACCATCAAGCGCGATGCCCCGTCTGATGCCAAGGAATTTGACGGCAAAGCGGGAAAATTTGAAGCCCATTTTTCAGCTAATCCGGGCGAAGGCGACTAACAACACACCTCACGGGCTCGCCTAAATCCTTTCCAAGCATTAACTATATCTAGCCATGCGCCCTAAAAATAGACCGCATACGGACGATCTTGCCTTTAAAATTCCATAAAACTGTGGTAGGGGATGTTTATGTAGATATTCAACACGCATGGCGCATCCGGGTCTTATGACTCGGATTTTTTAACGCCCGATCAACGGGTTAGCCAAGCAAATTAAACGGGTGAACGGTAAAATGTCAAATTCCAAAGCCAAAAAGTCAGCTGCCAAAGCCACTACGAAGGTGAAGCTGAAAGTTAAACCTGCGGTCAAGGCCCCAGCTAAGAATCCCGTAAAAGCGGTTCACAAGCCAGTTGTAAAGGCTCCAGTTGCAAAAGCCCATCCCAAGCCAACGGCTAAAGCTCATGCCAAACCTGTAGCAAAGCCTTTTGTAAAATCTGTGGCCGTTGCCAAGCCCGTCAAGCCAGTCGCTGTGAAGCCTCTTGCTGCTGCGGTTCATGTTGTCCCGAAAGCTGCCGTTCCAGCAACGCCGGCGCCAAAGAAGATCAACTTCAAAGTGGGTGAGCTTGTGGTTTACCCTGCCCACGGCGTGGGGAAAATTTCCAACGTCGAAGAGCAAGAAATTGCCGGCGTGAAGCTTGAGCTTTACATCGTAGATTTCGAAAAAGAAAAGCTGCGCCTGAAAGTGCCAACCAACCGCGCCGAACAAAAAGGCATGCGCCACTTGGCTGATCGTTCGATGGTTGAACAAGCCATGAAAGTGATCCGTGGCCGTGCACGCATAAAGCGCACCATGTGGAGCCGCCGTGCGCAGGAATATGATGCGAAGATTAATTCCGGTGATCTCATTTCCGTGGCTGAAGTTGTGCGCGATCTTTACCGCTCAGACCGCCAGCCAGAGCAAAGCTATTCTGAACGCCAACTTTTCGAACAGGCGCTCGGCCGCTTTGCCCGTGAACTGGCTGCCGTGCGTAAGGTGGATGAAGATCAATGCATCCGCGAGCTTGGAGAATACCTTGCCCGCAACGCTAAACGTGGCGCAACAGAAAAGGCCGCTGAGGACGACAGCGCCGAAGAGGCCGCATAAGTTTTTGGGAATTGAAATAATAAAGGCCGGATTTCGATCCGGCCTTTTTTATTGATATGCAAACGCTTTCAACTTGTCGCGGCGCAACGCTTCCAATCCAATGGATCAACCGCCTTGCTATCTTTAACCGTGTAAGACGTCATCTCATCTTCACCCATCAACTGCATATAGATTTTATCGCCCGCATGGTCTTCGCCTTCAGGCACTGTATAAAGGAATTGATGCCGCGAATACTGCCCCGCAATGGTAGATTTCGTTGAAAGCGTAATCTTCGGCCCTTCAATTTCCACATGCGCATTGGCACTGCACCAAGAGCCATCAATTGCGTCGGCGTACGCGACAGTTGGAAACAGCAAACAAAAAATGAGCGCATATTTCAACATGCATGTTCTCCCGCTAGCACAATAGCTAATATGCCATTTTGAAAAATAATTCCTTACTGCCCTCGCATATCAGCTTTAGAAATCCCCGCCACTTCCACTGGCTTCTTCATCGCGTCGCGGCGGAAGGGTTCGCCCAGTTCTTGATTAATCATGGCTTCAATCAGCGTGGTCTTTTTATGCTTCATTTGATCCTCAATTGCTTTATGCAGCGCTACCGTCAGCTCACCCATCGTGCGCGCCACCACGCCTTGCAGACCGCAAGCTTGGGCAATGCCTGCATATGAAACTTGTTCATCTAATTCCGTGCCCACAAAATTGTCGTCATACCACAAAATTGAATTGCGCTTTTCGGCACCCCATTGATAATTGCGGAAAACGATTTGCGTGATGGCCGGCCATTCCTTTCGGCCGATGGCGGTGAGTTCTGTGACGGCTATGCCAAAGGCACCGTCGCCCGAGAAACCAACTACAGGCACATCGGGGCAAGCAATCTTAGCACCCACGACGGATGGCAAGCCATAACCGCAGGGCCCGAACAGGCCGGGAGCTAGATATTTGCGGCCCTCATCGAATGTTGGATAGGCATTGCCAATGGCGCAGTTGTTGCCAATGTCTGATGAGATGATCGCTGCACGCGGCAACGCGGATTGAATGGCGCGCCACGCCATGCGGGGGCTCATCCATTTGGGCTTGGCCGCACGCGCGCGCTCATTCCACGTTGTGCCCGGATCATCATTTTCATGATCCATTGATGAAAGCTGTTGCGCCCATTTGGATTTTGTTGTGGCAATTAAATTCTTGCGTTCAATGCGCGCATGCTCACCAGCGCTCGCAGAGAGCTTGGCCAAAATGGCCGTGGCCACTTTCTTTGAGTCACCAACAATACCCACGGCAACTTTCTTGGTGAGGCCAATGCGTGATGCATTGATATCAACTTGAATAATCTGCGCAGACTTCGGCCAATAATCTAGGCCATATCCCGGCAGCGTGGAAAATGGATTAAGACGTGTACCCAGAGCCAACACCACATCTGCTTGCGCGATGAGTTCCATCGCCGCTCTGGAACCGTTGTAACCCAGCGGCCCTGCATAAAGCGGGTGCTTGCCGGGGAAGGCATCATTGTGTTGATAACCCACGCACACAGGCGCATCCAATTTTTCCGCCAGCTTCATCGAAGCCGGAATGGCCCCACCCAATACAACGCCTGCGCCATTGAGAATGACGGGGAACTTCGCATTCGACAATAATTTTGTCGCAGCTGCAATGGCGTCCTCACCACCGGAGGGCAGCTCAAATTCGACAATGGCTGGCAGTTCAATATCAATAACTTGCGCAAAATAATCGCGCGGCATGTTGATTTGTGCAGGTGCTGAATGGCGCTTGGCATTCACAATCACGCGGTTCAAAACTTCCGCCACACGCGAAGGATCACGCACCTCTTCCTGATAACACACCATGTCTTTGAACAGCGCCATCTGTTCCACTTCTTGGAAGCCGCCCTGCCCGATAGTTTTATTGGCGGCTTGCGGTGTGACCAGCAATAACGGCGTGTGATTCCAATAAGCAGTTTTAACGGGTGTGACGAAATTGGTGATGCCCGGGCCGTTCTGCGCGATCATCATGCTCATCTTGCCAGAAGCCCGCGTGAAGCCATCAGCCATCATCCCGCCAGAGCCTTCATGACCACAGTCCCAAAACGTGATGCCAGCCTTGGGGAACAAATCCGAAATCGGCATGAAGGCTGAGCCAATAATGCCGAACGCATGGGCAATACCATGCATCTGCAAAACTTTTACAAAGGCTTCTTCAGTAGTCATTTTCATAGGGAAAGCTCCAAATTAGTATTTTCCGCAGAATAACACCAATCTGGCACCAAATTAGTGCCAGTTAAGAAAAGCTCTAAGCCTCAGGCAACTCAGCCTGACCCATGGATTTAGCAATCAAAAGCATATCACCCTCTAAAATTTCAAAAAGCCCCAAGCGAAATTTATAGCCCCAATTGGTTTTGCCACTTGTAAATGAGAACTTCTCAAGCAAAGGCAAAATCGATGCAGGCTTGGCCTGCAGCCAGTCCACATCGCGCCGGAAGGGCTTGAAGCCAACACCCATATTGCCTTGATAGGCATCGCCAGCCTTAACCAGCCCCAAGGCCGTAAAGGCCTTGAGGCTGTCTTTACCGCCAAATTCCTTCACTGGCGAATAGTAAGCAATGGCGTCTCCGGGTTGAAGGCGCTTGAGCGGCGCTTGCTTGCCATGATTAACTTGCATAAAGCCGCCGGCCCCCGCGCGCGCAATGTGATCAGCAGAAGCAACTGCAACCCAGAAACGCCGCGCACTCATGATGGAGCAAACACCCGCAAACGGTGACCATCTGGGTCTGACACTGTGAATGTGTAACCAAAATCCATTTGTATAGGCTCTTGTAAAACGACGGCCCCTATCATTTTAGCCGATGCAAAAAACTGTTCAACCATGTCTTTGCTCTCCACTTGAAAGCCCAACTCATTGCTGCCCGCGGGCGCTGTCACTTTCGGCAACACATCAGCACGCTTCCACAAACCCAGCATCGTGGGCGCGGTCAGCGCAAACATGGCAAAACCGGGCGAAGCCTCAACCGGCTTGGCCCGCAAAAGCTTTTCATAAAATTCAGCAGACTTCAGCGGGTCTTCAACGTAGAGCAGGAATGAGTGGTTAGGCATTTTCGTCTCCTTCATTATGATAGAAGACCCATAACACCTCATACTGTCAGCATTTGTCAGCAATCACTCTTACCATTGAACCTGATCAATTCTTGTGGCCCCCGTGGCCAGTATAATCAAACGATCAAGCCCCAGGGCCACGCCGGAAGCTTCGGGCATTATCGAAAGCGCTTCCAGTAATTCCTCGTCAATCGGATAGCGCTCGCCATAGGCACGTTGCTTGATGTCCATCTCTTCCTCAAAGCGGCGGCGCTGTTCCGCTGCATCTGTGAGTTCGCCAAAGCCATTGGCCAGTTCAACACCTGCTGCATAAAGCTCAAAGCGTTCGGCCACACGCCTGTCATGCGCACACACGCGAGCCAGTGCAGCTTCGCAAGAAGGGTATTCATAAAATACCGTGAGTTGGCCGTTTCCCAAATGTGGTTCAACTTTTTCAACCAAGATGCGGCTGAAAATATCGCTCCAGCTATCATCAGCGCGAAAAGGCACCGGCGATTGCGCGGCCAAAGCATCGCGGTTGCCGATGGTCGACAAGAGATCAACACCAGCGTATTTCTGAAAGCCTTCTGCCACAGTCAACCATTGAACGTTAGCAGCAGGATCACAACTGCGCCCTCGCCAATCAAACTGGCACCCAGCGGCTGCAAGCTTCACGATGTTCAACGTGTCTTCGATGATCGCACGGTAAGGTGCGCCCGCGCGGTACCATTCCAGCATGGTGAATTCTGATGCATGAGTTGGCGTGCATTCGCGGTTGCGAAACACATGGCCCAAAAAGTAAATTTGTTTTTCACCTGCAGCCAATAGCTTCTTACAGTGAAATTCGGGCGACGTGTGAAGATAGCGCACGGACGATGCGCCATCATTGTGAATGAGCTTCGTTTCAAATCCATGCAGATGAGCTTCATTGCCGGGCGAAACTTGCAAAGCCGGAACATCCACCTCCAAAAAATCGCGCTCATTGAACCAACTGCGCACATCAGAAATAATGCGGTTGCGACCCACGAGAAAGCCACGCCGATCTTGATGGCGCGATGGGTGAAACCAAGGCTTTTCGGGCACTGTCATAAGGGTTGGCTTTCAGGGTTGGCCCTGCTATGAGCGCGGCAAGAATTCATTTCAATCCCCAATTTCAGGATATTCCCGTGGTAAAAGTTATTGCTTCCGGCGTGCGCAAAGGCAATGTGATCGAACACGAAGATGGTAAACTTTATATCGTTCTGAAGGCCGAATCCATGCACCCCGGCAAGGGCACACCCACCACCACGATAGACATGCGCCGCATTTCAGATGGTGTGAAAACCGTTGTGCGTTATAAAACCACCGATACGATGGAACGCGCTTTTGTCGAAACCGTCACACACACTTATCTCTATAAAGATGGTGATAATTATGTGTTCATGAACCCCGAAAGCTTTGAGCAAGTTCCATTGCACACTGACATGGTGGGCGACAATGCGCCTTATCTGCAAGAAGGCATGGAATGCCAGATTGCCATGTTCAACGATGACCCAATCTCAATTGAAATTCCACCGCGCGTAACATTGGAAATCACGGATTGTGAACCAGCGATCAAGAACCAAACCGCATCATCTTCTTTCAAGCCCGCCATGTTAAACAATGGTGTTCGCACCCTTGTGCCCCCTCACATTAACGTGGGAACGCGCATTGTGGTGGACACGAATGATGGTTCCTATGTGGAACGCGCCAAAGACTAAATTTTGTTGCAAGCAATAGAAATAGTTAAGAACTATTAACCTCTCTGCATCTAAGTGGCGCTAGATCTGTTGAAGAGGCCCATCGCATGCGCTTAACATTGTTGCTCGTTGTTGCCGCAGTCGTTTTGATGCCAATGGCAGCTTTTGCCGATTGCTCAGCGGATGTGGCGCGAATTTACGACGATGCCAAACCGGAGGAGCGCGTGAAGTTAGATAGCCCGCGCGCAAAAGCCCTGTTTTCCAAATCCAAAAGTCTAATGGTCAAGCTGAATGAAAAAGATTGCCAAGACACAATTACGGGTCTGCATCAGCTGATGGGCCGATCAAATTAGCAGTGGTGCCTAAAATTTCGGGTTTTGCGCACCTAAATTCCCTCAATGGCCATGGGTTTTAGACAAATTTTAACTTCAAATTGTTAAACCTCGAACGGATGCAACTTCTGGTCATTTCGCCAGAACAAAAGCTCAAGGTTTAGTGGTGCGTTTAGGGCCAATTAAGACATACGCAAATCTCTGCGGTTGGGTAGTAAGTTTCGGACTGCTTGTGTTCAGCGCCTTAACTTTTGTTTCCTCGGCCAATGCTGCCATCACCGTCACCAGCACCACAAATGCAGCAACTTTGGCTTCCACCATTGCAGCGGCAAATCCAGGTATCACGTTAACCGGCACACCCGTGTTGTCCAACGGCAGCTCAACAACTGTGGCTGGCACATTTACTGCTTCGAGTTCAAACTTGGGTATCTCAAGCGGCATCGTTCTCAGCACGGGCAACGCCAGCTTAGCCCCGTTGACAGCGGGCAGCTTGCCAAGCGCAAACCCGCAAAATTTTAGATCATCGGCAGGCACCGGTATATCAAATGCTGGCGCAAGTGAGTTTGACATTGCAACGTTCACCTTTTCCTTCATTCCCAAGCCTGGGGTGAACCGTATGTCAATCGCTTCTGTTTTTGCGTCAGAAGAATATAATCAATATGTAAACACCACTTTCACCGACAACTTTTCCATGGTTCTCAATGGTGGCGCTTACACCAATTTCAATTTTGCCACGATCCCCGGCACGTCAATAGGCACAAACATCAACACGGTGAACAATGGCAGTTATGCCGGTTATTACCGCGATAATACGACCGCCACGCCACCCATTCCAGATATAGCCTATAACGGCGCAACCACGGTTTTCATTAATGCGTTCAATGTCGTTCCGGGCACAACTTATACAGTAACAATCCGCATCGCCGATGTGGGTGACGCTCAATATGATTCAACTGCGTTTATTTCCACTTCAACGATTTTGAATAACCCCCCTTCACTTGATCTTTCTGCTGCGCTGGCGGGCACGGGCTATACTACTACATGGGATCAAGGTGGAGCACCTGTCGCCATTGCTGCAGCCGATGCATCCATATTAGACGACGGCACCACCATTTCATCAGCCACGCTTGTTGTGAACAGCGCTGTTGCAACTGATCTATTAAGCGTAATTGCCGCCATGCCTTCCGGCATTGTTGCTTCGGCTTATAACGCCGGAACTGGCACAATCACGCTTTCAGGCGTTGCGACACTGGCCCAATATCAAACGGCGTTACAGGCGATCGGCTATTCCAGCACCGCAGCGGTTCCCGTTGGCCCCACCAAAACCATCAATGTTACAGTAAATGACGGCGTCGACAATTCCAACACCGCAGTCACAACAATCAATATGGCGCTGATGACGATCGCCAAATCCGCTGCCGCCCCAACCGTTAATAAAGGTGCGAGCACAACGCTCACCGATGCAAGCGATACAATCACCTACACTTACACGATCACTAACACGGGGGCAGTGGCCCTCACTGCCGCGGCTCCAGTGGATATCGGCCCAAAATTCAACGGTATATCGGGCACAGGCACCATGAGCGCGTTCACGCCAGCAACAGCGGCCATTGCTGTGGGCGCAAATTCAGTTTTCACCGCAACTTATACCCTTTCCGGCGCCGACGTTGCCAACGGCGCAGGCATAACAAATGGCGTGGTGAACACTGCGTCTGCAACTGCAAAAGATCCAGCGGGCAAAACGGTCACATCCTCCACCACAACAGCATCCACATCGATCTTAACTGTGGCAGGCCTGAACGTCACGAAAACGGCTGCCGCACCCACCATTGCGTCTGGACTAAATCCCACACTGACTGACGCAAGCGACACCATAACTTTCACCTACGTCGTCAAAAATGTAGGCAGCATATCACTTACGACAGTTGCGCCGATTGATGCCGGCCCTAAGTTCAATGGAACCGCAGGCACCAACGCCTTAAGCGCGTTCACCCCGGCATCTGTGGCTTCACTAGCGGCTGGCGCATCTCAAACTTTCACCGCCACCTACGTTCTCTCTGCACTTGATGTGAAAAATGCTGTGGGTATTAGCAACGGCGTGAGCAATATAGCAACCGCCAGCGGCAAAAATGGCGCGACCACCGTAACTTCACCCAGTTCAACAGCAACGACAACCATTCCGGCAGTACCAAGCCTGAAGATTAGCAAAGTCTTTGTGCTAGCCGATATAGCCGGAGGCACGGCCGCTAAGGCCGACGTTAATGAAACTATCACTTACACCTATGTGATCACCAACAATGGTAACGTGCCCATGACAAATGTAAGTGTGAATGATTTGCATGGCACACCTGCTGTCTTGGTTTCATTGGGTAGCGGCGGCATTACGACTGAAACACTCACAACACCGGGCCCACTGGGCGCTGCGGCGTCTACCGACGCTACAGCCAATGACGGCGTCTGGAGCCTATTGGCACCCGGCGCATCTGTCACTTACACATGGGTTCACACGGTTACGCAGGCCGAGATCAACAATGGATAATGCGAAATGACTTTTCAGAGGTCAACTTGCCCAAACTTTGACTAAGCCCGTCCTGCCTCACTTGACAGCATTGCAGCAGAAACACCTAGCTTGGCCAAAGCCGCATCATGCAGCTTTTCACGTGGTGTGCCAAAGACCAGCTCTGGATCGGAATCACAATGCAGCCAGCCATTGCGCATGATCTCACTTTCAAGTTGGCCCGCGATCCAGCCCGAATAGCCTAAAGCCAAAATTTTGCGTGCTGGGCCCTTGCGCTTGCTAATGGCAACGAGAATATCATTTGTGGCAGTCAAGGCAAAATCACTTGTGACTTTTAAAGTCTCAGCACTTTCATAGTCACCACTGTGCAACACAAAACCCTGAAAT
Source organism: Hyphomicrobiales bacterium (assembly GCA_043757845.1). Taxonomy (GTDB): domain Bacteria; phylum Pseudomonadota; class Alphaproteobacteria; order Rhizobiales; family Aestuariivirgaceae; genus Aestuariivirga. Next base: position 1,777 of record JAYVOQ010000077.1, on the reverse strand, counting down.
TGCTTCACCGGGCCGCCCAACATGACCGGCAGTTGCAAAATATCTTCTGACGTGTGATCAAGGTTTAAGCGATCGGCCATATCAGCAAAAATCATCCGTGGGGCGGGCTTGTTGATGACCAGCCCCATTGCGCCGCCTTGCGAATGGGCGCACAAAAAGACCACCGAGCGCTCAAAATCATCGCCCTTGATCGACGGCATGGCAATTAACAGCTTGCCCACCAAAAATGTGCGCTTGGTCATGGGCTCAGCATAATACGAAATCAATCTGACAGGAAGGTGATTGGCACGTGACGTGATTTTGTCCTAAGAAGCAGAAATGAATCGCAGACAAGTATTGGCCAGTGTTGCCGCATCGACGTTCTTCGCCCCCGCATTGGCGCAAGCCGCAGAGTGGGATTCCCGTCTCATCACATCCAGCGCCAGTGGTGAACTACTTTACGGTTTGCATATTAAACTGGCCACGGGGTGGAAAACTTATTGGCGCGTGCCGGGCGTGGCCGGAATTCCCCCATCCATCAAACTCGATGGGCCAGACATTGAAAGCTTTGCCGTGGATTACCCTCTGCCAATCCGCATCATCGACGAAAGTGGTGAGGCACTTGGTTATCACGATGAAGTGGTGTTTATTATTCGCCCTAAGCTGAAGCCGGAGGTTAAGCCCGAAAAAGTAAGCGGCACAATCTCGGCCTTCTTCGGCGTGTGCCAAAACATTTGTCGCCCGGCAAAATTTGCCGCAGATTTATCATCCGCCGTTGCCGACGACAATTTGATGCAGCAATTTCAAAAACGTGTGCCCGGTGCATCAGACTTCGCCACCAAAGCCACCCAAAAAAGTGATCAATTAGAGATAACTCTAAACCAAGTGGTTCAAGACCTATTTATTGATGGCCCCGCTGAACTTTATTTTCGCAAGCCAACCTTTGGCATGGGCTATGCCAAATTAAAGATTGACGGTTTGACCGCCGAACAAAAACTTCAGGGCAAAACGTTGAAGATCACAGCAGTGGTAGATGGTGAGGGGCTTGAACAAACCGTTATAGTGGCATAGGTGATCTCCACATAGGAGAGACAACACATGACCATCAAGATCGGCGATAAAATACCTAACGGTGAATTCATTAGTTTTGACGCCGATGGCCAACTGAAACTTTCCACTGACCAGATTTTTGCTGGCAAGAAAGTTGTGCTTATCGGTGTGCCTGGTGCATTCACTCCCACTTGCTCGATGAACCACTTGCCCGGCTTTATTGAACATGCCGAAGCCATCAAAGCCAAAGGCGTGGACACTATTGCCTGCACTTCTGTCAATGATCCGCATGTGATGAAAGCCTGGAGCAAACATTCCGGCGCTGATGGGAAAATTCTGATGCTGGCCGATGGCAACGCCACTTTCGCCAAGGCCATTGGTTTAAATTCCGATATGAACGTTTCCAACATGGGCCTGCGCTCAAGGCGTTATTCCATGCTGGTTGAAAACGGCGTGGTGCTACAGCTGAATGTGGAGGACAAGTCCGGCGTGAACGTTTCGGGTGCGGATACAATTCTCACGCAGCTCTAGGTTTCCACAGCGCACTTTGCATTTTGTCAACATTGCGTTAACCTTGCCTTTGGAGATGCCTGATGCGCGAACTGATCCGATCGGCCCTGTTCTTGTTTTTTGCTTCAATGTTCAGCGTGTCGGCCCAGGCCAGCGGAGACACAGGCTGTTGGCCCACAATGAAAGTTTTTCATTCAGGGTTCACCGGCTGTGACAGTATGGGTTTTCTGGCGCCAGC
>JAYVOQ010000076.1:0-1704 GCA_043757845.1 Hyphomicrobiales bacterium | reverse complement strand
TGATACCAGCGACGTGTTCATGAGCATGAACACCCATCACGGCTTTGGCACTCTGGTCATAGGCCACCCAATCTGATTGCCATTGCGCATCAAAACCCATCGCCGATGCTGCAAGCACAGCATTGTAACAAACCGCTGCCGCTGACATCTGCTGTTCCCAAACTGGAATTTTACCATGAACGACAGATGAAGAAACCACAACCAAGATAAATGGTGCACGCATAAATAGCCCACGCTGAAAATCTAAACTTTCTTTGCTGTGGGACGGATTATTCTTGGCCCAAACTTCCGCAAAGCCTTCGCCGATCCGCGCTCGCGCCTCACCTTCAATCAAGACAAACCGCCACGGCGAAAGTTTGCCATGATCAGGCACACGCACGGCAATCTCTAAAATTTCATTCAGCTGGTCACCCGATGGCCCCAACCCACCCATGGCTTTGGCCGAAGCGGATTTACGGCTTTTGAGGAACGCCAAAACGCTGGATGTGTCATTTAATTTCATCATCTGGCTTCTTTGCCGAAACACTGTTGGCTTAGCAATGCTTTCAATTGCAACGCTGCTATTAACCATTGGTTAAGCATTTTATTGCTGGGCGCACCGCAGATGTGCTTCAACATATTCACCGGCCGAGGAGCTGGGGGAGAGTTAAACAGGGACAAAGCGAATGGGCGATCTCAGCACCCGTCCACCGCATATCCGCCATCAAAGATTAGAGCGCCTTGCGCCTGCTTTGGTGGCGGCTCTATTTTTAAACGCCAGTATGGCCATTGCCTCAACCGAGCGGCCCATCGGCTCAAATTCACCAGCACCCGAAATCACCCTACCCGCCTCCGGCGAAATGGCCATTACCACTGTGCCCGAAGGCGACGAAGGTTTAGAACTTTCAGCACGATATACTGAAGGTGGCAAAGTTTTGGTCGATAACATTGCTTGGAAAATCAGTGATGAAGATCAAGCGATCGTTTATGATAGAACCTCTGCAATGGTCACGCTGCCTTTGCGGCCTGGCAAATATCACATCGAAGCTTCTTTTGGCTCGGCTCATCTCGAAGAATCTGTGAACGTACAATCTGGTACTAAGTTAGGACTCAGTCTCGTGATGAACGCGGGCGCGCTGCGCATCCTGCCCCGCGTCAAAGGCGTTGGTCAAATCGAACTTGCGAGTTCTGCAAAAGTCTTTGCATTCAGCGGAATAGAAAAAGGGAAACTCGTAGCAACCAGCACCATGCCGGGGCAAGTGTTAAACGTGACCGCTGGCGACTACCGCATCGAAAGCAAGTTTGAAAATGGCAATGCAATGGCCGTCACAGACGTTCATGTGAAAGCAGGTTTCATGAGCGCGGTAAACATTGACCACCTTGCTGGTCTTGCCAAGCTTTCGATTGCGGGCCTCACAGATCAATCCGTTGAATGGACTGTGACTGATGAAAGCGGCTTAATATCGGTCAGCACCACCGCACAATTTATACTCAAACCCGGGCACTATGTGGCAAGTGTGATGAGCAAAAATCAAAACCTGAAATCAGGCTTTGAAATTGCTGCTGGTGAGACATTAGACGTAGATCTCAGCAAATAATCACGAACCACTGAACCAATTGTATCCCTGGTCTTCCCAATATCCACCGGGATAATCATTGGTTACAAAAATTTCCATGACGTGCTTTGGATTTTTGAATCCGAGTTTAGTTGGCACACGAACCTTA
>JAYVOQ010000075.1:0-23850 GCA_043757845.1 Hyphomicrobiales bacterium | reverse complement strand
GCAGGACAAGCTCATGATGGCCTCCCGATTCAATCTCTCGAAATTGAATCAGCAAAAACCACAAACCTCAAGTCCCAAAAGATGTGTGCATCAGATAGCCCTGAAGAAGGGGAGGGAGAAGTTAAGTGAGAAGTTCGTGCTGCAACGCCGTCTCAATCAGCTTTACCGTGTTCCCGATGCCATAAAGCGCAGTGAACGAGCCAAATCTAGGCCCTTTTTCTTCGCCCAGCAGCACTTGATACAGCATGTTGAACCAGCTCTGTGCCACGCCGATGGAGCCATCTTTCTGCGTCGTCGTGTAAGGCTCACGCCTGCCGATTTCATAAACCTTGCTTTGAATTTCTTCAGCGGTGGACCCTTCAGGCAAAGTGGCAATGGCGGCGGCGAGGTCTTTCAGTGCAGTCGTTTCCTCAGCCGTGGCCGCACGGTATTTTTTCGCAGGCTTCACAAAGTCTTGGTAGTAACGGATGGCATAACCCACCAGCGAATCCAATCGTGGATGTGTGGCGGGATCAAGCTCTGGCTTATAGCGCTTGATAAAAGCCCACATCACAGTCTTGTCTTCAGTGTTCGCCACGGTGGCCAAATTGAGCAACAGTGAGAATGACAGGCCCGCTCCTTCAGGTGCGGGCGGATTGCCACCGTGCACATGCCACATGGGGTTCATCAACAACGCAGCTGGGTCGTTGCCTTGGCGCTGATAGGCGTTCAAGAACGCATCATATTCATCCACCGCCCGCGGGATCACATCGAAATACAGTCGCTTGGCTTCACGCGGCTTTTGGAACATGTAAAGCGCCAGCGAATTAGGATCAGCGTAAGTCAGCCACTCATCAATCGTCAGGCCATTGCCTTTTGATTTGGAAATTTTCTGGCCGATGTCATCAAGGAACAGCTCATAAACATAATGCTCTGGTGCTGGCACACCCAGAATTTCGCAAATTTTGTCATAAATCGGCGCATTGGTTTGATGGTCTTTGCCGAACATTTCAAAATCCACATGCAGTGCTGCCCAGCGCATGCCGAAATCCGGCTTCCATTGCAGCTTGGTGCGCCCGCCACGCACATCCAGTGTGATGTCGGCGCCGTCTTCATCGGCGAAGGTGACGGTGCCAGCTTTTGCATCCACCTTTTTCATCGGCACATAAAGCACGCGGCCTGATGTGGGCGAGATCGGCAACACAGGAGAATAAGTGGCTTGGCGTTCTTCACCCAGCGTGGGCAACATCACATCCATGATGGCCTGATATTTTTCGAGCACATGAATGAGCATGGCATCGAAACGGCCAGACTTGTAATAGTCCGTAGCCGAGGCGAATTCATAATCAAAGCCAAACGTGTCGAGAAAGCGCCGCAACATTGCATTGTTGTGATGGCCGAAGCTCTCATATTCTCCCCCGAATGGATTGGGCACAGTGGTGAGCGGCTTGTGCAGATGGGGGACAAGGAAATTCTTGTCTGGCACATTGTCGGGAATTTTCCGCATCCCATCCATGTCATCAGAAAAGCACAACAGACGCGTGGGCAAATCGCTCATCATTGCGAAAGCCTTGCGCACCATTGTCGTGCGCGCCACTTCGCCGAAAGTGCCAATATGCGGCAGGCCCGAGGGCCCATAACCAGTTTCAAATAACACCGATTTCTGGCCAGTTTTCTCCACACGCTTCAAGATATTGCGCGCCACTTCAAAAGGCCAAGCTTTGGAGGCCAGGGCGGCAGAGCGGAGGTCGGGAGAAACGAGCATATCTATAAATACTTTCAGATGGATGCGGTCGTGTTTAGGTAGCTGGAGTACGCCCGTCAATGCATTTGGCCCTTGAATAATTGGCGGGTTCTGACAATATCACCGCCATGGCCAAGGAAAACTCAAAATCTACTCACAAGGACAGCTACAAGGTTGCGGGTGTAACGAAGGACGGTGTCTCGATCATTAAAGTTGGCAGGGCAACGCACTTTACCGATCGGGAAGCACGAGAAGCTGTTTCAAAAGTTCGTTCCGTTGCGGCCTCAATTCTTTCGCAGGGCAGTTCTCGCAAGAAATGAGAAATCGGGACGTTTTTATTAACTGTCCCTTTTCAAAAGACTATGAGCATTTTTTCCGCGCACTTATTTTCACTATTTTGCGATCCGGCTTCAAACCGCGATGTGCTCTGGAAATTGATGATGGCTCGGATAATCGCTTTGACAAGATTTGCCGGATCATTGGAGATTGCAAGCTAGGTGTTCACGACATTTCGAAAACCGAACCGGATTCGAAATCAAAACTGCCGCGATTCAATATGCCTTTGGAGCTTGGACTGTTTCTTGCCGCCAAGAAATTTGGTGACAAGCAGCAAAGCAAGAAGAAGTGCATGATTTTTGATCGCGAGCCCTATCGGTATCAGAAATTTCTCTCAGATATTTCAGGCCAAGACGTTCACCCGCATGCCGGTAAACCATCGCAGCTCATAGCCGAGCTTTCAGCTTGGCTACGGGCCGAGACAAAAGACCCCAAGGTTCCAGGTGGCGTTGCAATCAATCGTGAATTCTCAATGTTTCAAAGGGCACTACCTGCGCTTCTCCGTGCAATCAAACTCGACCGCAACGAAATGACATTTCTCGATTATCGCAAGCTTGCGGAAAACTGGATTATCGAAAATCTGCGCTGATTTTTTGAGACTTTTGTTTTCTAAATGTTCTCGCTAGAAGAGGTGGCGATGAAAGCATTCAGCCCCGAAATTCCACTTCCGCCTACCGCCGTGCCCGCGGCCATGGGTGCAGTGTTAGCCGGTGCAAGCTTGGGTGCTGCGGCTGCTTTGGCAAGGTTAGGGGCTCTGCCACATCTGATTTGCCATTCCGGTTTTGTGATAGAGCGCTTGGCCCAACAGGCGGCCGCCACTAAATCGCTCAGCCGCTCAGCGAGGGAGCAGAAGCACTTAGACGTGGCAGAGCTGTTTGCCTTCGTCACCCCCGCCCGCATGGCCACGCCCACGCCTGCGGGGCTGGCAAGGTCTCTGGGCGTGGAGCCAGACGCTGATGCCGCCGTAACCTTGAAAGCTGTGGCCGAAGACTTGTTGCGCCGCCTGACCAGCCCCACGTATCCGTTCTTGCGCGAAGCCTCCGAGGCCGCGCATTTTCTGGCCCGCAGCAACTGGCCGTGGGCCAAACCTGTGTTGGCCAGCCTCGCCAAGGCCAATCCGAAGTTAGACAACGCACAATTTGCAACAGGCCTCAATGTATGGGACCGCGTGGAAGAGTGGGAAGACGAAGGCCAACGCGCCCAAGGCACACAAGTGCCAGTGGAGGGCGATGAAGCCAAAAACTTTTTGCGCCGCATTCTAGGTAAAGGCGCTGAGCGCCGCGAAAGCCAACAGGATTATGCCGCCGCCGCGACTTATGCTTTTGCCCCGCGTGATCGTAAAGAAATAAATAACATTCTTTTGGCCGAAGCAGGCACGGGCCTTGGCAAAACCCTAGGCTATTTGGCGCCTGCCTACCTCTGGGCCCGCAAAAATAATGCGCCAGTGTGGATTTCAACTTACACTAAAAATTTGCAACGTCAGTTGGATCAAGAAACCGCCCGCATGGTGCCAGACCCATTGGAGCGGCGTTCCCAAATTGTGATCCGCAAAGGCCGCGAGAATTATGCCTGTTTGCTCAACATGCAGGACGTATTTGGCAGGCTTACGGCGGCCAATGCGCGCTCTGCTTTATTGGCCACTTTGATTGCCCGCTGGGCTCGCTTCTCACGCGATGGCGATATTGTTGGCGGCGATTTTCCCAATTGGTTGATGCCGCTGTTTGCGGAAACCAGTTTGGACGGCGAGCAACGCAACGCCACGCCAACGTCTTTGGGCCTGACCGACAGACGCGGCGAATGCATTTATGCGGCTTGTCCACATTTTAAACGCTGCTTCATTGAAAAGTCGGTTCGTGCTGGTCGCAAGGCTGACATCGTCATTGCCAACCACGCTTTGGTTCTGCACCAAGCCGCCCTTGACCACGCCATTGGTGTGGCCAAAACCGAGGAAGAAGAAGCAGCACCCGGCGGCTTGCGCCGCTTGGTGTTTGACGAAGGCCATCATTTATTTGATGCCGCTGACTCTGCCTTCTCTGGCCACCTCACCGCACTCGAAGCCGCCGAACTGCGCCGTTGGTTGCGTGGGCCGGAGACCGAGCGCCGGCGCGGGCGCGGCCTTTCCGAACGCATGGGTGATTTGCTTTCGGGCGAAGACAAGGCCGAAAAGCATTTGCAGGACGTTTTGCGTGCCGCTTCGTCATTACCGGGCCCCGGATGGACCAAGCGGATTCAATCCGGCCATCCTGAAGGCTCAGCGGAAGAATTCTTAACTCTGGTGCGCCAGCAAGTTCTAGCGCGTTCTGAAGCAGGTGCCTCCAATTCACTGGAAGCGGATTGTCTGCCATTGGTTTCTGGCTTACCCACCGCAATAGATGATCTGATTGATCATCTCAGCGCCTTGCAAAAGCCGATGACGGCACTGGGCAATCTTTTACTCAAAAAACTTGATGATGAAGCGGCCGAGCTTGCAACAGCAGATCGCGGCCGCATCGAAGCCATTGCCCGTGGGCTAAAACGGCGCGGTGAGCTGATCGTGGGTGGTTGGGTGTCCATGCTGAAACAGTTGCAGGGCCAAAGCAACTCGCTGTTTGTGGAATGGTTTGCTGTTGAGCAAGTGTTTGGCCGTGAACATGATGTGGGCTTTCACTCGCATTGGATTGACCCATCGGTGCCTCTGGCCAATGCCGTGCTGCGCCAGGCCGATGGCCTGATCATCACATCTGCCACGCTGAAAGATCGCCCCCCCGATGTGCCCGATGATTGGAGCAATGCTGAAGCGCGCACCGGCGTGATCCATCTGCCTTATCCAGTGAAGCGCGTGAATTACGATTCACCCTTTGACTATGCCAACATCGCCCGCGTGGTGGTGGTGAATGACGTGAACCGTGAAGATATGGATCAGATTGCAGCCGCCTACCGCGAATTATTTTTGGCCACTGGCGGTGGTGCACTGGGGTTATTTACGGCCATTGCGCGATTGAAAGCGGTGCACAAACGCTTGGCTCCGGCGCTGGCCAAAAAGGGAGTACCGCTTTACGCCCAACATGTAGACCCGATGGATACAGGCACGCTTGTTGATATGTTCCGCGCTGAACGTGATGCGTGTTTGCTGGGCACCGATGCGGTGCGTGACGGCGTGGATGTGCCGGGGGATTCACTGCGCTTGATTGTGATGGACCGCGTACCATGGGGCACGCCGACGATTTTAGAACGCGCCCGCGCCGAGGCCTTTGGTGGCAATGCCTATAAAGACATGGTCGTGCGGCTGCGCTTGCGCCAAGCCTTTGGCCGCTTGATCAGACAGGAAGGTGATCGCGGCGCTTTCGTGATTTTAGATCCGCGCTTGGCCACGAGGTTCACCACAGCCTTCCCCCCCGGCATCCGCGTTGACCGCGTGGGGTTGGTGGAGGCGATTGATCTGGTGAAGGCGGTGGTGGGGTGAAGCTACCCCAGAACTTTCAAAATTGGTTCACCTCCAAAGGTTGGAGTACGCGGCCACATCAGTTGGAAATGTTGGAACTCGGCTTGCAAGGTCAGAGTGCTTTGCTCATTTCACCAACGGGTGGCGGTAAAACGCTGGCAGGATTTTTACCGACGTTGGTTGATCTCGCTGGCCCCCATGAAACTAATGGCATTCACACGCTTTATATTTCGCCGCTGAAAGCGCTGGCGGTGGATATCGCTCGCAATCTAGAAGCGCCGATTGCGGATATGAAATTGCCAATCTCAGTTGAAACGCGCACAGGAGATACATCTTACGCCAAGCGTCAGCGTCAACGGCAAAAACCGCCTGATGTTTTGATCACCACGCCCGAACAAGTAACTTTAATGATCGCTGATCCTGCGGCGGCGCATTTGCTGCGAAATCTGCAATGTGTAATCATCGATGAGTTGCATTCCATCGTTTCGCAAAAACGCGGCGTTTTGCTTTCGTTGGCACTTTCACGATTGAGGGCTCACGCGCCCTTCGCACGATTTACCGGACTGTCAGCAACCGTGGCCGATCCTGATGTCCTTCGTGCCTGGTTAGCTCCCGTGGGAAAACCGACTGTGCCGCTGGTTCTGGGCATCGCCGGCGCACCACCGCGCATTCGCATTTTGGATTCAGTTGAGCGGGTTCCGTGGAGTGGCCATTCAGCGCGTTATTCCATTCCCGAAGTTTATGAGACGATCAAGACTGCCAAGATGGCTTTGCTTTTCGTCAACACGCGTTCGCAAGCGGAACTTCTGTTCCAAGAATTGTGGAACGCCAATGAAGACCATTTGCCCATCGCACTCCACCACGGCTCACTTGATGTGATGCAGCGCCGCAAAGTGGAAGCGGCCATGGCTGATGGTAAAATCAAGGCAGTGGTCTGCACATCAACTCTTGATCTTGGCATAGACTGGGGCGATGTGGATTTGGTGGTGCAAGTGGGTGCGCCCAAAGGCTCATCGCGTCTATTGCAACGCATTGGCCGCGCCAATCATCGCTTGGATGAATCAAGCAATGCTTTACTCGTGCCCTCCAATCGTTTTGAAGTTTTAGAATGCGTGGTGGCGCGTCATGCGGCGGAAGAGGGCGCACAGGATTCAGAATATCCGATGACACGCAAACTGGATGTTTTGGCGCAACATATTATAGCCTGTGCCTGTGCCGGGCCGTTCTCTGCTGATGCACTTTTTGCCGAAATAAAATCCGCCTTCACCTACCGCACGCTGAAACGCGAAAGGTTTGACCAAGTGCTTGATTATGTGGCCACAGGTGGCTACGCGCTGAAATCTTATGAGCGCTACGCCAAGTTGAAGCAGGACAAAGATGGCCAGTGGCGCTTGGCGCATCCGCAATTAGTGCTGCGTTATAAAATGAATATGGGAACGATCATCGCCAACGAGATGATGAAAGTGCGTCTCTCATCCGTCAAAATGCGCCAAGGTCGACGCACCGTTTTGGGTGGTCGGGTGATTGGCGAATTGGAAGAATACTTTCTCAGCCAGCTTGCCGTGGGCGATACATTTTTATTTGGTGGCGATGTGTTGCGTTTCGAAGGCATGGATGAGTTTGGCGCATTGGCCACGCGTGCGTCCGGCAAAGAACCCAAAATTCCATCATATGCCGGCGGCAAGTTTCCGCTTTCAACTTATCTGGCCGAGCGTGTACGCGGTATCATTGCCGACAAGGCGCAGTGGCAGCACCTGCCGCCACAAGTGCGCGATTGGCTGTCTTTGCAAAGCTGGGCCTCAGCGCTGCCGCGTGCTGACCAGATGTTAGTGGAAACCTTCCCGCGTGCTGAGAAGCATTACATGGTGTGCTATCCTTTTGAGGGTCGTCTCGCGCAGCAGACTTTAGGCATGTTGCTCACCCGACGCTTAGAACGCTGGGGCGCTCAACCGCTAGGCTTTGTGGCCTCGGAATATGCTCTGGTTATTTGGATGGTAGGCGATCTCTCAAACATGATTGCCAATGGCCGCATTTCACTGGGCAAGCTATTTGACGAAGACATGCTGGGCGATGATTTGGAAGCATGGCTGGCCGAAAGTAATATGATGAAATCGGCCTTCCGTAACTGTGCCATTATTGCTGGCCTGGTTGAACGCAATTTTCTCGGCAAGCAAAAAACCCAGCGGCAGGTGACAGTGAATACTGATCTCGTCTTCGATGCCTTGCGCTCACATCAACCTGATCATATTTTGTTGCGTGCTGCTTGGGAAGATGCCTCCGACGGTTTGATCAATGTTGAGCGTTTGGGTGTTATGCTCAAGCGCATCAAAGGTCATATTCTGCATAAGGCGTTGGAACGCGTGTCTCCACTGGCTGTTCCCGTTCTGCTTGAGATTGGGCGCGAATCGATTCAAGGTGAGGCGCATGATGCCCTTCTCGCCGAAGCCGAGGCCGAGCTTGCAGCCCAGGCCAATCGTGTTGCTTAAAGCTTCAATCAACTTGGGGGGGTTAGAGCTTCGCCCCGATTTGTCAGGTGCATTGCATGTGCCGGAACTTTCCGCGCTGATGATTTCCGATTTACATTTAGAGCAAGGCACATCACTGGCACGCCGCGGCATTCGCATACCGCCTTTCGATACCAGCATTACCATTGGCCTTCTTGAAGGCGTGATCAACCGCTTTGCGCCGCAACGACTGATCTTCTTAGGTGACAGTTTCCACGATGATGATGGCGAAACGCGAATTGCAGATACGCTTATGTTGCGCCTGCAAAAAATCGCGTCATCACACGAGTGCTTCTGGATTTATGGCAACCATGACCCATCGCCACCGCGTAATTTACTGGGCCATGCAGCTGATCACATTCTGCTTGGACCACTCACGCTGCGCCATGAGCCACAGCGTTTGCGTAGAAATGAATTTGAAATCGCCGGCCATCTGCATCCCGGTTGCGCCGTGTCACAGCGCGGGCGGCGCGTATCTGGCAAATGCTTCATCGCCGATGATCGCCGGCTCATCATGCCAGCCTTCGGCGCCTACACAGGAGCGCTTTCCGTTTTTGCCGAGCCTTATCAACATTTATTCAGACGCGAAGAAACGCGAGCTTGGATGATTGGGCAAGAACGGCTTTACCACTTTCCGTTTGACAGGCTGTGTTAACCAGCTTTCTGTTGCATCAAGTTCAATAAATCTGGCGTTACTTGGCCTGTTACCGTCAGTCCTTGCTTGATCTGAAACAGCTTAATGGCATTGGATGTTTTGGCATCCAGCGCACCATCAGCAACCCCCACGCGGTAACCCAATTTGTCGAGCAAAGCTTTTGCCTGATCATTCACATTGCGCGGAATAATTTGTGAATTTTGTTCCGCCTGTGGATTCCACTGGGCGTCATTTGCAGCAACTGTATTGGCAGCTTCTGGCGCTTTCTCTGGCACCCAAGCTTTGAACTTGGCTTTCACCGCCTCAACAGTTGCGGCACTCAGCGATTTCGACAAGCTATCAACATGCGCCTTGGCATCAGTATCATCTTGCGCAGCCGCAGCCATATACCAGAACAGGGAGGCGGTGTTGTCTTGCTTGGTGCCAAGGCCACGCTCAATCAATACGGCAAGATTGAACTCACTGTCTTTCAAGCCGTGCGAGGCGGCCAGTGAAAACCACTTATAAGCCCGCGTGTAATCTGGCGTTCCGGCCGCATTGCCAGCCGCAAGCACGGCGGCATTATGCATGGCCTTTACATTGCCCAGGGAACCCGAACGCTCATACCACGAGAGCGCGGCAGCAAGGTTTTTATCAACACCTTTGCCACGCTCATAAAGGGTGGCCAACCTGTATTGGGCTGGGGCCAAACCTGAAGCAGAGGCTTTGCCATACCAATAAGCAGCCTTGGCAAAATCAATCGGGATTGTGTCGCCGTTCAGATAATGGCTGGCAATGATGAATTGTGCGCCAACATCGCCACCTTCAGCTGCTTGGCGCAATTTACTTGGCCCGACAGCTGCATCAATAACAACGCTGAAAGGTTTTGCTGAAGGTGATGCTGCCTCGGCAACAGGCGCTTCAAGCCCGGTTTTGGACGGCGGCAGTGCACCCGTGAGAATGGGGTCGGAAGGGGGTGAGTTGGAACTTGCATCACCCTGTTGCATGGGCTTGGCCAATGCGGCGGGTTCAGGTTGTTGGGGGGCAGGCCGTGGCTGCGCTGCTGCTGGAGCAACGGGATCGGCTATGATCGGTGCGGGCTGCTCAACTGCCGTCGGAATGGCGGGGGCATCCGTCTTGTCGATACGGCCCAACATATTTGTGGTTGCAAAAGTGGCGATGGCTAGCAGCAGAAACCCAACAAGGATCAATCGGCGTTTGCTGCCCTCGTTACTATTGGCGGGCTTAAGTGCGGCGGTCACAGATTCAGGTGTTGGCTCGGTTTGCGTCAAAGCTGCCGGAACTGTTTTGCCATCACTGCGGCGTCTCAGGAAGGGTAAGCTAAAGCCTCTGGTTTTTGGGGTGGACTGCTTCTTGCCCGGCACAACACCAGCAAGCGCATGGGTTGTTGCATTCTGGCTGGCCTGATGCATGCGGCGCGCGGCGGCCACAAAGTCACCAATGCCGCCTTCAGGTGTTTCTGCGGAAGCGCTTGCCGTTTGCAAGTTGGCTTCACTGGTACTGGCAAATGGATTTTGGGTGCCTGTGAAAATCGGATCCATAAAGTTTTCCGCATGGGGCTCTTGCGTGAAAACTGAGGCCGTGTCTGGCATTTCAAGCGGGGTAGACTGCAAGGCCTCAATGGGATGATCAGGCTCTGTAGCAAAAGCTGATGGCTGATAGATTGCGGCCTCAACATAAGGTTCAGCGGGTGGCTCAACATAGTTTGAAATGATTGGAGCGATTTCCGGCGAAGTGGCATAAGCAGGCCCGGTTGCATGAACCAGCCTCTGGCCAATCGCCACAGTTTCCAACTCAGCCAACTTGCCCACAATGTGTTCAAGTGTTTCATGAACCGCTTCAAGTGTTTCTTGACTGCGTTGATCAGCATGAGCCGAGGCTTCACGCACGGCTTTAAGGCCGCTTTCCAAAGCCATGATTTCAGGCGCATGGGCCAGCGAAGCCGGGGCTGCGGTTTGTCCAGCCACTTGCGCCACCATACGGCTGGCTGCGTCATGGGCAATGTCGTGGGTGGATTTGCGGTTCTGCTCAATTGTATCATAAAGCTGGCTGATGGCCCGCTCAATGGTTTCAAGGTGTCCAAGCTGATGCTCGGTGCGCGCCAACCTGTCATCAACTTCAACAAGTTTCTGCGTCAGGGCTTCTGTATGTTGTACAGATGGCGCCTGCAAAGATTGCGCCAAGCGTTGATCAAGCTCAGCAAAGCGCCGCTCTAAATCTGAAAGCGCTGGCATATTGCGTGCGGCGGCTTCAGCCTTTTCCAACTTCTGCGATATTTCGAAGACTTTACGGTCAATATCAGCCATCGGCTGGGCGTTGGCATTCTGCGCCACTTTGTTGGACAGCTGCTCAATGGCAACTTTCAGCGCACTTACATCACGGTCTGACGCTTGGCCACGCGAAGTTTCATCAATGCGACTGTTGACCTTGTCGATCTCTTGTCTGAAGCGCTGCAATTCAGCGGGGCCCACTTGATCATGGGCGATCGACTGCTTGGCCTCATTGAGCAGCCCGACAATACGCGCTTCAATGGTGCGAAGCTCGCCTTGGGCTTCTTGCACCGCTTGCGTTTGGGCGCGGTTGGCCAAAATTTCCGCATTGTCGCGGACGGTATCAATGCGACCTGTCAGTTGCTCAATCTGGGAGCGCAGCTGTTCAGAATAAGCCGGCTGAGTGGGTTGTTCGATCTTACGGGCAAGTTCCGCCAAACGGTTTTCAAGCTGGCTGAAAGCTGGTGCGTGTGTGCTGGCAGCACCCGACGCACGAGACGCCATCTCGCCCATGCGGTCTTGCAACGATTTCATATTTTCACGGGTGCGCTTGTCTGAAACATCAAGATGTTCAACAATGTTGCGCACAGCTTTTTCCAAAGCCATGAAGCCCGGGGCTTCTTCAATTCTGACGGGCTGGGCCCGCGTGATCTGGCGACTGATATTGGCCAGCCGGTCATTCATTGCCGCAAACTGTTCAACTGTTTGCTTTTCGCTTGATTCAACGCGACCTAAAACTTTAGCGAATTGAAATTGATCTTCTGCTGATGGCAGTGGGCGATATGACCCTTCGGTTTCGCGGGACGCCAATCTGGAGAGCTGGGCTGCAATGTTTTCTAACTTGCTGGCAGCGCGTTCAATCGGATGCGTGGAAATTAAGCTTCGGGGTTCGCTGTGCGCCGATGTGCCGTCTTCGCTTGGCGCATTACCATCGGCCTGCACATTGATGGCAGAATTCAGCCACTCACCCAGCGTCATGCCTGATCGGCGTGCTGCTGATTTGGCAACTTCCCTGAGCTCGGGCTCAACGCCCTTAATGCTCCATGGAATTCCTGGCTTCATTTCTGTATTCTCCAACGCCAGCCGAAAGCAAATCAAGCGTTGCCCAGCCTTAAAACCTGAAAGTTAACTTTTTAGGTAAAGATTGCGTTAAAGTGGGTCGCTTTTTGAATGATTCTTTAGGATTGGAACACGCCCTTGGCCAAAATGGCTTTTGTGTCTTCGCCCCTGAACCGGATGGCCAACCAGCGCACCGATGCCGGGTGGCTTACTAAACAAATGGCCAGCGAGAATGCCAAATTCATTCAAATGTTTGGCGATGGGGTTCGGATGGCAGCAGACAATCCAGTTCTAACGCGCCCCAAGCCCCAGCACGATTTCATTTTTCTGGGAACCGACGACAAAAATGCACCCTGGTTCGCGTTTGGTGCGAATGCCGAAGGTGAGATGCAGGCGTTGCGTCCCTTAATGACGTCTCACACCATGCCGCAGGAAAAGCTGTCGATCATGGCACAGGCGCGAAGCTTGCTGCATTGGCATGAGCGCCATGGCTTTTGCGCCAACTGTGGCTATAAAACCGAAATGTCAGACGCGGGCTATCGCCGCCACTGCCCATCCTGCAAAACTGACCATTTCCCGCGCACTGACCCCGTGGTGATCATGGCCGTGCGTCATGGCGACAAGCTTTTGCTGGGCCGCCAAAAGGCTTGGGCCCCCGGCATGTATTCTGCTGTTGCTGGCTTTATGGAGCCAGGAGAAACATTAGAACAAGCCGTATGCCGCGAAGTGAAAGAAGAAACCGGCATCATCGTAGGCAAGGTAACATATGTGGCCAGCCAACCTTGGCCATTCCCTTCAAGCCTGATGGTGGGCTGTGTGGCCGAAGCCACCAGCCAAACGATTTCATTGGATGATAAAGAGCTGGAAGCCGCGCGTTGGTTTTCTTTCGACGATGTGCGCCTGATGTTAGCAGGCACCCACCCCGAGGGCATCCACGCCTCGCACCCTTGGGCCATTGCGCATTATGTGATTTCCGCGGCGCTTGGCAGCTAATTATTTCAACCATTAAAATTATTCTTGCCAAGCCAACAAAAACGGTTTTAGTTTCGCCTCACAAAAGGTGAGGCCAGCATGTATCTTGGGTTAGATTTCGGCACGTCTTCCGTCAAAGGCGTAATCATCGACGATAATCAAAAACTGATTGCCACAGCCTCGTCGCCCTTAAAAGTCTCGCGGCCCCATCATGGGTGGAGCGAACAGAACCCTGAACATTGGTGGAAGGCGGCCAATGCTGTTGTAAAAGCGTTACGCAAAGCCAAACCAAAAGCCGTTGCCGCCGTCAAAGGCATAGGCATGAGCGGCCAGCAGCACGGCGCAACCTTGTTGGATAAGTCGGGCAAAGTTTTGCGCCCCTGTATCTTATGGAACGATGGACGCAGTTTTGCAGAATGCGCTGATATTTTGCGAGATTGCCCCAATGCCGAAGCCATAACGGGCAACATCCCTCTGGCGGGCTTCACTGCGCCCAAACTTTTATGGGTGCGCAAGCATGAGCCCAAAATTTTTGAACAAGTCGCCAAAGTGCTGCTGCCGAAAGACTATATCCGCTACCGTATGACTGGCACTTATAGCTCAGACATGAGCGACAGTGCAGGCACTTATTGGCTTGATGTGGCCAAACGTGACTGGTCGGATGAAGTGCTCAAAGCCACCCACATGCGCCGCGACCAGATGCCGGAATTATTTGAAGGCACTGACACAACGGGTCGCATCACGGATAAGCTGGCTAAAGAATGGGGCATGCCTTTGAAGCCCGTTGTGGCGGGGGGCGGCGGCGACAATGCCGCAGCGGCCGTAGGCATAGGTGCCGTGCATGATGGCGATGCTGTTTTATCACTGGGAACTTCCGGCGTGATGTTTGTGGCCAACGAAAAATTCAGCCCCAACACGCAGCGCGCCGTGCACGCTTTCTGCCATGCCGTGCCAAACACCTGGCACCAAATGGGCGTTATTTTATCGGCAACAGATTCTATTGAATGGTTGGCCCGCTTGTTGAAAACGCCAGCGCCAAAACTTACAGCGGCTTTGGGCAAGAAACTTGAAGGCCCATCTGCAGTTTTGTTACTGCCATACTTTTCAGGCGAACGCACACCTGTGGGTGACTCGCAAATTCGCGCGGCGTTTTTAGGCCTTGGCCATGAGACAGATGCCAAATCGATGACCCACGCTGTACTCGATGCCGTGGCCTTTGCTTTTCGTGAATCGCTCGATGCTTTGCGTGATGGGGGGGCAGTTGTAAACCGACTGACGGCGGTGGGCGGCGGCACACATTCTGAAATCTGGTTGAAGATTATTGCAACGGTTCTGAATGTGCCGATTGATCTGCCTGCCGCTGGCGATGTGGGCGGTGCCTTTGGTGGCGCACGTATGGGCCTGATGGCGGCAACTGGCGCTGCCTTCAACACAGTTTGCACCAAGCCTAAAATCGCCAAAACCATTTTGCCTGAGAAGCAGGCGCAAGCTGCTTATGCCGCCGCCTATCGCCGCTACACTCAAATTTATCCAGCCATCAAGGACATCAGATGAGTTTCTATTCCATCAAAGACACGATCAAGTTTGAAGGCCCGTCCACAGCAAATCCTCTGGCGTTCAAATACTACAACCCCTCACAAAGAGTTCTGGGCAAAACTATGCGCGATCATTTGCGCTTTGCGGTTTGCTATTGGCATACTTTGTGTTGGCCGGGTGGCGACCCGTTCGGTGGTGAAACCTTCATGCGCGAATGGCACCACATGGCAGACCCGATGAAGGCCGCCGAGATGAAAGCCGAAGTGATGTTTGAGACACTTCGCCTGCTGGACATAGATTATTTTTCCTTCCACGATCTCGACATCGCGCCCGAAGGCAATAACCTGAAAGAGTTCAACGCCAATGTTTCCGCCATTGCCAAAATTCTTGAAAAGCAAATGGCCAAGCACAATAAAAAATTGTTGTGGGGCACGGCGAACATGTTTTCCAACCGCCGCTTCATGGCGGGTGCAGCAACCAACCCAGACCCAGACGTGTTTGCTTATTGTGCGGCTCAAATAAAACACGCGCTGGATGTGACCCACGGTCTTGGCGGTGAAAACTATGTGATGTGGGGCGGGCGTGAGGGCTATGAAACCTTGATCAACACGCGTATCGGCCAAGAACTGCATCAAGCAGGCCGCTTTCTGTCGTTGGTTGTGGATTATAAACACAAGATTGGATTCAAAGGCCCAATCCTGATTGAGCCGAAGCCCAAAGAGCCATCAACCCATCAATATGATTATGATGTGGCCACCGTGTGGAGCATGATTAAAACTTACGGCTTGGAAAAAGACGTGAAGATGAACATCGAACAGAACCATGCCATCTTGGCTGGCCACACGTTTGAACACGAAATTGCTCTGGCCTCGTCGCTTGGCATTTTCGGTTCGCTCGATCTCAATCGCGGCGGCTATCAAGTGGGCTGGGACACAGACCAATTTGCCATGAACGTGCCGGAACTCACCTTGATGATGCTGGAAGTGATCCGCGCTGGCGGCTTCACCACGGGCGGCATGAATTTTGATGCCAAGATCCGCCGTCAATCATTGGATCCTGATGATCTGCTTTACGCTCATGTGGCCTCAATGGATGCTTGCGCGCGCGGGCTTCTCAACGCCGCTAAAATTATTGAAGACGGCAAGCTCGATGCTGCAATAGCCCAGCGTTATGCGGGCTGGGACAAGCCAGAAAACAAAGCTATGTTAGACAAAGGCGCGACATTAGAAGCCATCGCTGCGCGCGTTCACAAAGACAAGATTGAACCGCAACCCAAATCTGGCCGCCAAGAATATTTCGAAGGCCTCCACAACAACGTTTAATGGAACGCACCAATGCCCACCACCATCAAAGGCCCGGCCATTTTCCTTGCGCAATTCGCAAGCGATACAGCGCCGTTCAATTCATTCGATAGCATCTGTAAATGGGCCGCAGGCCTTGGCTATAAAGGTGTGCAAATTCCAACGTGGGATACGCGCTTGATAGACTTGAAGAAGGCTGAGGAAAGCAAAACTTACTGCGATGAACTCACAGGAACCGCCGCCACACACGGTATCACCATCACCGAACTCTCCACTCATTTGCAGGGCCACCTGGTTGCGGTGAACCCGGCCTACAACGAAGTGTTGGATGGCTTTGCACCCAAAGAAGTGCATGGCAACGCCAGCGCCCGCCAAGCTTGGGCGGTGGAGCAAGTGAAAATGGGTGCAATCGCTTCTAAGAATCTTGGACTACACAGCCATGTGTCATTCACCGGTGCATTGGTTTGGCCTTATCTTTATCCGTGGCCACCACGTTCACCGGGCATCATTGAAGAAGGCTTTGCCGAATTAGCCAAGCGCTGGCTGCCACTTCTCGATAAGTTTGATGAATGCGGCGTGGATGTGGGTTTTGAAATTCACCCTGGTGAAGACGTGATGGACGGCATCACCTTCGAAATGTTCTTGGAGAAGCTCAAAGGTCACAAACGCTGCCAGATCAATTATGATCCATCGCATTTTGTTTTGCAGCAATTGGATTATCTCGACTTCATCGACATCTATCACGAACGCATTTGCGCTTTCCATGTGAAGGATGCCGAGTTTAACCCGACAGGCCGACAGGGCGTTTATTCCGGTTTCCAAAATTGGACTGGGCGCGCTGGAAGATTCCGTTCACTCGGCGATGGCCAAGTTGATTTCTCGGCGATCTTTTCCAAGTTATCGCAATATAACTATGACTCATGGGCCGTGCTGGAATGGGAGTGCTGCTTAAAGTCATCTGACCAAGGTGCGGCAGAAGGTGCGCCCTTCATCCAAAGTCATATCATTGAAACCACGGGCAAGGCCTTTGATGATTTCGCTGCGGGCGAGGGGGCAAATAAGGCGCAGATCAAGCGGATGTTGGGAATCTGAGGCGGCCCCTTATCCGCCCTGTCGGGCACCTTCTCCCCAGAGGGGAGAAGGGCAAATAATCACAGATCGTCCCTCGCCCCTTCAGGGGAGAGGGTGGATCGCGTGAGCGAGCCGGGTGAGGGGCCGTCTTGAATTCCCCCGCGCCTCTCCCTACATACTCACCGCATTGGAGGGCAGTGATATGATCTTCATTTTAAATCTACTTTGGTTCGTTCTAGGCGGCTGGATTGCTGGTCTGTTGTGGATTTTCGCAGGTGTCATTTCGGCCCTCACAATCGTGGGCCTGCCTTGGGCCCGTTCGTGCTTTATGATTGCGCGTTATTCTTTCTGGCCCTTTGGCTATGACATCGTTTCGCGTGATCAATACTATGGCCGTGAAGACCTTGGCACTGGCGCCTTGGGAACCATCGGCAACGTGCTGTGGTTCATCTTCGCTGGTTGGTGGTTGGCGTTAAGCCATTTGGCACTGGCGGTGAGTTTGGCCGTCACCATCATCGGCATTCCCTTTGCGTGGGCTCACGTGAAGCTGGCTTTGGCTTCTCTATTCCCTGTGGGCAAAACCGTTGTGGCAGTTAATGAGTTTCATCTCATGCCGCGCAAGCTTACTCCAACGCGTCAGGTTTAAACCTGTAAGGGGTTGAACAAAATTCACACACCACTTCAATCGCGCCGTCTTTTTCCATATCGGCGCGATCAGTTTTTGGGAAGTTGCGCAGCATGGCTTCCACCGTTTCACGCGAACACGTGCAATGGCGCGTGATGGGAATGGCAGGATAAACCGTAACTCCATCTTCGTGATAAAGACGATAGAGCAAATCTTCTGAACTGAGCGTAGGGTCAAGCAACTCGTGATCTTCAACGGTATCAAGCAGAAGCTTGGCCTTTACCCAGTTATCATCTTCAGAAATTTCGGTGTCGAAACCTTCTGGCGCATCCCCCATTTGCTCAGGAATGGCTGAAACACCGCCTTCACTGGGTAAATGTTGAACCAAAATGGCACCAGCGCGCCAATGTTGCGCCTTCTCGCCGCGCGAAAACATCGGCCCCGCAGCAACACGTAGGCGCGTGGGAATTTGCTCAGATTGTAAAAAATAAGTATGCGCTGCCTCAGCCAATGTATTCTGCCCCAAGGGCACAATGCCTTGATAGCGTTCCATGTCTTGACCTTGGTCAACCGTCATCGCCAGATAACCTTCACCCAGCAATTCTTTTTCCTGCGGGGCTTGCAAACTGGCTAGACGAGGCTTGTCAAATTTTGCCATGCCGCGCACTTGTCCCGGCACCACATAGTCTGCAACCAGCATGGACACCGGGCCATCCGTCTTGGTTTGCACGATGAACTTGCCATTGAACTTCAGCGTTGTGCCCAACATGGCGGTGAGAGCCACACTTTCAGCCACCAGTGCTGAAACCGTATCTGGGTAATCGTGCTTTGACAGAATGTCATCAACAACTGGCCCAAGGCGCACCAAGCGGCCACGCACGCCCAAAGGCTTAATTGCAAAGGGGATTACGTGATCGGTCGGGTTGCTCATTTCCCAAAGCAACTCAGCAAAATGGCCTTCTGTGCATGCACACGGTTTTCGGCTTCGTCGAACACGGCAGAGTGGGGGCCATCGAATACGCCGTCCGTCACTTCTTCATTGCGGTGCGCTGGAAGGCAATGCATAAAAATCGCATCCTTGGCCGCTTGCAGCATCAGAGCTTCGTTGACCTGATAGGGCCTCAGCAAATTATGGCGTGAAGCCACATCATCATTATGCATCGAAACCCAAGCATCGGTGATCACGCAATTTGCATGAGCCACAGCTTCTTGCGCTGATGTTAAAACCTCAACATCAGCCTTGTGTTGCGTGGCCCAATTCATCACGGCATTGCTTGGGCGTAGTTCTGTGGGGCAACCCACTTTCAGTGAACCTCCCAAAATGCCCACGGCCTCAATCCAAGAGGCACAAACATTGTTGCCATCACCAATCCATGCAATGCGCTGCATGGAAACATCGCCCTTGCGCTCTTCCAATGTTTGCACGTCGGCCAGCACTTGGCAGGGGTGGGTATAGTTGGTCAGACCGTTCACCACGGGAATGGTGGCCGCTGATGCGAACTCTAGCAGTGTTTCATGTTTGGCAGCGCGGATCATCACGCCGTCTACATAGCGAGATACAACCCGGGCCGTATCTGCAATCGTCTCACCACGCCCCAACTGCATCTCAGCACCAGATACGGTGAACACTTCACCGCCCAACTGCCTGATGCCCATCTCAAACGAAAACCGCGTGCGGGTTGAAGGGCGCTCAAAAATCAAAGCAATGGCTTTGCCCTTCAGCGGCTGATCAATATCAACCTCACCCTTTGCTAAATGCGCCCGAACTTTCTTGCGCCGTGCGGCTTCGTTTAAAATTTTCCGCAAGGCGGGCTTAGAGAAATCTTTTATGTCTAAAAAATGCGGCATGATTTACTTCTGTGAATTCAATGTGAGTGAAACCGACAAGTCGAATTGAAACACACCTCGTCGTTCCGTCACCCCTGCGAAAGCAGGCGCCCAGCTTGGTGCTAGTTTTGGAATTTTTGCATTGAGCTGGATCCCTGCCTTCGCAGGGATGACGGCGCAATAGGCGGGGTTTACGTTAAACACGCGTCTTCTCCAATTCCACACAACTAGCCTCAAGCTTGTGCAAGGCCTCGGTAACGTCAGCATCAGTAACGATGAGGGGTGGCAGAAGGCGCACCACATTATCACCTGCACCAATCACCAAAAGATGTTGCCCTAGTGCTGCTTTCACGAAATCGGTGTTGAGCACTTTGGTTTTAATGCCCATCATCAAGCCTTCGCCGCGAATATCCTCAATCACGCTGGGGTATAAATCCTTTAAGCGCGCTAGGCCTTGCTTCAAATTCAGCGCCTGCCGATTGACATTATCCAAAAATCCATCGGCTAACACCACATCAAGCACAGCATTGCCAACAGCAGTGGCCAATGGATTGCCGCCAAAGGTGGAGCCATGTGTGCCAGCGACCATGCCGGAAGCGGCTTTCTCGGTGGCAAGCACGGCACCCAGCGGGAAACCACCGCCAATGCCCTTGGCAACGGCCATAATATCCGGCGTAACGCCTGCCCATTCATGTGCGAAGAGTTTCCCCGTGCGGCCAATGCCACATTGAATTTCATCCAGCATCAACAACAGATCATGTTTCTCACACAAGGCCCGCAGATAACGCAGCTCTTCAGGGGGCACTGAACGAATGCCACCTTCGCCTTGCACGGGTTCAATGAAGATGGCCGCTGTCTGCGGGCCAATGGCCGCTTCCAATGCGGCGTGATCGCCAAATGCAACTTGATCAAAGCCTGCCGCCTTGGGGCCAAAGCCGTCCAGATATTTCTGTTGGCCACCAGCGGCCAAGGCAGCGAGGGTGCGGCCGTGGAATGCACCTTCAAAAGTGATGATGTGGAATTTTTCAGGCTGACCGAGTGCTGCGTAATGCTTTCGCGCCATCTTAATGGCCAGCTCATTGGCTTCAGCGCCTGAATTGCAAAAGAACACAGTGTCAGCGAACGTGTGTTCAATCAGCCGCTCAGCCAACTTCACTTGCCCCGGCATTTGATAAAGATTCGATGTGTGCCAAATTTTAGCTGCTTGTTCTGTCAGAGCCGCAACCAAATGCGGATGCGCATGGCCACACGAGTTCACCGCAACGCCCGCACCAAAATCAAGATAGGCGGTTCCGTCCTCAGTGTAAGCGCGTGCGCCAACACCGCGCACAAAGGCAACAGGTGCTCTTGCATAGGTGGGCAGAACGGCTGTGATCATAGCTGATCTCCAAAAACCAAAAGCGCCAACCAGTTGGTCAGCGCAGTTAAAAGATACATTTAGTCAAGAGCGCCTAAAGGGTCAATGGTGGCTTATGAACAGGTGAGTCAAAATAGCGCATGTTCACATGGTTAATTCGGCGCTTAAGTCTTTGTTAATCACTAGATCGGGCACAAAGCTGGGGAAAACATTGCGCAGACCAACCTAATTTCTTGTCTCGCTTCCTCAGCCCATAGTAGTAACTATCCAACAGGGCCACGATATGTGGTGCCTCAATTCAGTGAAGCGTTGAGTATAAGGCGTGGATGCGGAGGCCGCATTCGCGAATGCAGGAGGATTCTAATATGAGCGATGTTGCGGTAGCACCTGAAAAGGCAATGTGGACGGAAGACCGTGTGGGCACGTTAAAGCAGCTCTGGGCCGAAGGTCTGAGCGCCAGCCAAATTGCCGGACGTTTGGGCATGGGTGTGACGCGCAACGCCGTGATTGGTAAAGTGCACCGTCTTAACCTTGCAGGCCGCGCCACGCAACCGCGCAGCACCACGCCGCGCAGCACGGTTCGCAAAACCCGTGAGCCTTCCATTCCCGGTCGCTCACCTTCGATGCCAACGGCCGGCAACAATGCGCTCAAGCCTTACGCCCACAGCGCCCCGCGCCCCATGCCTTTGCCCGAACCCAAGCCTCTGCGTTTGGTAGACAATGCCAAAGATGGCCGCATAACCATTCTTCATCTCAATGACAAAACCTGCAAATGGCCCATCGGCGACCCAATGCACGATGATTTCTGTTTCTGTGGCCACGGCCCGCGTGATGGCTCACCCTATTGCGAATATCACGCCCGCATCGCCTATCAGCCACCACAAAACCGCATGCGCCGCGCCGGGTAGTTTATTGCGCTTTCTCGATCAGCGCTAAACGCACAAGGCTATTCATCACTTCGTCGGCCTGTAAGGCCGCAGCTTTGGCAATTTCGTTTTTGCTGGTAAGTCTGCGGCCTTCTTTAGCCAGTTGAAATTGCCCGTTGGCGCAGCGTTGCACAAAGTCGTCTGAGAGTTGAGCCACGGTCTTCGTGCCGTCCATCACTGTCAGGAAATGCGCCATCAGCGGATCAAGCTGAACCACGCCATGCAACATGTTGGTGGTTTGCTCGGCACCCGTCAAAGCCGCATGAGTGGCCAGCCGGAAAGCGCGAGGTTTTGCCCCAAGCACATTGGCAACTTCAATTGGATCGCTGCTTGGATCAACAACCCCATACATCACCAAAGCTAACAGGGCCTGAGATGCATCACCCAAATCGGCTAGCAAATCATTAAAAGGCACGCTTGCAGGATACGCCGCAATCAGCCGACTTAAAATATTTTCATAGATAAGATCAGGGATAGGCCAAGGTGCTATGCCATTCGTGGTCAATAGTTTTTGCCCAGCTTCAATCCGAATGCTAGCGTGATTGTGGCACTGAAAGTGCAAACCTTGCAAGCGTTCAGCAAAAAGCACGCGACTAATTTTTGCGGCCTGATGATCATGCACCAACAGCGTTGACCTGAATGGGCGGCCCTTGATGCAATCCATCAACTGTTCCATAGCCACTTGATCGCCACCACTGCGCCGTGAAATTTCTTGCTGCAACTCTGGTGAAGCGCCAATAGGGATCATCTCACTTATCTCAGCATCACCAAGATACCCCAACCCTGCCGATCCCGCGCGCGTCAAGAATTCCGTAAGCGTGCAGGGCGTGTTGGCATCTTCCAGATATTCATGCGCCACATAATCAACGCGGGTTTGCGTCAGCCGCCCTTCAATCTCGCGCAGAGCTTTGCCGTAACCTGAGGCAGCATCACTATGTGCGGCAAGGAATGAGAGCAACTCTGTTGCGGCGTGGGCTTTCTCCATTAAGGTAAGACCTTGCGGCACTAACGCGTGCGCCGCATCGCGGAACGGTTGCTTCATGCGCCAGCCTGGCAGAACATTGTAACTCACAAAGCCAATGCCATGCGGCGCCAAATAAGTTTTCAGCGCGTTGAAGATAGCATCCTGAACGGGCCGTTCCACCCAACTATAAATGCCATGACAAATGATGAAATCAAATTGACCTAGAGCCGGGCGAAGATTTGTAACGCTGCGGCATTCCATACGCACATTATTCAGTCCCAGCGCTTTAACATGTTGCTTGCCGCGTTCAATCTGTACCGATGAAATATCAATGCCGACAAATTCAGCTTTTGGAAAGCGCAGGGCTAGCGGAAGGATATTGCCGCCTTCGGCTGATCCCACTTCCAACACGCGCGCTTGCTTTAATGGCTTAACGATAAGCCCAAAAATCTGTGCAATCGCCGCGAGGCGGTTAGGTTGGCTTTGCTTAACGCCAACCGAGACGTAAGGCATGGCATCATAAGACTGTGCAACCTTTGCGAGTTTGGCTTCAATATCAGTTTCTGCGGTCAAAGTGTTGTGCCTAAAGTTTCTTCAAGGTCTTGCTTAAAGCACCGTCACCTCTGTGCCAAGTTTCACAAATTGATAGAGTTCGCTCACATCTTCATTTAACATTCGAATGCAGCCCGAAGAAGCGTCATGGCCGATGGATTTCGGCTCATTGGTGCCGTGAATGCGGTAAATCGTAGAGCCCAGATAAATAGCGCGCGCGCCCAATGGGTTCTTGGGGCCACCAGCCATATAAGTTGGCAGTTCAGGGCGGCGGGCTTGCATTTCGACGGGTGGGCGCCAATCGGGCCATCACACCTTGTTGGATACTTTGTTGGTTCCAGTCCATTCAAAGCCGGGCTTGGCCGAAGCGATGCGGTACATGGCGGCGCGGTCCATGCCGAGGATGTAATAGAGCTTGTTCTCATGGGTATCGACGATGATGGAACAGGGCTTCTTGTTGGAAGCAAAAGCCACAATCACAGCGCGCTTGAATTGGGGTTGGGCTTGGTTGATTTCAACCTGCGCTGAGGGCGGGGCAGAGGCAGGCACAATCACCACGCCCGCAAAGGGCTTGGCATCCTGCGCTTGGGCTGAAACGCCAAAGCCCACAGCCAGCGTGGCAGCGGCGGCGATTTTGAAAAACCTGTTCATGGTAGGTGTTTGGTCCCGACATTTGATGGTGTAATATTTTCCGTTGAATGGAGGGATGCACTATGGGCCAAGTTTTACACGGCAGCGCCACAACGACTGA
>JAYVOQ010000074.1:0-23902 GCA_043757845.1 Hyphomicrobiales bacterium | reverse complement strand
TACGAGTTTCAACCTGATCGGCGCATTGAATTTTCATTTCGTAGAGATATTGCTCGCCACTGCCAGCTGGCCACCAAAGTTTTGGCTTCTTGATGTGGAAATACACGCGGTTCTCAAAGAATTCTGATTCGGAAATGTCTTGCTGCTCGCCAGCAAGAGTAACAACACACATTGCCAGTGAAGGTTCGGCTTCAAATAGAGCTTCAACTCCAATTGAACCGTCGTCGAAATGAGTTTGCTTGATCGTCTTGATGTCAAATGCAGCTCTGCGAAAGGCGCGCAGCTTCAACCGCCCATAAGCCCCGAACGGCATGATGGCCAAGTTCCAATCCCAACCGGCGTGGCAGGATGGTTTGCGCAGGAAGTTCGTATCCGGTATGGGGCAGTTCTGTGCCGCATAAGGCACAAAATAGGGATGAGCCTTTTGGCGTTTGGCGGCTTCTTTCACATTTGAGAAGAAGCGAATTTCGATTTTATTTTTGCCGCGCTTCAGGGCTTTGCTCACATCAGGGGTGTAGCGGCGGAAGCAATTATCTGCGTCCAAAATCTTTTTGCCATTGATGCTGATTTGGGCAACGGTGTCGAGGTAATCAATGTCCAGATGCCACTGGCCTTCACCGCTCCACTCAAACTCGCGACTTGCGATCCAATCACCTTCCGCCACCCAGCGCACATCGTATTCATTGCGGCCCACATAGGGATCTGGGATTATGCCAGCGGCGATCAGTGATGAGTGCACGTCTCCGGGCACTATATAATCACAAGCGTGTTTGCCATCGGCGCTTTTGATCGCCCACGTGCCGGTCAAATCTAACTCGGAGCGGCTTGCCGCCATGTTTGCCTCCTAGAGTCGTTCGCCGCTTGCCAAATCAAATAACGAGGATTGATCGACGCGGAATTGCACGCCAACTTTCTCACCTGATTTAAAATGTTCGGAAGATTCAACGCGTGCCGAAAGCTTCTGGTTGCCCAGTTCCAGCCACACGAGCGAGTCAGAACCCATGGGTTCAACCAGTTCCACGGAGGCGGAAAACACGTTTTTGTTCTTCATATCTTTGGCGCGCAAAATGTTGATGTGTTCTGGCCTTGCGCCGAACTCTATGTCTCGGCCAATCGTAGCGCTGTCCATAAATTTGTATTCGGCGATATACAACTTTTGCCCAGACACTTCGACGGTTGGGACTTTGGTTGTGCCACCAATTTTGGCTTTAATGAAGTTCATCGATGGCGAACCGATGAAACCCGCCACGTAACGATTGATCGGTTTGCTGTAGATGGTGAGTGGTGCATCAAGCTGCTGAATTGATCCACCCTTCATCACCGCGATGCGATCAGCCAAAGTCATGGCTTCAATCTGGTCGTGGGTTACATAGATCATGGTGTTGCCCAGCCGCGTATGCAAGCGCTTGATTTCCACGCGCAGTTCAGCACGCAA
This sequence comes from Hyphomicrobiales bacterium, assembly GCA_043757845.1. Taxonomy (GTDB): domain Bacteria; phylum Pseudomonadota; class Alphaproteobacteria; order Rhizobiales; family Aestuariivirgaceae; genus Aestuariivirga. The sequence continues at coordinate 22,467 of JAYVOQ010000074.1, read as the reverse complement.
TTTCGCATCCAAATTCGACAGCGGTTCGTCAAACAAGAACACATCGACATCACGCACCAAAGCGCGACCGATGGCAACGCGTTGGCGTTGGCCGCCTGACAGCTGCATGGGTTTGCGTTGCAAAAGCGGCTCTAGTTGCAAAATTTCAGAGGCGCGCTTCACACGTTGCGCAATCTCGGCCTTGTCCATGCCCGAAACGCGCAAACCGAAGGACATGTTCCCCTCCACTGTCATTTGCGGATAGAGCGCATAAGATTGGAAAACCATGCCAATGCCGCGCTTGGACGGCTCTTCCCAAGTGACATTCTTGCCTTTGATGAAAACCTGGCCTTGCGATGGCTCTAATAGTCCAGCAATGCAATTAAGTAAGGTAGACTTACCGCAGCCTGATGGGCCAAGCAGCACGAGGAATTCGCCATCTGGAATATCTAGATCAAGCTGCTTTAAAACCTGCAAACTGCCATAGCTTTGGGCCAAGCCCCTGATGGAAACACTAATCGTCTTCGTAGATTGCGCCGTCGCCATAATCACCCTTTCACTGCGCCAGCGGCGATGCCGCGAACGAAATATCTGCCAGAAACAAAATAGATGGTCAGCGGCACAAGACCTGTGAGAATTGAGGCAGCCATTTCCACGTTGTATTCCTTGATCCCCTGCGCGGAAGTGAAAATGTTGTTCAACTTCACGGTCATGGGATAATTATTGGGGCCAGCAAAGACTACGCCAAACAAAAAGTCATTCCAAATGCCGGTGACTTGCAGGATGATCGCAACCACCATGATGGGGAGTGACATGGGCAGGAACACTTGCAACAGGATGCGCCAGAAACCAGCACCATCTACCCGCGCGGCCTTGAACAGTTCCACCGGAAGGGACTGGAAATAATTGCGGAACAGCAATGTCAGGATCGGAAGTCCAAAAACCGTGTGCACAAAGATGACGGCGTACAGCGTTGAGTAAATACCCATGTTTTTGGTGAGCAACACCATGGGGTAAAGCATCACTTGATAGGGGATAAATGAACCAACAATAAGAACCGTGAAAAAAGCTTCGGAGAATTTAAACGGCCAATTGGAAAGAGAATAGCCGGTGGTGATGGCAACGGCGATCGAGATGATGACCGACGGAACCGTGATAATCACTGACTTCCAAAAATTTGGGCTGATGCCATGGCATTCCAGGCCAGTGCAGATATGCAGCCAGGCACGCACCCAAGGATCATAAAAATGTTCCTGCACCAATGCTGTTCCGGCATCGCTTGTGATTTCCACGATTGGGTAATGCAGTTGCGGCATGAAAATGTTGCCGTCCCTGATTGTGACCAGATCCTTGAACGAAGTGATGATGACAATATAAAGCGGGAACAGCCAATAGGCGGCGGTGAGAATCAGGAACGCGTAAACAATCGTCCTGTCCCACGCAAACCAGGGTTGGGGTTTTGGGCCAGATGGTTCAATCGACAGCGGTTCTGCGCTCATTTTGCCTGCTTGCTCTTGACGAATTCAACGTAAATCCACGGGATCAGGATGATGGCGCTAACAAATAGCATGACCGTTGCTGCGGCGAGGCCTTGCGCAATGTTGCCAGAAAACAGGTTTACGTAAACATATTGGGACGGAACCGTGGAAGAAATGCCAGGGCCGCCATCAGTGAGGGCAACCACCACGTCATAGACGCGGAACGCGCCCGCTGCCACGATCACGAATGTGGTGATCAATACAGGGCGCATCATTGGAATAACGATGGAAATATAGGTGCGCCATTTGGGAATGCCGTCAACGCGGGCGGCCTTCCACACGTCTTCGTCAATGCCGCGAAGTCCGGCGAGCATCAGTGCCATCACCAGACCAGTGCCTTGCCAAAGGCCTGCAATCACCACGCAATAAATGGCTTTGTCATTGGTGGTCAGCCAATCAAATTGAAAATTTGTCCAGCCCATCTGGCGCACGGATTTTTCTAGGCCATATTCAGGTGACAAAATCCAAGCCCAGACGTGGCCCGTGACGATAAATGACAATGCGAAAGGGTAGAGATAGATCGTGCGGAACAGGCCTTCGAGGCGGATTTTTTGATCCATAAATACCGCAAGCATGAATCCGATGACGAAAGCCAAAACCGTGGTGAAGCCGATATAGATGAGCACATTGTGAACGGCGATCCACCACTTGTCGGATTTCCACAAGCGGACGTACTGGCCGAAACCTCCGTAGGTGTACGTGGGATAAATCCTGGCGTTGGAGGTGGAAAACACAACGGTCCAGATACTGCATCCGATGAAAGCAAACAGCACGATATACATCATCGGAATGGCGGCGATCTTGGAATTAAAGTTCTTGAATGGCGCGTTCCACACAGTTGCCGCTAAAGTGAAAAGAAATACGAAAAGCGCTTCAAATTTCCAGATGAAATCGGCAATGTTGTCGCTGATCAAGCTGCCGCCTGACAACCACGAGATAAAAACTGTGGCTGTGCACACGACAAAGAGAGCCATCATCGCCAACTGGTACTTGAGGCGGCGGAAGGGAATGTCGGTTACTGCACACACGACAACCAGGCCAGCGGCATACATCATGGGCTGGAAGGTGCCAATCTGCGAAAAAGGAAAATCAAAATAGAGGGCAAGCAGTCCCAGTGCGGCCATTAAAACAGCAAAACCATATCGCACGGGATTGGTAAACTGCTGCAGCTTAGGGGCTTGGTCAATCAGTTGAATGTTTGCTGAGTCAATTGTTGTCATAGTGCCCAACTTGGAAAATCAATATTCCAGCAATGCCTGAGGCTTGGTGACAGCATAACCATGCGGAATAAGGCGTGATGCGGCTTGAATAATGATCAGGTTGAATGCAGCGGGCATTCCGGCGGGGAAAGCCCCGCCAGAATGATTTTAGCTTTCGCCAAATTACAATTTAGGCGCGGCCTTGATAACTTCCACAAATTTCTTCTGCACGTCTTCGGCCTTCATATCAGGCTTAGAGAAGAAATCAGTCAATAGATCACCGATCTGATTCAGCGAGTCACCATCAAGCATCTGACGATCAGACGGCAATGAAACCTTGCTGTGGTCAAGAATATCCAGACCCTTCTTCATACAGTCATTGGCAGCGGCCAAATCCACATCTGGACGCATTGGCAGCGAGCCCTTCTTCAAGTTGAAGGCAACCTGAGTTTCTGGCTTCAAGAGCGTAGATGCCATCTTCAATTGAGCAGCCTGGAGCGCAGGATCCTTGACTTTAGGGAAGTAAAAAACGTCACCACCCGTATCAAGCGCGGGTGCGAGGCCCAAGCCAGGCAAGCAATCATAATCTTTGCCAGCAACCATCTTTGCCACTTGGAATTCACCACCTGACCAGTCGCCCATGATATTCGCCGCAGCTTTGCCGTTAATCACAAGACCAACTGCTTCATTCCATTGCTTGGTGATCTGCTTGGTATCGACCAACGCGCGAGCATCACCAATCCTCTGGAAAACTTTGGTGAATTCAGGTCCAGAGGCAAGCGCCACATCCCGATCCTTCATAACCTTGACGTAATTGTCAACGCCAGCAAACGCGATGATAAGATCATTCGCCAATAAGCGAACAGCCCAACCCTGTGCGAGAGCCAAGGGCTGAATGCCCTTTTCTTTCAGTTTCGGTGCATCAGCGATAAGATCATTAATGTTTTTTGGAGGTTCCATGCCATTGTCGGTGAACACCTTACGGTTTGTCCACATCCACTGGGCGGAATGCAAATTTACCGGCACACACCAGACTTTGCCATCAACGGTGCATGAAGCCATCTGGCTCTTAGGACGCAAGATGTCATTCCATTTTTCCTTGGTGGCCAAGTCGGTCAAGTCGGTCATCAATCCAGCCTTGATCAGCTCATCAGCATCATGGCCTGGGTTCAACTGGGTGGCGCCCATTGGGTTGCCGCCGAGAATGCGCGAAATGATGATTGGACGAGCAACGTCGCCCGATCCGGCGATAGCACCATCAACCCATTTATCGCCCGATGCATCAACAGCCTTAGCAAACTCGGCAACGGCAGCGGCTTCGCCACCAGACGTCCACCAATGCGTAACTTCAATATCAGTAGCGTTGGCAGCGCCCATCGCAAAAAGCGATGCGGTGAGTGCCAGACCAACAGCAAGTTTTTTTAGACCCATGACAATTTCCTCCCTGTGGATTATTGATTTATGAGAACGATATGACTGTGGCTGAAAATTTGCAACGTTTCAAATTAAATAATTTCGGGAGACGAATTATTGCATTGCACAATAGCTTTTTAAGGTTTGAAACGATTCAGATTTGCCCTAGTTTGCGGCAGAATGTCTGATAACTCAGAAAAGCGGCCTACGCTTCGATCACTGGCGGAAATCACCGGGTTGGGGATTTCAACGGTCAGCCAAGCCTTGCGTGATAGTCCGGATATTGCCGTTGAAACCCGCAAACGCGTGAAACTGGCAGCTCAACAGGCTGGCTATCGCCCTAATCGCGCAGGTGTTCGTTTACGCACGGGCAAGAGCAACGTGATCACGCTGGTGCTGAATGCGCAAGATGGCGGTTCAGGCTTTTTTGCCAATATGATTTACGGCATTTCTGATTCTCTCAAAGGCTCGCCCTATCATTTAGTCGTCACGCCCTATTCTCTTTCGGACCCGATGGAACCGATTCGTTATATCGTTGAAACCAATTCGGCCGACGGTGTCATTTTCTCGCGCACGCAACCTGATGATCCGCGGGTGCGTTATTTAGTGGACAATAACTTTCCCTTCACCACTCATGGCCGTACAGATATGGGGATCGAACACTCTTATTTTGATTTTGACAATGATGCCTATGCCTATGAAGCGCTGCGAATGTTGAAGGCCAAGGGCCGCAACCATGTTGCGCTGATTAGTCCGCCGCCCAGTTTAAATTATTATCACCACACATTGAAAGGCTTCGAGCGGGGCTTAGCTGATTTTGAAATGACTGGATTCATGTTGGCCAACGCAAACACCGACTCTGAAATTAAAGAACTGCAGCATGCCGGGCTTGAACTGGCACAACGCAAAGACCGACCGGACGGAATTGTATGTGTGTCATCAAGCGTTGCGCTGGCTCTTATATCAGGATTGGGGCACGGACGGTTCGTGATTGGGCGCGACTATGATCTGGTGGCAAAACCGATGACTGATCTTGTTTCCATGTCACAACCAGAAATTATCGGCATTGATGAGGATTTTAGACGTGCTGGCCAAGAGCTTGCTCGCATGATCATGGAACGTATTGCAGGAACCGAGCCATTTGTATTACAAATGGTAGATCAACCCAAACTGCGCTGAGGTACAATTTTGAAAAAATCACTCACTGGCGTTCTCCCCGTTGCTCCCACTGTTTTCCATGACGATGGTTCACTGGATCTTACTGGCCAAGCCCGTGTGATGGATTTGATGGTGGATCAAGGATCCGATGCGATTTGCATCCTCGCCAATTTCTCAGAACAATTTGTGATGACAGATGAAGAGCGTAGGCTTTCGACCGAAGCCTGTTTGAAAAAGGTGAATGGTCGCACTCGCGTAATTGTTACATGCTCACACTTCTCAACGCAGATTGCGTCCGCGCGTGCCAAACATGCGGCTGACCACGGTGCCGCAATGTTAATGTTAATGCCGCCCTATCATGGCGCAGCCTTACAAGCCGACGAAGGCGCTATGATTGAACACTTCGCCGCGATTGCAAAAGCGAGCGGGTTGCCGATCATGGTGCAAGATGCGCCGCTGTCTGGTGTGAAGCTCTCGGTGCCTTTCCTCGTGCGACTGGCGCAAGAAGTTCCGCTGGTTTCATATTTCAAAATTGAAGTGGCCTTCGCGGCGCAGAAGCTGCGCGACCTTATCGCGTCTGGTGGCAAAAACGTTGTCGGCCCATTTGACGGGGAAGAGTCCATCACGTTGATGGCCGATCTTGATGCAGGGGCCACTGGTTCCATGTGCAGTGCCATGATCCCTGATCTCATTAAGCCTGTGATCACAGCGCATCAGGGCGGAGACCGCGCAACGGCAGCCGCACTTTATAAAAACATTTTGCCCCTCATCAACTATGAAAACCGCCAATGCGGTTTGCGTTCTGCCAAGGCCGTGATGATGGCAGGCGGTGTGATTAAGTCTGATCATGTGCGCCATCCATTGCGACCGTTGCATCCAGAAACACGCAAGGGGCTTTTAGAGTTAGCGCAAGAAGCCAATCCGTTGGCATTGCGGTGGGGGAAATAATGCGGGTTCTTATCACTGGTGCGTTCGGCATGATTGGCCGCAAACTTACAGCGCGATTGTTGGCCGATGGCGCTGTGGCGGATAAGAAAATTACAGCCCTGTATTTGCATGACGTGGTGGCGGATAAAGCACCCACAATTCTGTGTCATCTGCATGTTGGCGATCTTTCTGCCGCAGGTGAAGCTGAAAAGCTGGCAGCGTTGAAACCTGATTTGGTATTTCACCTTGCCGGAATTGTATCTGGTGTGGCGGAAGCAGATTTTGATTTGGGTTACCGTGTGAATTTTCATGGCACGCTGGCCTTGTTTGATGCCTTGCGTGCTGCGAAAATTTCACCGCGTGTTGTTTTCACTTCTACCATCGCGGTCTTTGGTGCGCCCTTCCCCGCGGTGATCCCTGATGATTTCCATCTTACACCGCTCACTTCTTATGGATCACAGAAGATGATCGGCGAGGCCTTGCTTGCAGATTATACGCGCAAGGGAATTTTTGACGGAATCGGTATCAGGCTGCCCACCATTTGCGTTCGTCCGGGAAAAGCCAACGGCGCTGCTTCAAGCTTTTTTTCAAGCATCATTCGTGAACCGCTGGCCGGCCAAGAAGCCATTCTGCCCGTGCCGCGTGATGTGGTTCACACCCATGCATCTCCGCGCAGTGCTGTTAATTTTCTGATCCATGCCGCGGGGCTTGATGGTGCGGCAGTTGGCCCAAGGCGCAACATAACCATGCCGGGTGTGGGTGTTACGGTGCAAGAACAGATTGACGCTTTACGCGCGGTTGCGGGCAATAATGTTGTGTCACTCATCAAAGACCAACCCGATGAAACCATTTGGGCTATTGTGAAAAATTGGCCAACGCGCTTTGACGCAAAGCGAGCACGGGATTTAGGATTTGTGGCCGAAAAGAATTTTGAAGAAATCATCCGCGCGCACATTGCTGATGAACTGGGCTGACAGCTAATCTATTAAAAAAAGGGCGTCGTTTACGACGCCCTTTAATCTGAATTGCCTCAAAAAAAGCTTTAGCCCATGCGGCTCTTGATCATGCCAACGATGATTTGCAGCACAATGCCGCCAATGCCGCTGGCTGCTAGATTGCCCACCATTGACCCACCGCTTGCAGCACTTGCCAAAGCCGGAATCAGTGCGCCGAGAATGCTGCCCCCGCCCACACCGCCAACAGCGCCAGCAATGGTATTGCCCAAGCCGCCAAGGCTTGAATTCTTCATCACAGCGCCGCCGACGTTGCCGCCAACGCCGCCAGCAACTGCTTGCAAGATGAGTGGTAATAGAGTCTCCATATATAGTGCCTCCCAGATAGCATCCACCCCCGCGGCAGACTGCGAGTCGCTTGTTAGCAGCTAAACAGTGCCGCACCAATCGAATGTAATGGTGCGCCGCACTTGGTAGTGTGCGGTTGCATATGGGTTTAGTAAGCGTTCTCTGTTTTCAACAGCGCAAAAGGCGTCTTCATCAAGATATAAAGATCAAAACCAAGAGACCATTTATCGATGTATTCAAGATCATGCTTCACGCGTTGCTCAATTTTTTCGAGCGTATCAGTTTCACCGCGCCAACCATTGATTTGCGCCCAACCTGTTATGCCGGGCTTTACTTTGTGGCGGGCGAAATAACCTTCCACGACCTCGTCATAAAGCCCACCTGCAGCTTTGGCTTGGGTGGCGTGCGGGCGCGGGCCCACCAAAGACAACTGGCCCATCAACACGTTGAACAGCTGCGGCAACTCATCTAGCGAAGACTTGCGAATAAAGCGGCCCACTTTGGTGACACGCGGGTCACCCTTGGTTACCAGTTTCGTCGCAGATGCATCAGCACTGGACACTAACATAGAGCGAAATTTATAAACCCCGATCAGCTCATTGTTAAAGCCATAACGGTTTTGTTTGAACAGAACTGGGCCTGTGCTTTCCACCTTCACGGCAATGGCGACAGCCAACATCACGGGCGACAAGGTGATGAGTGCAACCAAAGCTATCACGCGGTCTAATGTATCCTTCAGGAACTGGTTCCATGAATTCAGCGGGCGGTCAAACACCGCAAGCAGCGGCAAATTGCCCAGATAGGTATAGGCTTGCGGCGAAAGCCTAAGTTCACCTTGTTGGCCAGATACGCGAATGTCGATGGGCAATTCCCAAATGCGTTTCAAAATTTGTAACAAGCGTTGTTCCGCCGAAAGCGGAATGGCGACGATGGCCAAATCAACCTGATTGCTGCGCGCAAAAGCCGCTAGATCAGCAATCGTGCCCAGTTTTTTATATTTGCGCACAGAGGCAGGGCTGCGCTTGTCGTAACGATCATCAAACAGACCGATGACCTCCACATCAAGGCCGGGGGATTTTTCTAAGGTGTTGATGGCATCTTCGGCGGCTTTTCCACCACCCACAATTACCACACGGTTGCGTGATCGGCTGTCAAATGGCGTTTGTCTCAAGCCAAGCCAAACAGCAAGGCGCGATAAGCAAATATAGCTTCCCGCCGTTGTCACCCAGAAGCCCGCCCAAGACTGAGCCAGATGCAAGCCCGCCAAACCCATGGCAGTGCCCGCACTTAATCCGACCATGGCCCAAATAAGACCTGTCTTGAACAATCCTGACCGAAGGTGGCGCAACTGCTTTGAATCATAAAGACCAAAGCCACGCGTTAAAAATACGCAGAGAAATGCCAAGGTGAGGGCGAAATACCCCGCCAGAGCCGGGGTTGCCGCGTTGGGTTCAACGCCCAGCATGATACACAGCATGAAGGTGCCCGCTGCCAAAACCACAAGATCAAAACCCTTTAAAAGGCGTATACCCACTTCATGATCAAGGAACTGCCGTGCCATCCGCCCACCTTTTGTTTGAATTTAGGTATGCAGTCTTAACTGTTTGAAAAACGGGCCACCCAAAGTGGACTTGGCTCCCGATAAGTTCACGGCATAGGCAATAAAAGGTTGCGCATCAGGCTTAACGAGCGATGAAAAATCGCTAAAGATTGCTGGCGCTGAAGGTGTCACAGTCATTTAGTGATTGTGCCGCAATGCCCGTCTTGAACCATTTCACGCGCTGGGCGGAAGACCCGTGGGTAAAACTATCTGGCACAGCATAGCCACGCGCCGCCTTTTGCAAATGGTCGTCACCAATCTGGCTGGCCGCATTGAGGGCTTGTTCAATATCACCATTATCCATTTGGATTTTGGTCAGTGAACCCAGCTTTTGGCCCCAGATCCCAGCGAAACAATCGGCTTGCAATTCGGTGCGCACCGAAATTGCATTGGCCTGTACTTCACTCACGCGGCGGCGCTGGCTATCCACCTGATCAGAAATGCCCAAAAGATTTTGCACATGGTGGCCCACTTCATGCGCCACAACGTAAGCCTGAGCGAATTCTCCGGGGGCTCCCAATTTATCTTTCAATTCTTGATAGAAAGCCAAATCGATATAGACTTTGTGGTCGGCCGGGCAATAGAATGGGCCCATCGCGCTTTGTGCAGAGCCACAAGCTGATTGATCAAAATTGCTGAACAGAACCAAGGTTGGCTTTTCATATTGCTTGCCCATGTCAGCGAAAACTTTTGTCCACACTTCATCGGTAGAGTTCAAAATTTGCGCCACAAATTTCTTGCCCGGATCACTTGATGCAGCGGTACCATTAGCCGTTTTGCCCAGAGGTGTGCTGGCGCTGGGGCTTGCGTGAATAACTTGCGTCGTCTGCGGCATGGAAATGCCACCACCGCCGCCGCCCACCAGATTAATCAGATCAATGCCCAAGAACATTTTCAAAGCAAAATAAACCACGGCCAGAATGATAACGCCACGAAAACCGATAGTGTTGAGCAAGAGCGGGATCAACATGCCGCCTAGGCCACCGCCTCCACCGCCCAGCGATGATGAACCGCCGCCCAAAGAGCCGAATCCACCACCGCGACCACGGTCGTCTTGGATATTGCTGCTTTCACCTTCATTATCGAGACGCATAGGCTCTCCCTCATTTGTAGTGAATTTGGCCTCTGCGCACAGAATTTGCAAGGCGGTTTTGAAAAGAGTTTGAAGTCATGTAAGAACTTGAATCATGACGGACAAACTTACCATCGCGCTGGCCCAACTTAACCCCACTGTGGGGGCAATTTCTTCTAATCTGGCCAAGGCCAAGGCTGAGATTGCCAAGCTCAGTGGCGTTGATTTGGTGTTGTTTCCTGAACTTTATATTTCGGGTTATCCGCCGGAGGATTTGGTTTTGCGACCTTCATTTGTGGCCGCATGTAAGTCAGCCGTCGAAGAACTGGCGCGAGATTGCGCACAAGGCCCAGCCATCTTGATTGGCTTGCCTTGGCGTGAGGGTGAGTTGCTGCACAATGCTGTGGCCTTTTTGAATGGCGGCAAAATTGAAACGGTGCGCTTTAAGCATGATTTACCGAACTATGGCGTGTTTGACGAAAAGCGCGTGTTCCAACCCGGCCCTGCCCCCGGCCCCATTAATTTCAAGGGTGTGCGCATCGGTGTGCCCATCTGTGAGGATATTTGGGCATCAGAAACGTGTGAGACGTTAGAGGAATCCGGCGCTGAGATATTGCTGTCGCCCAATGGCTCGCCGTTTGAGCGCAACAAAGATGACGTGCGTTTGAATCTTGTTGTCGCGCGAGTCACTGAAACCGGATTGCCACTGGCCTATCTTAATCAAGTGGGCGGGCAGGATGAGTTGGTGTTTGACGGCGCTTCTTTCGTGCTGAATGCAGATCGCTCACTGGCGCTGCAATTGCCGATGTTTGAGGAAGCGGTGGCTGTAACGCATTGGGAGAAACAAGCGAATGGCAAGTGGCGCATGGCGCATGGCGAAGTCGCCAAGTTGCCAGAGAAAGAAGAAGAAACGTGGAAGGCCTGCGTGCTGGGCCTGCGCGACTATGTAAATAAGAATCGTTTTCCCGGTGTGGTGTTGGGCATGAGCGGCGGCATTGACAGCGCCGTTGTGGCCGCCATGGCGGTTGATGCGCTGGGCAAAGAGCGCGTGCACTGCGTGATGCTGCCCTATGCCTACACCAGCAAGGACAGTTTGGTAGACGCTGAAGAATGCGCCAAGGCGCTGGGCGTGCGCTATGATGTGGTGCCGATCAAAGAACCGGTTGAAGGTTTTCTTTCGGGCTTGAAACCGATGTTCGCGGGCAAGAATTCTGACACTACAGAGGAGAATATTCAATCGCGCTCACGCGGGGTGATCCTCATGGCCATCTCCAACAAGTTCGGCGCGATGGTTTTGACCACAGGCAACAAAAGCGAGATGAGCGTTGGCTATGCCACGCTCTATGGCGACATGAATGGCGGCTTCAACCCGATCAAGGATATTTACAAGGTTGAAGTCTATCGTCTGGCCGCGTGGCGCAACACGTTGGGCCGCGTGATCCCTGAGCGCATAATTACCAAAGCCCCCACTGCTGAGTTGCGAGAAAACCAGAAAGATCAAGATTCGCTGCCACCTTATGAAGTGCTGGATGATATTCTCGAAGGTCTGGTGGAGCTTGAGCAAACCGTGGCCGAAATCGTGGCACGTGGGCACGATGTGGCGCTGGTGAAGCGCATACAGCATCTGCTTTATGTGGCGGAGTATAAACGGCGGCAGAGCGCGCCGGGAGTGAAGATTACGCGCAAGAATTTCGGGAGAGATCGAAGATATCCGATTACGAATGGGTGGCGGGATATAGTTCCCTCATAACTTTTGAATAGTCCAACGCAATTCTTGGAAGTAATGGTGCAAGCTCGTAGTTATCCGATTTTATCCAATTTTCCCATGAAAAAACAGTCCCGCCATTTCTTATTGAGGATGTAATAATTGCATAAAGGCCGGAGCGATACTTCGTGTTGTGAAGGCAAGGCAAATGTTCGTTTAGATTGACTATAATTTGATCCAGTGGCCGCAAATCGTCAGTGCCCATGCTTGTCGATGCATCTAAGTTATCAGGATAGCGAGCTTGATAGTGCTCTCTAAACCTTTTAACAATTGGCTCAAATTGAACAAGTCCAAGTTGGGGAAATGAGGTATCAACTTGTTTGAGCAAACGGCCTAGGTCATGTTTAAGGTTCCTAACTTTCATGCTCGAGTCTTTTAACAGTAGATAAGCCTTTAGTATTTTTTCGATCGATTGAGCGCCTAGCACTAAGCCCGGGAAGTGGCCATTTATGAGCAAACAACGCGCCGCCGAATAGTCCAATGCGGAGGATTGCAATAGAAGAAGTGCGGAGCTGTGCTTCTGGGAATAGGCTCTCAATTCTGCTAATTTAACGCTGCTTTGCGAGTTTTCCATCGGTCAATTCTACTCCATTCAGTTTCCGCCGTATCAGTTCTTGTTTATCATCTTCACTCGAGGCGCACAGTTAAATTCGACTTCTAGTACAACAGGCAATTCCGCCTTGGCGGTTCCGGCGTTTTGCGAAAGCTGGGCCCCTGCCTTCGCAGGGGTGAGGGAGTGGAACGACAAACACGCTACGATTCGGCTTCGCAGGAATGACCTCATTTACATGGGCGCCACCAAACACAACCTCAGATAGCTTTCAATTCCTAGCCACCCAACAGCCCCGTACAGAGGATTTTGTTCCTGTCCGCTATCCCCTTACCGGGCACCAGCAGAAACGCGCTGTGCGGGCATTAGAATAGGTTTAAACACCTATTCTAATATCAAGACCACGAAACTGCCCGTTCAATAGCCCGCCAGACGGCCCAGCATCATCAGCAAGCCTACAACGCTGATGGCCCAACATGCGGTGCGCACGTATTTGATACCGAGCATATAAACTGGCAGATAGACAATGCGTGCGAGGATCCAGATGGTTGCACCAATGCCGCCCGTGTGCTGGGTGGCGATCAAGGCTAGATCCATGCCCACGAAAGGCACAAGATTTTCAATGTAGTTGTGCAAAGCTCGTGTGGCGCGGCCAACGGCCGGGGCCTTTGGTTTGATATTGTTGTCGCGCGGGCTGAACAAATAATCATCGCCAAATTCGCTGCGCGCTGTGAGGGCTTGTGTTAATACATGGGCCACCCACAAAATTATGCTGAGTTCCAAACAAGTAAGTTCATTCATGCTTCTTCCCCTTTGGTTTTTTGTTGTCTCGGCACATTAAAGCAATTATGGCGAGTTGTCTTTACTCAACAATACTGCTCCGCACTTCCTTGTTGTTCCACCGAATAGCGGTTGCCGTGGGCGAAGCCGGCCGGGAGGATTGCTTCGATCTCTGCCAAATCTTTGGCGGTCAGAGCAATGTCTGAGGCTTTCAAATTCTCTTCGTGATGGGCTGCTGTGCGTGTTCCCGGAATTGTGATGATGTGATCGCCTTGCGCCAGCACCCAGGCATTGGCCAGCGACGATGGCGTCCAACCGCGCCCATGGGCATAGGTTTTAAACCTCTCAATATAAGTCATATTGAAAGTGAAGTTCGGTTCCGTAAATCGCGGCATGGCTTTGCGCCATTCGGTGGCGGGCAAATCAGCAGGGCGCAGAACCACATCAGTTAACACACCACGTCCCACAGGCGAAAAGGCCACCAAAGCCGTGTCATGGTGCTTGCAAGCTTGGATGAGGCCTAGTTCGGGCTGCCTTGTCCATAATGAATATTCATTTTGTACGGCGCGCACATGATGCACCTTCGAAGCACGCTCTAATGTGTGTGGAGCAATTTCAGAAAGGCCGATACCGCCGATTTTTCCTTCTTTCACAAACGCAGCCATAGTTTCCATCACGTCTTCAATGGGGATGGAGTGATCGCGGCGGTGCACATAATAAAGATCAACATGATCCACGCCGAGGCGCTTCAATGAACCCTCCAAACATTCGCGCAAGAAGGCGGCGCTGTTGCTTACACCACGCGGGTTCGGATTGATTCCGCCTTTGGTGGCGATGGAAATTTTGTTGTGGGCGGCAGGATATTTTTTCAAATGCTCGCCAATCAGGTTCTCAGAAATGAACGGGCCATAGATCAAGGCGGTGTCGATATGTGGGCGGTCTTGCGCGAAAACCCGGTCGAGGGCTTTGCGGCTGGTGTCGTCATCGGCGGGGCCAAAAGCGCCGGCAATGCTCATGGCACCGAAGCCCACTTCATCCACCATGGGGCCGTTTTTGCCAAGTTGTCGCTGCTTCATTTCAGTTTACTTCTCAATGTTGATTTTGTCCCTTGTAACGGCTAGCTCACTGGTATGTCCACGATTGTTCGCTTCGCACCCTCGCCCACGGGCCGCATTCATATCGGCAATGCTCGCGCCGCATTGCTCAACTGGTTGTTTGCCTTGAAATCCGGTGGTCAATTCATTCTTCGCTATGATGATACTGACACGGCGCGTTCCACGCAGGAATTTGCCGATGGCATTAAGACTGATGTGGCGTGGCTGGGCATCAAGCCCTCACGCGTGGAATGGCAGAGCAAGCGCTTTGGCCGCTATGATGAAGTGGCGGCGGATTTGCGGAAACGTGGTTTTCTTTACGTTTGTTATGAAACTGCTGACGAATTAGATCGCCGCCGTAAACGCCAACAGGCGCGTGGGCTGCCGCCCGTCTATGATCGTGCTGCGTTGAATTTAACCGATGATGAGAAAGCTGCATTCGCGGCGGAAGGCCGCAAACCGCATTGGCGTTTTAAGTTGGCGCAAAAACTAGTGGAATGGACTGACCTTATTCGCGGGCCTGTGCATATCGACACGGCCACTTTGTCTGATCCTGTATTAGTGCGTGAAGATGGCACTTATCTTTACACCTTGCCCTCAGTGATTGATGACATTGACTTTGGCATTACGCATGTGATCCGTGGTGAAGACCATGTGGTGAACACGGCGGCGCAAATCGAGATTTCCCGCGCCATTAGCGGCACTATTCCGGCTTATGCGCATTACTCGATGTTGTTGGGTGCGGATGGCAAAGGCTTGTCGAAGCGTTTGGGTTCGCTGTCGCTTCAATCATTGCGCGAAAGCGGCTTGGAATCCATGGCGGTGGTTTCTCATGCTTCGCTGCTGGGTACGTCTGATAATATTCATCCGTGTACAGATATTCAGGAATTGGTGGATGGTTTTGATCTTGGCAAGCTAGGCCGCGCTCCGGCTCGCTTTGATGAGGCTGAGCTTGCTACGCTCAACGCCAAGCTGTTACACATAACGCCTTGGGCGGCGGTGAAAGATCGCTTGGACTACGGCGATGAGGCCTTCTGGCTTGCGGTGCGCGGCAACATTGAAAAGCTGGAGGATGCCAAATTCTGGGATGATGTGATTCATCAAGATTTGAAAATGGAAGTGCTGCCAGAAGATGCTGCCTTCATTGCAAAAGCGCGCGAATTGCTTCCTGTCGAACCATGGGATCTGACCACGTGGAAAACGTGGACAGAAGCGATAAAGGCAGCAACAGATCGCAAGGGCAAAACTCTATTCATGCCGCTGCGCCATGTGCTCACTGGCATGGAACAAGGGCCCGAACTTGCAGCCCTTCTTCCCCTCATCGGCCGCCAGAAGGCGCTTGATAGGCTGGAGTAGCTGTCAACATTTTTGTTGACACTTAATTTGGCATCAGGCAGACTATGCCTAATGCGAATAGAAGGCTGACCCTGTGCCGCATGTTGATCGTGAAAAACGCAATTGTGCATCATAGGGACTAGTCACCATGAAGTATTCCGAATTCCGCCGCTGGCTGAAGAGGCAGGGCTGTACGTTTGAAACAAGAGAAGGCGGCACGAGCCATTTGATCGTGAGATACACAGGCAAAGAAACTTCATTTCCGATGCATGGTAGTAAAGAGATCGGTACGGGCTTGGTACAAGCCATCAAGAAGCAATTGGGACTGAAATGATTAGATATCGCGTCAAACTCACACCGGATGATAACGACACATTCCTGGTCACTGCGCCCGATTTTCCGGAAGTCATTACTTTCGGAGAGACCCGTGAAGAGGCGCTGCATTACGCAATAGGCGCTTTTCAAGAAATGATCGCCGCAAAGATTCATTACAAAGAACGCATCCCCAAACCTTCCAAGATCCGCGCGAAGGACGATTTCGTTACCCTGCCATTGCAGACGGAAATGAAAATAAAGCTTTATGAGTCACTGCAGAAAAAGGGCGTCAAAAAGGCCGAACTTGCGCGCAGGATGAAATTGCACAGGCAAGAAATCGATCGCCTGCTGGACTTCAAACAGTCCACCAGCATCGGCAAAATTGAATCCGCATTTGCAGCCTTGGGCAAGCAGCTTAAAATTGAAGTTGCCGACGCTTCTTAATCGGCGCAACATCTCTTGCATGATCCTTATTGGCCAATATGACTCGCCTTATGTGCGCCGTGTGGCGGTGACTTTGCATCACTATCACATGCCCTTCACGCGTAAGCCCTTGTCAGTTTTTGGTGATAAGAAAGAAGTGCAAGCGATCAATCCGTTGCTGCGCGTGCCGATCTTGATTTTGGAAGATGGCGAGACACTTATCGACTCCAATGCCATTCTTGATCACCTCGATCATGTGGTTGGCCCGGCGAAAGCTATGACGCCACCGAATGGTTCTGATCGCCGCCGTGTTCAGCAAGCCTGCGCGGTTTCAACTGGAATTTCGGATAAAGTGGTTTCGCTTTTTTTTGAACGCACATTTCATGAGGCTGGTCATATCAGCAAGAATCTGGAAGCCCGCCTGTCATCGCAGATCAAGACTGCGCTGGAATGGCTGGAACATGAATGTGGCACACCGTGGTATTTTGATAGCAAGATGACGCAAGCCGACATCACCATCGGCTGCATGATCAGCCATGTGAAGCTGCGCTTGCCGGAATTTTTCCCGGCAGATAAATATCCAAAGCTTCACCGACTTGCGCGCCATTGCGAAATGAAGGAGGAATTTGATGCCTCGCGCATAGGGGCCAATGAAACAGTGCCTAAGAAACTATAGGCTGGCTTCAAGCTTGGGGATGATGTTGTAGGCGTCATCGGGCAGAATACTTATACCAGATAGCAGCAATGCACTTCGTGCCGCAGCAAGTTGAGGATCCTGAAATGTTTTAAGCAAAGCTTCACGCAAGCTTTCGACATTTCCGGCCCGCGTGACATAGGGCAGACATGGGACATGCGGTGAACGCACCAGCTCAACCAACCCTGCCAAATCCTGCGGCCTGTATTTCTTGGCAAGTGCCACACAGACCGCATCAATGGCGCAGAGATCCGCTTTTCCTTCGCGCACAGCAGCTAGTGAATTGATGTGGCTGCCGGTAATGAGGGGTGGTTGAAAAAATTCACGCCCCGGCGAAAAATCTTTAAAACAGAGCTTGAGTGCCAAGTTGCCAGACATCGAATCCCGCGCATTGATGGCCGGCTTTGCATCGGCAAATTTGGCTAAAGGTCTGGCTTCACGGGCGAAAACGAAGCTGGAATAATGAGCACCGTCACAACCATCGCAAGCATAATGTGGTGTGGCAACATAGTTAAGCAAGCTTCTGAATTCATGAGTGAATGGATAACCGCAGGTTTGGCTGAAAATCATACTTGGCTGATGCCAAAGAGCATCATGTGGTTCGATGCGATACAAATCGCCGCGCAAACCCGCGTGGTGGGCAAACCCTGCCCAGAATTCATCCGTAAACGGACGAAGTTCGAGCCAATCATACATAGGCAGAGAAACTGATGACATTACGAGATGGCTCTTGTCGAAGCAGAGATAAAGCATATACAAATGGGAGGGGTTCGCAATCAACCATGTATTACACTCGTTTTTTACCGAAAATTGAATGGCCCACGCTGGCACTCATCGGCGTTGTGTATCTGGGCTTGGGTGGGCTCGTCTGGTTTCACGCGCTTCTGCCATGGTTTGTGATTATGCCCATAGGTGCGTATTTGGCTTGTCTGCAAGGTTCGCTGCAACACGAAGGCTTGCACGGGCATCCCACGCGGTCACGCAGGCTCAACGAAATGCTGATATTTATCTCGCCACAACTGTGGTTGCCCTTTGGACGCTACCGTGATTTGCATTTGCGCCACCACAATGATTTGAATCTCACCTGCCCCGTGCGTGATCCTGAGTCTTATTATCTTCTGCCCGACGCTTGGAGCGCTATGCCTGGTTGGCGAAGGCAGTTGTCCACTTTCAACAACACTTTATTCGGCCGCATGTTGGTGGGCCCGGCGATTAGTGTCGTCCAGTTTTGGGGTGACGAATTTGCGGCTATGGCAAAGGGGCGACGTGAGGGTTTGAAATGCTGGATAGCATTTGCCATTTCTTCGACCTTAGTTGTTGCTTTCGTTGTTTGGTGCAAAATGCCCGTGTGGCAATACGTATTACTAATTGCCTATCCTTCAGTTTCGCTGGCACTGGTGCGTTCATTCTGTGAACATCAGGCGGCGGAAGATGTGGGGCACCGCACAATCTTGGTTGAAGCTTCACCATTTTGGGCTTTGCTTTTTCTGAACAACAATCTGCACATTGCCCATCACGAACGGCCAAAGCTGCCATGGTATGAGCTACCGGCGTTCTACGCGCGTGATCGATCTCGCCTGCTCGGCCGAAACGGAAACTATTTGAAATTAGGCTATAGCCAGATTTTCCGCGATTTTTTCTTTCACACCAAGGAAGCCGTGGCCCATCCCAATGTTGATTGGTTAAGAGACCGTTGAAGCTGCAGTTCAGTGTGATTATTCCCACGCGCAACCGCGAAGACTATTTGCGCCAAGCGGTAAATAGCGTTTTGTCGCAGCGCGAAGTTTCATTTGAACTGCTGATTGTGAATGATGGTGAAACATTACATCAGCAATTTTCTGATCATCGGGCGGTGGTATTAGATAATGCCAAACGTACAGCTGTGCCGGCGCGCAATCTTGGCGTGAATTCCGCCCAAGGTGAGTTCATTGCATTTCTGGATGATGATGATTTCTGGATTGACGATCAGCATCTTTCCAAGGCGCTTGTGGCATTTCGCCAATCCACTGACTTTTATTTTGCCAATGGCGAGATGCATTTTTCTGATGGCACCGTGAAACCATTTAACCGTGAAGCAACTTTGGAGTCGCTGAAACACGACAACACAATTTTAATTTCGGCGGCGTGTTATCGGCGCAATTTGCACGATGTTCTTGGTGCCTTCGATGAGAGCATTCCGTACTATTGGGATTGGGATTGGTATTTGCGGGTGGCCTTGGCGGGCTATGCTTTGCAGCACCAACCGCACCCTGCTGTGGCAATCCGCGTGCATGCTGGTAACATGTCAAACCAAAACGACGCCGTTCGTCGCGCCAACCTTGATACCCTAATTGCCAAACACAAACTTGGTTCAATTCCATTAAAAAATCATACTGATTTTATCTAATTACTTGTTTTATATTACTAATATCGTATTAACTAAAAATTAACTGCTTATTCCTTGAGTTTTTTCAGTTGCAATTCAAAAAACCCGATAAAAATAAGGGTTTTCAGCGCGGCTACAGTCGAGTATTTAAGTTCATCGTGATTCGACAACAAAGGAGAAGATCATGGCTGACGAAAAGATTGTGACAGTTGCGTTGACGAAGATTGCCGCCGATTTGGCGGAGAAGCATGAAATGTCGAAGAAGGCCACTGCTGGCATGCTCGGTGATTTTGTGGAAGCCGTTGTGAAGCACCTGAAGAAGGGCGCTAAAGTTCGCATCACCGGCCTCGGCATTTTCCAAGTGAAAAAGCGCCCTGCCCGTCTGGGCCGCAACCCGCTAACTGGTGAGCAAATCAAAATTAAGGCTTCCAAGAAACTGGCCTTCCGCGCCGCCAAGGAAGTGAAAGAATCGATCTAATCGATTTTTGAAATTAAATTGAAAAGCCCTACCGCTTTGGTGGGGCTTTTTTGTTGAGTTCATTTCATCGCTGGGCGCGATTGCGGGCGGCAATGAATTTCATTAGGCTTGTGCGGGACAAGGGAATGAAACATGAAAACTTCGGCGCGTGTTGTGGTGATTGGTGGCGGTGTGGTGGGCTGTTCGGTGCTGTATCACCTGACCAAGGCGGGTTGGAAGGACGTGGTGTTGGTTGAGCGCGATATTTTAACCTCGGGTTCAACATGGCACGCGGCAGGCGGCTTTCACACGCTGAACGGCGACCCGAATGTGGCCAAGCTGCAAGGTTATACCATCGGGCTTTACGACGAGCTTGAAAAAATCTCGGGCCAATCCTGTGGCCTGCATCGCTCTGGCGGTTTGATTTTGGCTGAAACACCAGCGCGGTTGGAATGGCTTAAAATGGCCCATGCCCGCGCCCGCTATTTGGGGCTTGAAACCGAAATGCTTTCAATGGCAGAGGCTAAGAAACTTAATCCACTTTTGGAAGAGAAATATTTTATTGGCGCCATGCTTGATGCGGCTGACGGCAACTTAGATCCTGAAGGTACAACCCACGCTTATGCCAAATCAGCGCGTATCGCGGGCGCTGAAATTTATCAAGGCACGCGTGTGACTGAACTTACCCCACGCAAACAAGGTGGGTGGGATGTGATCACGGATAAGGGCACCATCATAGCCGAACATGTGGTGAATGCCGCTGGCTTATGGGCCCGTGAAGTTGGCCGCATGGTTGGCATTGAACTTCCTGTTCTGGCCATGGCGCATCAATATCTTGTCACCGATGATATGCCAGAGGTGATTGAGTTTAACAAAACCCACGGCCATGAATTGCCGCATATTATTGACTTTAAATCTGAAATTTATATGCGCCAAGAGCGTTCGGGCCTGGTGCTGGGCACCTATGAAAAAGATTGTTTGCCATGGCAGCCTAAAAACACGCCGTGGGAATTTGGCCGCGAGTTGTTCCAGCCTGATTTAGATCGGATCGCCCATAATCTGGAACTTGGCTATAAGCATTTTCCAGCGCTAGCCAAAGCCGGCATTAAGAAAGTGATCAACGGGCCCTTTACGTTTACGCCAGATGGCAACCCGCTCATCGGACCTGTGCAAGGTGTGGCACCGAATTATTGGCTTGCCTGCGGCGTTCTGGCTGGGTTCAGCCAAGGCGGCGGCGTTGGCTTGGCCCTTTCGCAATGGATGGTGAGTGGCGATCCGGGTTTTGATGTGTGGGCGATGGACAATGCTCGTTTTGGTGAATGGGCCACGCGTTCTTACACCAATGAAAAAGTGCGCGAAACTTATGGTCGCCGCTTCTCCATCAAATTTCCGAATGAAGAACTGCCCGCAGCACGCCCGCAACAAACCACGGCCTTGTATGATGTGATGATTTCACAAGGTGCGGTGATGGGCGACAGTTGGGGCCTTGAAGTGCCACTGTGGTTTGCGCCTAAGGGCGTTGAGCCTAAAGACGTTGTTTCATTCCATCGCAGCAATGATTTTGAACATGTGAAGGCTGAAGTAATGGGCACGCGCAACGGCGTGGGCGTTACGGAAATTGCAAACTTCGCAAAATATCGTTTCACTGGAACAGGCGCTGAAAGTTTCTTGTCGCGTATGATGACAAATAAAATGCCCAAAACAGGCCGCATCGTTTTAACGCCCATGTTGAACGAGAATGGCAAATTGATTGGTGATTTTACGATTGCCAAAGTCAAGGATGATTTGTTTTATATGTGGGGATCATCGCAAGCGCAAAAATATCACATGCGCTGGTTTGAGCAGCACATGCCAAAAGATGGCAGCGTGGTGATTGATCGTCTTGACATGGGCTTGGTTGGGCTTTCCATAGCGGGGCCAAAATCTCGTGACGTGTTGCAAGCGTTGACGGATGAAGATGTTGCCAACGCCAATTTCAAATTCATGGATCATCGTCGCTTTGATATTGCCAATTGTTCGGCGCTGGTGAACCGCGTGACCTATACGGGAGATCTGGGTTATGAAATTTGGGTTGAACCTGCCTATCAACGCCGCCTTTATGATGCGATTATGAAAGCGGGCAAGGCCCACGGCATTGTGAATTTCGGCATGCGTGCTTTGCTGACCATGCGTTTAGAAAAAAGCTTCCCCACATGGTATCGCGAGTTGCGTCCGATTTATGGTGCCTTTGAAGCAGGCGTGGACAGGTTTGTTGATCTTACGAAGAACGACTTCATCGGCCTGGAAGCAGCGCGCGCTGAAAAAGCATCGGGCGGAAAATTACGCCGCGTTTCCATGGTGGTTGAAGCCGGTGATTGTGATGTGCTGGGCGATGAACCTATTTATCACAAGGGCGAAGTTGTGGGCTGGGTTACATCCGGCGGCTTTGCGCATTATCTGGGCAAGTCCATGGCCCAGGGCTATGTGCCTAAAGAGCTGGTGGGCGATGACCAATTTGAAATC
>JAYVOQ010000073.1:0-6365 GCA_043757845.1 Hyphomicrobiales bacterium | reverse complement strand
GCTGTCGGAAAACTCATCCCGACATTCAAGCAACAAGAATGCGAAAACTACTTGCGCAATGCAGGTTATGCGTCAGCCTGAGTCAGAAAGACTCTAGCGCAACGGACCTTCAAATGTGACCGGTTTCGATCGCATTTGAAGGAGAAAAGTTGCGCCAGTTCATAAGTTTGTGAGCAGCCTATCGGCTGTCAGGTGATTCCAACTGACAGCCTGCTGCTTTATTGCATGTTGGGCTGCACGAAGTGGGCTGAATAGACGCGAGGATGGCATTGAAATTTACTTTGCCCTCACACACTGGTCATCTGGCCGAGCTTGTCGTGGGCTCACCACTATTTTGCCACTGCGACAGGTAATGACTACAGAACCATTTGTCGCACAAATTTTGTAGATTGAGATCTGAACATTGTTCATTTCCACTGATAAATTGTGAGGCGAAGCGCCAACGTCCTTCAACATTGTTCCGGCGAAATCGGCGCAACTGTGCTGTGGCCCCGAGACATTGATCGTTTTGAAATTGCCAATCGAAAGCAGCCCAGAAACCGCGTCTTTTTGCAAAATTGGTTGACTACGTGAGCCTGAAGTCTCAGCCTCTCGAACAGCAGTATTGGCGGGGTTAAAACCGTCGGGCGTATTTTCCGAACCGGGTGGATTATCAAACGTAAGCGTGGAATCATCCGTTTTAATCGGTTTAGGAAAACCAAGTGCATTTGATTCTTGAACTCGTGTTAGGCCAAGATCATCTTTTTCTGTTTCTGGTATTGATGGATCTAATTCAGCCTTGGCGATGGTCGTGATTTGAGACTGGGCGGCTAGTTCCGATTTAGTCTCATCGTTGGGAGGGAGAGTTTGGTTGACTTTAAGAACTTGCCAAATCTTCTGCAAGCCCTGTGCAAGATCAATCTTTTCATAAACACCCGAACGGTAAACTATTTCTACAAGGCTGATCAAAGCGATCAAAAGCAAACTTCGCCTAATCCATCGATTCTTACTTCTCGATCTGCCGCGCGACTTAACTGCACGGCGTCGGTTCAAAGAACGGTCCGTTTAATCGACCTTTGGCTTTGGCCAAGGAGCGCAACATTGTTGATAATAAGGGGGTTGTTGGGTTCTAATTCAGCGGCTCTGGCCAGCAATTCTCTGGCTTTCACCAAATTGCCACGCAGCAATTGCGAATAGCCTGCGTTATTATAAACGATGGCATTCCTTGGCATCATATCCAAGACTTTCTTGTAGGCGCCATCTGCAAGGTCAAACCTGCGAAGTTCATCATAGGTTGCCGCCAAACCGAGCCAAGCCTCAACATCTTTGGGCTCCAACTCCACAGCCTTGCGGAAATTTATTTCAGCGAGGCCATAATCACTATTGTGGAAACTTACCTTTGCCTGATCAATATAAGTGTTTGAAGGGTAGTATTGCGTGTCGCCCGCTTTCTGCGTTGAACTCTGCGCGATGCCACCTTCAGATAAAGGCTGGCAGGCCCCCAAAGCTCCAGCAAGTGCTAGCGCCACAACAAACTTGAAACCCGATGCTGCCTTCATAGTTACATTCCATCCATTCTCTAGTGCGGGTAAAGGGCCGCAAACAATTTAAGTGCAACGGGCATTAGAGTAATGCCCAAAATAACGGGGAAGATAAAAAAAGCAAGTGGAAGCACAAGCTTCACCGGCAGAGATTGGGCTTTTTCCTCAGCCCGCGCCAACCTTTTGTCACGCATTTCATCACTAAAAACACGCAAAGATTGGATCAAGCTTGTTCCTAGCTCCTCGGACTGCTGGATCAGTGTGGTGAAAGACTTGGCTTCTTCGATTCCAATCCGCCCGCCCAAATTTTCCAGCGCGTCCCGCGTCGAACGACCCGCACGAAGTTCAAGCGACATAAATCCCAAATTACGCGATAAAGATGGAAAACTGCGCGCAAGTTCGCGCCCAACGCGGTCAATCGCGCCATCAATGCCGATTCCTGCTTCAACGCAAATGACCAACAAATCCAGAAAATCGGGAAAACCTTGGCGGTGTTCTTCAAACAGCCGATCACGCCTGAAACTGACAATTATGCGCGGAACCATATAGCCCAACAATGTCATCACCAGACTGGCGGCCACCAAAACGAAAAACGGATGATTGGGATAAAGGCGACCATAGGTACTGGCAGTCAACGCACCAAAAATGATTGCAGATGCAACACGTGTAGATTGGTAGGCCGCCACCGCGCGAGTGCCATAATACCCGGCACCATTCAGAAACATCCTTATTTCACCTTTCCGAGCGTCGTTGATCGGCAACAGGTCAGCCAAAGCAGACGCTCCGCTATGAGCGTCAACCAGCCTGACCGCATCAAGAGACCTGTCACGCAAGTCAGTGCCCGCGGCGGCTAGGGTCCTGCGGCGCACTCCCGACCATGCGGTGGTCATGTTGGTAATTGCGACGGTCAGCAAAACCACGCTGGCAAAAACGGTGATGTAGAAAATCACCTCGCCTCGCGCCAATATCAGCTGAATGAATTGTTGCATGCCGGTGCCCTAGAATTTGAAATTTATCATTTTGTACATGATGACGTTTCCGATGAACGACCAAACACAAAGCCCGACAATTGTGATTTTGAACCGAGGGTCTGCCCATGCATCAATATAATAACTTGGATTTGGAAAATAGATCGCCAGAAAAATGATGATAGGCAAAATGATGAGGCCATAAGCAGAAAACCGACCCTCTGCTGAAAGCGAACGAACCTTGCGCTTAAGTTGAAAGCGATCTCGAAGCACTTTAGACAAGTTTTGCAAAACTTCGCTAAGGTTGCCGCCCGATCCAGATTGAATGGACACGGCCGTCACCAACAAGGCCAAATCAGGTATGCCAACACGGCCAGCCATATTTTCTAATGCGCGCGGCATCTCCAATCCGAAAGTCATTTCGTCAATTGTCAATCCGAATTCAGTGCCTACCGGGTCTGGCATTTCTCGCCCAACAAGACCCAACGCAGTTGGAACTGGATGACCAGCTTTCAAGCTTCTGACAATAACATCGAGAGCATCCGGCAATTGCGCTGTGAAAGCGGCGTGCCGGCGTGCACGAATAAACTTGGTGATTTGATAGGGCACGAAACAGCCGAGTGCCAATGCGATTGCAATTGCGACAAAGACATTCAGTGTTGTGAAAGTCCTAACTATAAGCAAGATAGCCAAGAACCCCCCGGAGATCATTACATAAAATCTTGCCGGGGTGAGGCGCAGCCCTGATTGAATTAGTAACGTCGACAACTTCCCCGTTCCGCCAACATTGCCATCAAATATGCCGCGCTGCTCCTTAAGCCTAATCATGGCTTGTTCGCCAACATGACCCTCAGACATAACTTTCAATCGGCGATTGAGGCTGCGTTTCCTGGCGATGGGAGCAGCAAAGGCCAGATAGATGGCTTCAAAAAGAAAAATAGCCGCAGTCGCTACACACACATAAAAAAACAACTGGATGAGTTTGGCTTGATCCATGTTTACATCTGCTTGCTTGGATCAAAGTGCGAAGACGGCACGTGAAGCCCACGGGAGGCGAGTTCGCCCAAAAATTTTGGCCTGATACCGGTAGCTTGATAGTGCCCGACGATAGCGCCTTCAGGTGTTGTTGAGACGCGGTTGAAGCGGAAAATTTCCTGCATTTGGATAACGTCACCCTCAATGCCGCTGATCTCGCTGATGCTCACCACACGGCGCTTGCCATCACTCAGGCGTTGCAGTTGAACCACCAAGCGAATAGCCGCCGCCACTTGCGAGCGAATACTTTGGATCGTCATCGGATAACCTGCCATGCCGATCATCTGTTCAAGTCGAGACATCGCATCACGTGTTGTGTTAGCATGAACAGTGGTCATCGAACCTTCATGGCCCGTGTTCATCGCCTGCAACATGTCGAAAGCTTCTTCGCCGCGGCACTCACCCACGATAATGCGGTCTGGGCGCATACGCAGGGCATTTTTTAAAAGTTCACGCTGGCGAATTTCGCCCTTGCCTTCAATGCTGGGCGGGCGCGTTTCCATGCGGGCCACATGTGGTTGCTGAAGCTGCAATTCAGCCGCGTCTTCAATCGTAATAAGGCGGTCATCCGGGGCAATATAGGACGATAGCGCGTTGAGCATGGTGGTTTTGCCCGAACCCGTGCCGCCCGAAACAATGATTGTGATACGGCCTTCAACAGCAATGGCCAGCAAGTCAGCCATTTCTTGGGAAAGGCTGTTGATATCCACAAGCTTGTCCATCGAATAAGGCCGCTTGGAAAATTTACGGATGGAGACCAATGGCCCGTCAACGGCAATTGGCTTGATGGCGACGTTGACACGTGAGCCGTCCAGCAAGCGCGCATCGCACATGGGTTGGCTTTCATCGACACGCCGTCCCACACTTGAAACAATTTTGTTGATGATGCGCAGCAAATGCTCTTCATCTTTAAAGCGCGCGCCCGAAAGTTCCAATTGGCCACGGCGCTCAATATAAATTTGCCGATGAGTGTTGATGAGAATGTCGTTGATCGAATCATCTTTCAGCAAGGGTTCGATGGGCCCAAGGCCAAGCATTTCATTCAGAATGTCGTCAACGAACACTTCTAACTCGTCGGCATTGAGAATGATCTTTTCAGTCTGCACGTGTTGCGCCACTAACTCGTGAATCTGCGGGCGCATTTCTTTTTCAGTAAGCCGATCAACCGCCGCAAGATTGATTTCATCAATCAACCTGCGATGAATACGCAACTTGGCTTCAAGCAGCCGCTGGTTCACCGTAGACTGCTCAGCCTCTGCAACAACGCGCGGTTTCGGCGCTTGCTTAGCAGAACCCACGGGCACAATGGCTACATCATTGGCGGCTTTGCCAGTGGTTGATTTGCGAAGTGTAAACCGTCCAAGGGCCATGGCTATGCCTCAATGATCTTTGCAAGGTCAACGACGATGCCGTTGTTTCGCTTGATTTCAGTTGTCGGGATGCCGCGATCGATGGCTTCGCGCAACAGGTTGGCTTCATTGCGAACAAAACCGGCCAGAGAGTCACGCAATAAGGTTTTGGCCTCGCTGGCTGATAAGCGGCCCGCAAAAAACGATTTGCTATATTTGTTGACGATCACTTTCGGCACCACCTCACCATCATAATGTGCGGCGATGTCATCAACGATGCGGCGCGCCGATTTAAGGCCCGGCACGGTAAAATCTGTCACCACATAAACGTTGCTCGAGCCTAAGATAACACTGTCGCTCCAAGTCTCGGCATGGCTTGGCAAATCAATCACCAAGTTTTGATATTTCTGGGTCACCAGATCAAGCGTGTGGGTGATGATGTCAGCGCTGAAGGTGAAGCGTTCAGCAAATTTCCGGTGCGCCGAAATAACAGCAATGCCGCTTTTATGGGTGGCCGTCATCGTATCCAGCATATGGCTGTCGAGACGAGACGGGTCTGCCGTCAATTCATCCAGTTGCCAATTGGCCACCAGATCCAGATAGTCTGAACAGGCACCGGCCACCAGATCAAGATCAACCAAACACGTGGAAGCCGAAGCCACGCCTGCGCGGGCTTGAAGTAAAGCAGCGTGAATGGCCAGCGTCGATGTGCCCACACCACCGCGTGCCCCCACAAAGGTGAGGCACTTGATATCGGGGCGCGACGAATTGGCTTGGCTGATCACACGCCCGCAAGCCGAAATCAACTCGCCGGGAACCAGTGGCGTTTTCAACCAATCTGAAACACGCAAGCGCAAGAACCAGCGCAACAACGCATCTTCAACCGATGGCGATAAAACAATCACAGGCACAGCCTGTGGCCGCTCACTCATAAAGCGATCAAATTCTTTCAGCGAAACTTCGCCGGTGGAATTAAGATCGTAAATAAATATGCTTACATCTTGCGGAAATTTCGTGGGTGTTATCGCGGCACTTTTAATCAGCAATAAATCCACACTGTCGCGCTTGGCCACAAATTCTTTGAGCTGCTTGCCCATTTCTGCATCTTGCGTGACCAGAGCGATCTGCAGAATCCGTTTGCCCTTCTTGGCAGAGCGACCAAAAATTTGCAGCATTCTAACTCCCCGCCAGGTCTTCGCCGGTGACCGTCGTGGCAAAGGTGGGAAGGCTGATTGAGGCAATGCCCGCCAAGCCACCAACAAGCGTAAAATTATGGGCCACGCCCGTCAAGCTCACAGTGATCGTGGGCACAGGGCCGCCGAGCAAACCGTTGGGGCCGCAGGGCCCGCTTGGCACGCAGGGCCCGCCGGGTCTGCCAGCATAGCCAAGGCCTGTATATGCGTATTCAATTATGATGTTTTTAGGACCTAGCGCATTTCCATTCTGGTCACTCATCCCGCCGAGGATGTTGCACATGCCGATGTTCAAACCCG
>JAYVOQ010000072.1:0-1778 GCA_043757845.1 Hyphomicrobiales bacterium | reverse complement strand
CCATACCGGCGATGGCCAATGACAAAATAACTGTGATTCTTGATTGGTTTGTGAATCCTGATCACGCGCCCATTATCATAGCCAAGGAAAAAGGATTTTTCGCTGCACAAGGGCTTGACGTAAACATCGTGGCCCCGGCAGATCCCTCCGATCCCCCGAAAATGGTGGCGGCGGGAAAGGCCGACATTGCCGTTTCCTATCAGCCGCAGCTTCACATGCTGGTTGATGAAGGCCTGCCCCTCGTGCGTTTTGGCACATTGGTGACAGCACCTCTCAATTGTCTTTTGGTGCGCGATGACGGTTCGGTCAAAACGCTGGCCGATCTGAAGGGACGGAAAATTGGGTTTTCTTTGCCGGGATTCGAACAATCCCTCCTTTCAACCATGCTTGAACATGATGGTTTAAAGCTTTCGGATGTTGAACTTGTGAATGTAAATTTTTCAATTTCACCCTCGCTTATGTCAAAGCAAGTCGATGCCGTCATTGGAGCCTTTCGCAATTTTGAACTGACTCAAATGGAGCTGAACGGCGTTAAGGGTCATTGTTTCAACCCTGAAGAATCTGGCGTTCCAGCCTATGACGAATTGGTTTATGTGGCCAACCGCGATCATCTAGATAAAAAGCTTTTGCGCCGATTTCTTGCCGCAACCGAAGAGGCCGCAAATTTCATCGTCAATCACCAGGATGAAAGTTGGAAAATCTTTTCGGGCACCGCGAAGGAATTGCAGGACGAGCTGAACAAGCGTGCTTGGGTTGACACAGTGCCGCGCTTATCGCTGCAACCAGCCGCGCTTGATTCAGGGCGCTATGCAAGGTTTCAGGCCTATCTTTCTAAATCAGGCCTCATTCAACACAATCATCCTTTGAGTGATATCGCCATTGATCTGGGACCAGAGTGAAAGCACCTTCCATCCGGCTTGAAGGGTGCGCCAAGATCGGCGGGGTTGACATTTTTGGCCCGTTGAAATTTGACGCGCCCGCTGGCGAATGGACGTGTTTGCTCGGCTCTTCGGGCGTTGGCAAATCAACTCTGTTGCGGCTACTGGCCGGGCTTAACACGGGCATCACCTTTGACGGAAAAATTACTGTCAGCGATGGCAAAACTCTCCCGCCGCGCACCACCCTGATGTTACAGACTGACATGTTGCTGCCGTGGCTCAGTGTTTTGCAGAATGTGATGTGGGGCGGGAGGTTGCGCGGTGAGAAATCAGATGTTACCCGCGCCACTGCTTTGCTTGAGAGTGTAGGGCTTCAAGGGTTTGCGGGTCGCTTGCCGCACACGCTTTCTGGCGGCCAACGCCAACGCGTAGCGCTGGCGAGGACGCTTATGGAAGATAGACCCGTTATGTTGCTGGACGAACCTTTTTCTGCATTAGATGCAAAAAATCGCGCTGTTATGCAGGAATTGGCCGCGCGCCTTTTTAGTGGACGAACCGTGGTGCTGGTGACGCACGATCCTTATGAAGCAGCCCGCCTTGGTGCGCGCGTATTAGTTATGAGCCAGTGCGCTTTAGTCGATATGCCGCCGCCTGCGATGCTCGCTATTCGCCCATTTGATGCCCCGGAAGTTTTGAAATTCGCTGGTCAATTGCTAGAAGTGCTGCACCGGGAAGTGGACGCCAACTGTTGAAGAAATTAAGAACTATGTGCGTGGTTGGAGTGGTCATCTTGGTGCTTTGGCAGGCTCTCGTTACGACCCTTAGTCTTCCAATTTATATTTTTCCAGGGCCCCTGCCGGTGGCTGCGGCGCTTTGGAACAATCAAGCTCTGATTGCCGA
>JAYVOQ010000071.1:0-1800 GCA_043757845.1 Hyphomicrobiales bacterium | reverse complement strand
AATATCATGGGCGCTTTGTATAAGGGCATTATCGCCACTGGTGTTTTGTCGCTCATCGTTATCTACCCCGTTATCTCTGCCATGTTCGGCGGAATGGATGTGGCATTGGGTACGCCTGAAAAAGCCTTCACGCCTATGAGCCTGTTCTATTGTGGCATCGTTGGTTTGGTGATCACCGGCCTCTTGATCTGGATCACGGAATACTACACCGCCACAGGCAAGCGCCCAGTGAACTCCATTGCCGAAGCTTCCATCACCGGCCACGGCACCAATGTGATTCAAGGCCTTGCCGTGTCGATGGAGTCAACAGCTTTACCAGCTCTTGTCATCATCGCTGGCATCATCATCACTTATAATCTCGCGGGCCTCTTCGGCACGGCGGTGGCTGTGACCACCATGTTGGCGCTTGCTGGCATGATCGTGGCGCTTGATGCTTTTGGCCCGGTCACAGACAATGCAGGTGGCATTGCTGAAATGGCGGGCCTTCCAAAAGAAGTGCGCCATAACACTGATGCGTTGGACGCAGTGGGCAATACCACCAAGGCCGTTACCAAAGGCTATGCCATTGGTTCAGCAGGCTTGGGTGCACTCGTATTGTTTGCCGCTTACACCCAAGATTTGAAGTTCTTCGCGGCGCACGCAACGCCGGGCAGCTTCTTTGAAAATGTGAATGTAACGTTCGATCTCTCATCGCCTTACGTGGTGGTGGGCTTGCTGTTCGGCGGATTGTTGCCTTATCTCTTCGGCGGCATGTCAATGACGGCGGTGGGCCGCGCCGCGCAATCGGTTGTGGTTGAAGTGCGCCGCCAGTTTAAAGAAAACCCCGGCATCATGTTAGGCACATCGAAACCTGATTATGCCCGCGCGGTGGATTTGCTGACCCAAGCAGCCATCAAGGAAATGATCTTACCATCGCTTCTGCCCGTGCTTTCACCCATCGTGGTGTTTGTGGTGATCGACCTTATCGCAGGCAAGGCCAACGCCTTCTCAAGCCTAGGCGCCATGCTCATGGGCGTGATCGTGACGGGCTTGTTCGTCGCCATCTCGATGACAGCCGGCGGCGGCGCCTGGGACAACGCGAAGAAGTCTTTCGAAGATGGCTTCACGGATAGCCACGGCGTGAAACACATGAAGGGCAGCGAGGCCCACAAGGCCTCAGTGACCGGCGATACCGTAGGCGACCCCTACAAAGACACCGCCGGCCCTGCCGTGAACCCGATGATCAAGATTACGAACATCATCGCTCTGTTGCTGCTGGCGGTGCTGGCGGGGCATTGAGTGAAACGAACTTTGAAATGAAGAGGGCCGGAGCGAAATCTCCGGTCTTAATTTTTATTGGATTGTGAATTACCAAAACTGAATTAATACATTTCTTTTTTTATTGCACAGGATGTTCTTCTTTATGACAATTCCAGACTATCAAGCCCTTATGTTGCCTGTTTTGAATCTTTCATTGGCAGGCGAAGTAAGAGTAAGTGATGCAGTTGATAGGTTAGCCACTGTGTTGCAACTCTCTGAAGCCGATAGAGCGGAATTGTTGCCTAGCGGAAAACAAACGAAGTTTTCCAACAAAGTTCACTGGGCGAAAACATATCTCAAGCAAGCAGGGCTGGTGGAATCCACTCGCCGAGGCTTTTTTAAAGTCACTGAAAGGGGCAAGGCAGTCCTAAGTCAGCAACCTTCAAAGATTGACGTCAACTTTCTAAGGAACCTCTGATCAATTGTTGTTTTGACGTGCGATTGTGTGATGGACGCTGGTTTGCGTTTTGCAAGCGATATTGACGTTGTGTTTTGCGGGTC
>JAYVOQ010000070.1:0-24795 GCA_043757845.1 Hyphomicrobiales bacterium | reverse complement strand
TGACAACAAGTAGGCCTAGCAGGACCGGTACACTTTTGCGCTGCCAAGACGCATCCAAAATCCCGGTTCAGTGGTACACTTTAGCTCCGCCATTTATAAACCAGACTGGTACACTTTTACTCCGCCATCGGGCACAATTTGTCTCCGCCATTGACAATAAGAGTAGTCGCCGATGGACGCCATACTGGCGTCTCAAACTTGAAGAGGTGATTTACGCCTCTAGGTCAGGAACAATCCTGAAGACATGTCCATTGCTGGGATTGCGATAGAGATCGACCCTTCTACCGTCCCAGTGATAATCGAGATGGCGACCTT
The DNA here is from genome assembly GCA_043757845.1 of Hyphomicrobiales bacterium. Taxonomy (GTDB): domain Bacteria; phylum Pseudomonadota; class Alphaproteobacteria; order Rhizobiales; family Aestuariivirgaceae; genus Aestuariivirga. The sequence continues at coordinate 24,480 of JAYVOQ010000070.1, read as the reverse complement.
GAACAGCGTTCGTCGCAAGGTCAGGGTAAAATAAACCAACGCATTCGCCGCCCGCGTAGCGAGCGCTCGGATAAATGAGACCATCTGAACCTGCGAACCGCAATTGCACGGCTAGCGCTTGGCTAACAGCGTAACTATCTGGATCAAGCGCTTGCACCTGATCAACATCGGGCTTGCGCAAATCATGCAATCGCGCATCGATGTTCAATATAATTTCCCTGAATTGTGATGTCCAACCTGCAGCCTCATGTGTTCGCGCCATGAAGCGCTCGTGATGATAAACGGTTTCCAACAGGGCGACTTCAAAAACATTGCCAGCATAGAGAACTCCAAAGCTGCAATCGCTGAACCGACTTTTCCGATCAGGGCTGACGTGGCAAAATGGTGCCATGAGGTGAGTTGCACCTTGCCCTCCAACACGGCGGCCTTCAGGAACAAGGGCTAAGTTCCCGATATTTTCCATAAGCCGGGGATTAGTTTTTTGCTCGGCTGATATCAGCAACGGCCAATCTGCTGGATCAGCAATATCCTCGAAAAGATCAATGGGGGGATAAATGCTGCGAATGATCCGCACCGCACCTTCCCACTTGATAACTGAAACGGGCAGGGAGGCAGCGTCGGTCACCAGCCACCGCGCTCGGCATCAAGATAGCGCCGTACGCGCATTAAATCTGTGAGTTCGCCGCCAAGCATAATGTCTAATGCCGAAGCACCACGAAACGCGTCATTGGCAGCCTTGATCCAGCGATAACAACGCTCAGGCTCACGGAACATATAGCGCAAGGCTTTGTGAATCCCCATCAGGTTTGAAAGCCGCGCTTTTCCGTCACGGTCAATGCGGCCCTGTTCGCCGGTCTTCCATCGGCGATATGATCGCACAGGTACATCAAGCAAAGTTGCGGCTTGGTCATCGGTGATGTCCCATTTTTCAAACATCACAACAACCGCCCGGAACATCGCCGCTGCTTCAGCATCGGTAATGGGCGTGGGTTGGAACTCTTGCGGAGCAGTATCAACTTGCAATAGGGCTGTCATAGCAGATCCTCAATATGGCAGTATATATACCAATAGCTGCCAAATTGCAATGATTTTATAAATGCCAAGAATCCAACCTAAATTGCCCAGCTCGAGTCAAAATCCGGACTTAAACAATCGCGTTGTCTTTTTTAACATCATAATATGCTAACAAACCCTCATGCATTTTCAATCCTTCTGGCCGATAGGGGAGCATAAGGTCATATTGTAAAACCTGGCTTTCCTTGAAGCGATCCTCAACGGATGAATGAAGCGTGGCATTTGCAATGATAGTCCTGTCTAACTTGGCGGCATGCGAGAATATGCCCGTCTTTGTCTCGTCGTGCTGCATACCCTTATGAGAAGGATAGATTTTCAAGACGCTACTATCAACCAGAAGTCCATTTGGTAGTGTCTGAGCTTGCTCCAGCATCCACTGGAGAGTGATATCAGAAAGTCTTGATTCATTTTCAGAATAGCCACCCCCAATATCTGCATGATTACCGGCAAACCAAAGCTGCTTGAACCAGAGAAATTTGCCACCTTCGCGGGCCGGCATTTCTGCTCCAGCCATTCCCCACGGTACGCGATCAAATTCCTTACGATGCTCGTCAATTGAAATCGCATGTCGCGCGTAGCCCACTTTTGGGTTGAGCTGTTTGTCGTAGAATTGCATTTTTGGACTTGTGAAGTGTAGAGTATCCCAAAAACTATAGCCTTCAAGGCCTTTAGCAAATTTGAGGTGATCATTCACATACCAAAGCCCGATCACTACCAACAGAAAAGCACTCATAATGCCAAACCAAGTGAAAACGAAAAAAGTTCCAACATAAGTTGCAAGGCACCAACTCAATAACGAAAGCAACATTACTACAGCTGCGGCTATCCCAGCCAAAGCTGGATAACTCGCAATCGCTGCCACGGTATCAAACACGCCCACAAAATAGGGATTGGCATTACCGCCATCTCCCACTTCGGATCCGTATCTATTTCTAAACCGCGCAGCAATCGCTCTTCTTTGATCGAGATATTTTGTGTCTTTGGGAGAGCCTACATGTTGGTACACATCATATACCGCTTCCTTTGCTATTTTTCGAAGTGAGGATTCATCTCTTTTAAGTGGCGAGCCGTCACGCATTTGAGTAGGCACTCCACAAAAGCAAAGCACCGCTGTTAAACAGCGCACTGTATAAGCGCCGCGGCTAAAACCAAAAACATAAATCCGATCACCGGGTTCAAAAATACGAATGATCTCCGCGTAACAATCAACAATGTTCATAGTGATGCCAAGCCCCGTCGCTTGGCTAATTATGTTATGAATTTTGCGAAACAGACCGCCTATGAGCCCGCTACCCTCTGGTACGGTACCAAGTCCAGGATCGTAATAAGTGAGCTGCAGGGCAGGATCTATGCTCGAATCGGGTCCACATCGTGTGGCTCTGAACAGTTTATAAATATTGGTTCGGTTCTCATCAAAAGTAACACCACCGCGCTGTCCTGTTCCATCCGAGAAGACCACGATGTTTTTTGACATGCAATAAGTCTCCTAATTCTCATGAACTCGAAGTTCAACACTTAAAACACATCAACAGCTACTTCTTAGCCTCTATCAAAATGCTATAAACAACCATGCAGATTTTAGACTCAAAACAAAATTCTTAAAAGCCATTTTTTCAGCCGATAGTAAGACCGCGAGCATTCGAGTGAAATAGAAGCGGGTTGCACTACCAAAAATTCAATAAGACGCTTTTGTTTGCGGAAACATTTCGGAGAGCGCGTCTGGAGTCAACGATAAATTGGCGAAATCTTTTGCTTTTTCCTTTGGGTGCAAAGATTCAGGCCGCAGGTTAGTATATCGCCTCAACATCTTCCAATCGCGGTGGCCAGTCACGAGGGCTACCTTCTCAATCGTAAGTCCTGCCTCGAACAACCGACTTGTTGCTTCGTGTCTCAGGTCATGAAAATGCAGATCATCAATCTTGAGTTCCTTGCAGGCGCGTTGAAATGCAGTTCCCGCAGATTTGTGGTGATGTGGGAAAACTTTGCCGATGCCACGCGTAATAACCCGCTGCTCTAGAAGAACCTGCCAAGCGTCGTAACCGGTCATGCTCAGCATTGGAATTCGTTGATTGTTGCCATCTTTCTTTCGCGGGTCTTTGCGATCACGCACTGTGACCATGCGATTACGGATGTCCACATCATCCCAAGTGATTGTGCAGATTTCCTCCTGCCGCATCGCTGTTGCGACTGCAAATCTGATCATGCGGCCAACTGGAATAAGTTGCCTTGGCTTTTCACCAAAATGTTTGACGAGATCATCAAGCTCGTTTTGAGTTGGCCTTCGGTCACGCTCTTGGGGGTCGCCAATCAAGTCCAAGCGTTTAAGCGCTACACGAGCGAGTCTGGCTTCCTCAGGTGAAACTGCAATTCCATGAACGGCAGCGGCATGGGTGAGCAGGGTCCCGATGAATGATATATCGATTGCTAGCGTCGCTGGACCGGCACCTTGCTTTGCACGCTTCTTCCCATAATCAATAAGCATGCTTCTGGTTATTTCCTGTAGTCGATAACCACCAAGTGTAAGCTTGAGAGATTCAAGCACCGCACTTTTGGAACGTCGAATTTTTTTGCCCACCTCCAGCATATCTTGGATATGCAAATCGATGATTTCACTGAACGTCGTGACCGTGCGCGGATTTACGGCTTTGGGGTCTATTCCCTTGTCGATTGTGCGTTCGGTTTCAAGTGCCCAAGTGTCTGCATCCGCTCGCCGCCGAAACGTGTTGCTGATATACTTTCCTTTGCGCCGCACTTGGGCCCACCAGTTTCCTGAAGGCAGCTTGACGATCACGGGCATTCGTGTGCACTCCTATCTAAAGTCGTGTGCGATATGTGTGCAGCAAGGGAACGAAACAAGTATAAAAGGCGGGAAATCGAGGGATAAAAACTGCACACGTTCACATCTGTTCGCTTGAGGATACAAGGATAAACTATTGAATTACAAGGACAAAATATTCTCCGTTGCACCCATGATGGATTGGACTGATCGGCATTGCCGGGCCTTTCACCGCACGCTCACACACAGTGCATTGCTCTATACTGAGATGGTCACTGAGCAAGCCGTGCGCCATGGGGATCGCCATAAACTATTGGGTTTTAATGCGTACGAACATCGCGTGGCGCTGCAACTGGGCGGCAGCAACCCTGCGGGGTTGGCCGAAGCAGCGCGCATTGGCGAAGACTTTGGCTATGATGAAATCAACTTCAATGTGGGCTGCCCATCAGACCGTGTGCAAGGCGGGCACTTTGGCGCATGTCTGATGGCTGAGCCAAATTTAGTGGCGGCGTGTTTTTCGGCCATGCAAGCGGCGGTGAAAATTCCCATCACCATCAAATGTCGTATCGGCATTGACGATCAAGATGAAGAACAGGCACTGGATGAATTCATTGGCGCAGTGTCAGAGGCCGGATGCAAAACCTTTATCATCCACGCCCGCAAAGCTTGGCTCAAAGGCCTTAGTCCAAAAGAAAACCGCGAAATCCCGCCACTGAATTATAACCGCGTGCACCGCCTGAAGGCCGCCAATCCAGCTTTGCACATCAGCTTAAACGGCGGGCTTGAAACTGTTGCTGCGGGCCTGCCGCATCTTGAAACATTGGATGGCATCATGCTGGGCCGCGTGGCCTATCATAATCCATGGGAACTTGCGCAAGTTGATCTAGCCTTCGCCAACCAACCCGCAACCGTAGCCACGCGCCGCGAAGCTGCTGTTGTCATGCTGCCCCACATTGAACGGCATCTGGCAACTGGCGCGCCGTTGCATCACATCACGCGCCACATGCTGGGTCTTTATCATGCGCAAGCGGGGGGTCGAATTTGGCGGCAAATTTTGACGGTTGATGGATCAAAGTACGGGGCAGGGCCAGAGGTTATTCTAAAAGCACTGGTCGCCGTCGAAGAACAAGCTGCAAGACTTGCGGCCTAAATATAGGCGATTATGCACTTGACAATACCAGTAAATTAAAAAGTTCTAGGAGCCTCTGAAATGAGGCTCCGGCTTATTTAGCTGCGCGGCGTTTCTTGGCCGTCGCTTTCGCCTTCACAGCTTTTTTAGACTCTGGCTTCGCTTGAAGCACACGGCCCATGATGCGATCAAATTCCGCGCTGCTCAGTCGCATTTCTTCGACAGGTTTCTTTTGCACTGATTTCATCGATACACGTCCTTTCGATGTCCAATATCCAAGATCACGATGATGACACCGCGAACTGAGTACAGAATTCTATAATCTCCTTGGCGTACTCGGTAAACCGAATACTGCCCATCACTCACCCCAATTAGTTTCTTGCAACCGGGCGGCATTGGATCGCCTGCGAGGCGCTCTACACGCCGTTTGATCTGTGAACGGAATTTGGTCGGGACAGTCGCTTCCAAATATCTAAGGGCGGTCTCTGTATACGCGAAGCCGTAGAGGGAGGGCATCGGGTCACAACATAATCCGAACAGAGCCAACGCGTGCTAAGCGGCCCTTAAGTTCCTCCCCTTGCACCAGCACGTCTGTTCCAGCAGTGATTTCGGCAAGGCGTTGTTTTGCTATCTCCGTATCGGACTCGTCTTCGTGCAAATGCGATGAATAATTCTGATTCATCACATAGTTACGCATCCATACCCAATCCGGCTCGCCTATAATGTCTGTGGGCAATCGTATTTTAGACTCATTCATACGGTCCAAATTCCATTTACGGCCATAACTAAAGCGATACTTCTCGCGCCGAATAATTGTGCAAACAAATAGAGCGATCGGCAAGTCAAGATCAAATTTGGGATAAAGCACGTTAACGTCATCGGAAGCTAAGAATGGCTCTGGCTGGTAGAACGCCTCCGCTACGCCGTTACCATTATAGTTAACAGTAATTACCTTTGACGGATGCATCGGCTTGGCATTTATCCGTTGGCGCAGGCCATTATTGGAGTCTATTGCTGATATAAACGCAGTCGTGCCAGGTTCAATATCGGCCTTCGTTAGCCGCTTGCCTTTGCGGATGTCAAACAGCATCGATAATGCAAACCATTTCCATGACCTTGGATTAAGCGGCGATCTTGGTCCTGCATAATGCGGCTTAGCAAATTCGGTTTCAAGCTGCGAAACATCACAATCAATCAACCAATCCGGAAATTCCGAGCGCGCCGGGACTGGCAACGTGCGGATTGTTCTGTTCGCTTCTCTGCCAAATGTGCTGTAGCGGAAACGGTTATGGGCAATGCACATACATACGTAAAGCCTCTCAGCGAAGATCATTTCTTCCTTTGGTTTCAGCACAGCGACATTCTGGCCAGTGTAGAAGGGCTCCAGTTGAACGAATGACGCCAACAGCGAGCCACCTAATGATACAGTGATATTGCCTGCTTGGTATGGGGCGCGACCCAGAACCGGAGCGACAATCGCGCTTACTCCGCAATTTCTCGCTGATCGGTTTACGAAATTGATCCCACCTGCCAACTTGTCCGAGACCTCCATTTTGTTGAGGTCGAACTTGTTGCCATATTCGACGTCGAACAATTGACTAAGCGGAACTGTTTTCATTGCCTCATTCTTCGCTTATTAGTTCGGTCTGAAGAATCCTGAAGGCAACATATTTCTTAATCTCGGATTCAAAGTCATGGGGCGACAAAGTGCTATAATCTGTCTCCATATAGGCTTCTGCGCACCATTCATCCTCTGAAGTCACGCGGCGAACAATGGACTCGCCCGGAACGATTTCACGATTGCGAAAAGTCTCTACCCAACGGTCTCGTATGACAGCCCACTTCCTGTTCAGATCAATGCGGCCAAGATGTTTAGTCTTTACGAAGCCGTCATCTTTCCAATATCCAAACCAAGATTTCTTGTTGCTGGTCTCATGCGGCACCTTCGCGGTGAACACCATCAAGCAAGTTATTACACCAACGGGAGCGAACAACAAATCCGGTAACGACATAACGGCTTCAAGCGTATGGCGCTTCAGCAGCTCTGCCCTAGCTTTGTGAGGCGAGATAGCGCAGTTCATAGGAACGACGGCGATCCCTGTTCCTCCTTTGCGAAGGCAGTCCAGCATGTGACCCACAAAATACAATTCATGCAAATCTTCGTCACCTTGGGAATATGGCGGGTTCAAAAGGCCAACATCACATCGCTTTTCCTTAATTGCCGCAGTTACAGCTTCATCGAAACAAGAAGATTGATGAAGATTGGCCTTGCCGTCACCCCGGAGGATCATGTTGCTTGCCGCTAAGGCGAACATATTTGGTTGCTGTTCAACTCCTATCAAGGATTCTGATTTTATCCTCGCCTTGTCTCTTTCAGTAATTGCCGATTTGAACATTTGATGCATGGCAGAAATTAGGAACCCGCCAGTCCCCGCGCAAATATCCAACACCTTGCTGTCTTTGTTTACGTTTGCTAGGAGGGCGCAAAGCTCTGTTATGTGCGTCGGCGTTAGAACGATGCCGAGGGCTTTTTTGTCCCCGCCAGTGTACTTAAGAAACTCACCGTAGAATTTTCCGATCACATCAAAGTCATGATAGACGCTGATAAAAGGAGATGCCTTCTCATTCAGTCGTCTAATGAGTTCGTGCAAAACTCCCTTCGGATATTTTTTGTGGCGCTTTGCTATCTCTGGATGGCTGGCAATGTTGGAATAAGGCAGAGCGATAGTCTCTTTTTTTGAATTAGGAATTTCGGCCTTCTTCAATTCCAACTTGATGACACGTAGCCATTCAGCTGGCAGGTCTTTTGCGGCGTGATCTCCGAACGTCTTTTGAAAGATTGTATTTTGTAGGGCTATCAGCGAGCCGCTCACGAAAAGCGGTTTTTCGCTTTCGCTAGCTTTGACATCATCTCGCATGAAATCATGCAGCTCGCGAGAGAACGCCATAAGATCAGTAAGCCTGACCTCTTGAACAGCAGGATCGTAAATCGCATGATCAATATAATCCGACCACTCAACGATGGAATCGATAAAAGGTCCGCCGCCTTTTGCCATAAGTGATTTGGCAGTGGGGCTTCCACGAGTTTGCAGGTATGTTGATACCTTTAGATCGTTATCAGTCTGGCCGCTTACAGCAACCGCAATAACGTTGTAATCCTTTGCCAGATATTGAGCATAGTGCAGCACGCCGTCAACCGCATATCGGATAACGCGCTTAGCGCGGCTTTCTGGCGTCTCATCAACCGGAGGCGAAAGCATAACGGAAGCCGAGGGGGACGCGTGATTTTTTACGTCCGCTTTGCACTCAATGATAAGAACGAAATCGGATTGATCATCTGGGTCCGTGATGATGAACTCTGGTGACCCCGATCCTCCTCCGCCACTTTTGCTAGCAGCCGCGAGAGCGCGGCGGACGCTTTCCGTTGTGCTCTTTTGCTCTTCTACACGAATGCTGTTTTTCTTGTCGTAGTAGCCAAGGTCGCGCAGTCGATCGCGAACAAAATTCTCAGTTATGCGTTCGTTTGCCACGATGTTTCCTCTAGAGCGACCTTACTTTAGCGGAAACTCCGTTGCTTCACAAGGGTCGCCTATCCGCCCATTTTGGGGCGGCGAAGCATAAGCCTCTTCCCAACAATCTTGGGAATAGCGTCTACCGTCCGTTCGCCATCACTCATCTTTCGTGTGTTGTACTTAAAATCCAATTCCGCTAGGTAAAATGGCAGGTATTTTTTGCTGACTTGATGGTGAGTGCCATCGAGAGAGCGTTTCGAATTTCCGAAAAAACCTTCCGCAGTATTGGTCATTGCCAAGCGCCCTGATTTATCATAGCGCACGTATTCTTCTTGGCTGTGGTTTACAGTGTCATGCGACGCGAACATCCTACCGCTTCTTTTGTAAAGAGGCGATTCGTCGGTGTTCAGATGGGCAGATGTGGCCACATGTTTCTTGAGCATGCGGCCAAGAACAGCGCCAGATACCTTCTCAACCACTTGGGAGTGGACATCACCGCCACGTTCAACCATTGAAACTACCGCCGTCTTGTTGCCAACGTATCGCCGCCCCATGCCACGCTTGACCCCACCAACGTAAGTTTCATCTGCTTCGACGATTCCGTCAAGTTTTTTGCCAAATTCAATGTCCATTAGAGCAAAACGGATGCGCTGGCACATGAACAGGGCCGACCTGTAAGAACCGATTTCGAGTTGACGTTGCAGCTGAAGGGCGCTGACTTGGGTCTTGCTGGCACACATCATGTAAAACGCAATTAACCACTTGTTCAATGGCAGATGCGAATCTTCCATTATAGTGCCGACGGTCACTGTGAAACCTTGAAGGCAATCTGCACACTTGTGAAGGCCAGCCCGGATTCTCTTCTCAGGGTTCGGCGTAACTTTATAGATGCGTTGCTGATTTTCGTTGCTGCAATGTGGGCAGACTGGACCATGAGGCCAACGAAGCCTTTCAAAATAAACACGCGCCGACTCTTCAGTTGAGAAGCGCTGCGATATTTGAATGAGGGTCAAGTCGCCGTTTTTTTGTTTGTTTGCCATAGGCAAAAATAACAAATTTGACTGGTATTGTCAAGTGCATAATCGCCTAAATATAATGGCGCTGGCCTTATCTGCGTCGAATCCTCTAACCCTTACGCGCCTTTTGCAACTCTTCCGGCCCTGCCGCCGCGGCGGGTTTTGCGCTGCGTCAGCGTGGCCAGTCGTTCGGTTAAATTCAACACGATGATGTGGCGCTCTGCGGGCGCCATCCCCAGCCAGCCCGCAATTTCCATGCGTGTGCGGCCACAGCCGATGCACAGCTGCGTTTCAGGGTCCACCACACAGATTTTCACGCAAGGTGTTTCAATTTCTTCCATTGTCACATTCAAACAAAAATGCCGGAACTGAACCGCTCCGGCAGCGACGCAATATCAGCAGTTGCGTCAATTCTTCAAGGACAAAGTGCCATTCTCAGATTTGAAGCTGGAAAGTCGTGATAAAAAGCTCATGCCCAACAACGTGCCATTAAGGGCACCTTGCGGCATCACCAAGGCATCCACATCATCAACACGCACATTGTCAATTTCAACTTTTGAAAGCTTGGCGTGTGCTGCTTTAGTTGCGCCATTAGCAGTAGCCACGGGAACTGTAAAATCTAACGAGCGCGGATGCAAACCAACGCGCTCTGCATCTTCATAAGAAAGTGCGACAACGCTGGCCCCGGTGTCAACCAACGCTGAAATTTTCTGGCTATTGATGGTTGCATCAACCACAAAGTGCCCGTTCTGCCCGCCTTTGATTTCAGTCAATGCATAAAGCTGCAAGTTGGGGAATTGTGCCATAGACGGGCGCAAACCGGGCAAACCCGCGCCCAGCGTCAAAAGAATTGCAAGAGCAAAGCTGGGCAAGGGAAGGGTAACGCGCATTTGAACTCCACACACTAGATCAATCTGACTTTTGACGGTGGAGCGCTTTCGATGAAAGCGCGCAGTCAATAGTCAGCCAAATTGATCGAAAATAGTAACTTAGGGCGATTTTGATGTTTCCGAGAAACATCAAAACGCTCTGAAGCCAGAGTTTAAGTCTGCAAGAGTCATAAACCGTTCACACGCGGCAATTACCGAGAGCCAAGGTTAATGAATGCTTGCCAAGTAAGTGATCAACATGCCCACTTCAACAAGCACTTGCACCGCCCCGCAGATATCACCGGTCTGCCCTCCTACCAAACGCGTTGCCAAGCGCCGCATCAGGCCGGTGATGACCAAAGCCACCAGCATGGCTTCAACGCCCACAATGGGTGCGAGAGGCCAGCCTGCAAAAATCGCCAAGGCACCGCCTGTCACAATTGCAAATAATCCAGCATTGCGACTTGGCCTTCCGGCATGGGCAGAAAGCCCATCGCTGCGCGCAGGTCTTGTGGCCCACATCATATCCACCACCATGGCGCGCGAAAAAGCCCCCACGGCGGCAAGCATGGCGATCATTTGCCAAGGCGCATAGGCTGCAAGGGCTTGATAAGCTTCAACGCGGATCAGTAACGCCAATACTAAAGCGCAGGCACCGTAAGTGCCAATGCGGCTATCGCGCATAATTTCTAAGCGGCGTTCGCGCGTGTGCCCGCCCAACAGGCCATCGGCAGAATCCGCCAACCCGTCTTCATGCAGGGCCCCAGTCAGGAATAAGCCAAAGCCCACTGTCAACACCGCGCCAATCATGCCGGGCAAGTGCAGATAGGAAATGCCCCAAAGGAAAAAACCATTCAAAGCCCCAACCAATGCGCCTGCAACTGCAAACATGCGCATCGCCGATGCTAAGGGCACAGGTTCCACAGTGCGCGCAAAAGGGATGGGCAGCCGCGTGAGAAAGCGCAAAGCCAGCAGCATTTCTGAAATGGGCCTGAATCGCCCATTCGCGTCATTGCTCAGTTGAAATTTGTCATTCATTGCCGTTTGTTGTGCTGCCTAAACGTTTGGCCTGTGATAGGGGCTGGCCCGTAAGCTTTCAAGAACCAAGGATGAAATGATGACAACTGGCCTTCCCTTTGACGATCTGCGCAAATTATTGAGCGAAATGCCCGGGCCGGACGGCGAAGCCATTGCCAAAACCCGCGCCCATGACGCAATTCTAACTAAGCCGCCCGGCGCCTTGGGTGAACTGGAAAAAATTGTCGAACACATCGCTGCATGGCAACATCATTATCCGCCCCGCGTTGAGCGCACGGTTGTGGCTGTGTTTGCCGGCAATCATGGCGTTGTGGCACAAGGTGTGGCGGCTTATCCGCAAGCCGTCACAGCCCAAATGGTAGCCAACTTCCAAAGTGGCGGTGCGGCCGTCAATCAAATTTGCAAAGCCTTTGACCTTGGCCTCAAAGTTTTTGAGCTGGCGCTGGAACAGCCCACCAAAGACATCACGGTTGAGCCCGCATTAAATGAAAAAGACTGCGCTGCTACCATGGCCTACGGCATGGAAGCCATCGCTGGGGGCTGTGACTTGCTGTGTATCGGCGAAATGGGAATTGGCAACACCACCATTGCTGCTGCTTTGGCCGCAGGCCTGTTCGGCGGCAAAGGCCAAGACTGGGTGGGGCCGGGGACTGGCGTCGATGCTGAAGGCCTCAAGCGCAAAGCCGCCGCCGTCGATAAAGCCATTGCCCTACATCACGCCCATCTGGCTGATCCGCTCGAACTATTGCGACGCTTGGGCGGGCGCGAACTGGCCGCCATGGCTGGCGCTATTCTGGGTGCACGAATGCAAAATGTTCCAGTGATTGTGGATGGCTATGTGGCCACTGCTGCTGCCGCCGTGCTCTATAAATTAAACACTTCAGCACTTGATCATTGTCTTTTCGGCCATTGCTCAGCCGAGCCTGCTCATAAACGGCTGTTGGAATTGATGGGCAAAAAGCCTTTGCTTAATCTGGGCATGCGCTTGGGTGAAGCTTCAGGTGCCGCACTGGCGGCCGGTATCGTCAAGGCCGCAGTGGCTTGCCACAATGGCATGGCCACCTTTGAAGGGGCGGGGGTTTCGAATAAGGATTAAGCCGTCAATCCGATCAAGCGGCGTTGCGTATCACTGACTTGGCCAGCGCTGGCCTGCAAAGCTCCGCGCGGGCCAGACAAAACACGTTTGGCGGGGAAGGTGCAAATCACCGTTGTACCCAAACCCAGCTTACTTTCAATTTCAATCGTTCCGTCGTGCAACTGCATAATGCCATTCACAATCGACAAGCCAAGGCCAGCGCCATCAATGGCTTTGGTCTTGGCCAGCTTCCCGCGTGTGAAGGCTGTCAGCGCATTTTTGATTTCGTCTGCTGGAATGCCCGGGCCATTATCTTTGACATAGAGTTGAACTGTGCCGTTGCTCAACCTTTTGGCACCAAGTTCCACACATCCGCCTTTTGGCGTAAACTTCACCGCATTGGTCGTGAGGTTGATCGCAACTTGCTGCACGGCCCGCTCGTCACACAATACGCGCGGTAAACCCATTTCAACATTCACAACCAGTGTGATGTCTTTTTGCTTTGCATTCATACTCGACAGATGCCGGGCCTGATCCAATGGGTCGCACAAATCGATAGGCTCCTCCTGAATGTCGCGCCGCCCGGCTTCGATGCGCGAGATATCCAGAATGTCGTTGATCAGCGCCAACAGGTATTGGCCCGAACTATTAATGTCGCCAGCATAGTTTTTATAAGCGCCGTTCTGCAGTGGGCCAAACATTTCGCCGTGCAAAATTTCTGAAAAACCAAGAATGGCATTAAGCGGCGTGCGCAACTCATGGCTCATGTTCGCCAAAAACGCGCTCTTGGCCTCATTGGCTTTCTCGGCCTTTTGGCGTTCACCATCGGCTGTATCGCGTGCCTGTGAAAGTTCGGTGATTAAAACATCTTTTTGGTTCTTAAAAACCAGCATGTCGCGCGAGGTATCTTGCAACTGCCTTGCGACGAATAAGAACAACACTTCAAGCGTGATCAGCACAGAGCCAAGGCTGAAGAAAAGCGTATCCACTTCCATAATGCAACGCAGCGCCGCACCCAACGTCATGACGCCCGTTCCAGCAATCAATACAGGCAGGAAGGTGCTCACAATCAGAAAACGCAGCGCCACAACGGCCATAATAGCCGTTACTAAAAACATGCCGAGTGCGGCATTGCCTTGCGGCCAGAACATAAACAATGGCAACAGCCAAAAAACGCCTTGCATAAATTCTGATGCGGCCATCATGCCGATCCAATCGCGCTGTTCCGATTTGGTGCGTTTCGCCCTGAAATAGAGGCGGCACAGGAACAGTTGGATGAGATTGCTGCCCACAACACCAAACAACCACGAAGCCACTGTGCCAAAACCATTCCACATGGCGGCGGTGGCACTCAACATCACAGCAACCATGGGCAAAATGGGCGCAAGCTTCAACTGATTGCGTAAAAATAATTCCAGCAGATCGCTTTGCCAGGGCGTGTCACCTTCGTCCGGCAAGGATTCGTCAAAGTAAGATTTGCCAGCTGCTTCATGTGACGCGGCATCCAGTGAAAGGCCGTTGCGCGATAATCCTGATAGTGATGCAGCACTCATGGGTTCAAATCTTCCATTTATGTACCCGGGAATATCAGGCTAAGCTGAAATTTCAGTTGGCAAACTCGGTAAAGATTAAGACAAGATGTTGTGCCAATCAGCCATGCAGAATTGAACAAGCAGAATTGAAATTGGACTTTCGCTTACGAAATCAATAATCCCTTAACCACAACCCAATGGAAATGCTTCAAACTCATGACAGATATCACGCCAGAACAAGTTCTCGCCGAACTTAGGAAAATTGCCGCTCCTGACGGGCGTGGTAACATTGTCAGCGCCGGGCTTGTGTCTGAAGTGGCGGTCAACGCTGGCCAGGTTATGTTTGCGCTGAACACTGATCCACAGCACGCCAATGCCATGGGGCAATTGCAGAAATTTGTGCAAGATCGTGTGGCTAATCTCCCCGGTGTTAAAAAAGCCATTGTGGCTTTAACGGCCGAACGCCCGCCACAGCGCGAAGTTGGCCCGAAGCAACAGGCCGCGCAAACGCTGCGCAATGGCATTGCGGGTGTAAAGCATCTCATCGCTGTTGCATCTGGTAAAGGCGGGGTTGGAAAATCCACCACAGCCATCAATTTGGCGCTGGCCTTCAAAGCCAATGGATTGCGCGTGGCTGTATTGGATGCTGATGTTTACGGCCCCTCCATGCCGAAGCTTTTTGGTATTAGTGGAAAGCCAGAAGCCTCAGACAAAGACGGCAAGCGCATGAAACCGATGAGCCGCTTTGGTGTGGAAGTGGCTTCCATTGGTTTTTTGGTTGACGAGGCCACACCGATGATCTGGCGCGGGCCGATGGTGATGTCGGCCCTCACCCAACTGCTGCGCGAAGTGGCGTGGAGTGAAACCGATGTTATGGTGATTGATATGCCGCCGGGCACGGGTGATGCACAACTCACCTTGGCCCAGCAAACCCCTCTGTCAGGTGCCGTCATCGTATCCACACCGCAAGACTTAGCGTTGATTGATGCACGCAAAGGTTTGAATATGTTTGTGAAGGTGAATGTGCCGGTTCTGGGCCTGATCGAAAACATGAGCTATTTTATTTGTGATGGCTGCGGTAAGCGCCATGAAATTTTTGGCCATGGTGGCGCCAAGGCTGAAGCCCTTAAGTTGGGCTTACCGTTTTTAGGTGAAATTCCACTAGACCCAGAATTGCGCCAGCGCTCTGACGCAGGCGAACCCATCGTGGCCACCGTGCCAGATTCACCCCACACCAAGAGTTACAGAGACATTGCTGAAAAGTTGTGGATTGCAATGGAGCGTGGCATGGGCCAAAAGCCAGCGCCGCGTATTGTAATGGGGGATTAGACTTTGCCTTCAGGCTAAGTTAACCTAATACTCAGGTTAACAGTTCTATGGCTTTTCAAAACGAATCGGCTTGTAATTAAGAGGGGGATAAATGTCCAACTTGATGAAACTAATTGGCACTGTTTTAGCACTGGGTGGCATCGTCCTTGGGGTGCTTACCTTTGTTAAACCGGGCGTGATGGATGTTTATGGTATCAAACTAGACACCGCCGCTATCCTGTTTGTAGGCGGTGTGCTGGCTTTAGGGCTGGGTGCCGTTGTGGATGCATTGCAGTCTGGAAACTTGCGATCGACAGTGGCGACTGAAGCCGTTAAAACAATCGCTGAAATTCAAAATGCGAAGTCAGTTGTGTCCGAACCAGTAGGCGAGGTCGCATCCAACATCACGAATTTTGGCCGCAAAGCCACTGAGGCGGCTGTCGCAACCAGTGCCGTTGCCGCTGCCGCAGCAATGGTTCCTAAATCAATTAAGCCAGATCCAGTGGCCGAAACCATTAGCGCCCTTGAGCAAGCGAAGGCCGATGTCATCAAATCCATGGGCGGGATGGAATCGCTGTCGGCACCACCGCCCGAGCCCGCGCACTTAAGCTCTATGCCCATGAATGCGAATCACGAAGTTGCAGGCCCAGCACACAAAGAAGTCGAAGTTGATGATGGCGACCTTTATGTGATTGATGAAAAAGTTATCCGTGGCCGTCCGGCACGCATTCTTTCGGATGATACAGTTGAAGCCGAAACGGATGAAGGCTGGATGCGTTTTGAAAACCTTGAGCACCTGAACGAGTATCTTGATTCAGTGGAAGAGCAAAGCGCTTAGCGCATCAGACGCGCAACACCTTCTACCTCACATCCAACACGCTGGTGGTTGCAGTCTTAACAACATCTGTTGCAACCGACCCTTTGAACACGCGCTGCAAGTGTGATCGTCGCTCGTCGCTCACCACGATTGTGCCATAAGCCGCACCCACTTCAGCTATGCGTGTGGCAATGGGGCCAATTTCGATGTGGGTTTTCTGAACGGGAATTTTCATCGCCTTCAATAAGGCCCGCCCATTCTCTGCGGCTTCCAATGCAGCGCCTCTTGAGGCCTCATCCGGGGCCACAGCAATTAAACTGATGTCACGGCCCATCACATGGGCCAAAACAGCAGCGCGGCGCACCGTTTGCATGGATTGCGAGGTGCCATCCGTTGCAATTAAAAAGCCCATGCGCTCATTGGCTTTGCGCGCCACCATGACCGAGCAGGGTGCCATAGTGACAATCGTTTGCACCACACCGCTGCCAAAGAATGATTTGAGTTCACTGCGCCAATGCGACGGTTCGCCTAAAATAATTAAATTGTAAGGCCCCAGCTCATATTGATCCAAAATGCCCACCGCCACATCCGGCGCGGTTTTAAGTTTCAACACAACACTGCGCCCTTCGGCAGAACGATATTCAATTTTATTGTCACCCGCAGGATCACCCCAAGCATCTTGGTTTTGCGTTTCACGTTGCCAGCCGCTCACATCCAATCCTTCGGCCTTCAGCATATCCAACGCCCGCTTGAGATGGGAAACGCCTGGTAGTTCAAAGCCAGCTTCCAACATGTTCTGTCGCGCTAATCGAACTTGCAAGCCGCCAGAATGCAAACCTTGATCAATGGGCCGCACGTAGAGGATGATGATGTCGCATTCATTGGTCGCCCCAAACCGTGCCGCCTTGCGCACCGTGATGAAACTTTCCTCCGAGCCGTCGATGCACGCGAGAATGCGAAACCGATTGCGACGGATCGCTTTCAAATTCGCAATCGTCTTTTGCACCGCAGCCTCTTGGCGCACCGGCAAAACGGTGCCGCGAAACAACTTCATGGCAGCACCGGCCAATAATACTGAGCAGTCAACATCAACATGGCGAAAGACAATATCATCATACGCACACCAATCTTGAAGAAGTCCACGCTCTTCAAATAACCCGACGCATAGATGATGGTGAAAGCCGGTTGGGCCGCAGGTGTAAGGTAACCAAAGGCCGAAGAAATGGCCGCTAAAAAGCCCGTCTGCAGCGGGTCATGCCCCGCGGCCACCGCCGTTTTTAAAACAACCGGCGCAAGCACGGCAACGGCCGCACCCGCCGTCATGGTGTTGGAAACAAATATCGTCAGCAGAGAAACCGTTACGTTAAAATCAAATTGCCCAGTGGCACCCACAGCCGTCAATCCGTTGAGCACGCTGGTTGCCACCCAATCGGCTGCACCCGTGGATTTCATTTCAACGCCCAATGAAATTGCCGCAGCATAGAGCCAGATCACACCCCAGTTCACGCCCGCGTTAATATCTTCCCAACGCACCAGACCGAAGATTAAAAAGGCCGCAGTGCCCGCTATCGCTATTGTGCCCAGTCCCAGCTGTGAAGAAAAAGCCACCCATCCGACAATGGTGGACAGAAAAATAAAAATCGTCATCCACTCCGAACCGCGCATCGGCCCTTGCAGAGAAACTTGGGTGCGCAGCCTTGTGATGGCCCGCGTCATATCTGTTACTTCAGGCTTGAACGTCCACACCAGCAACAGTGTTACGAAAGGCAGCCGCAGCAGAAACATCGGGAAGGCGTAAATTGCCCAATGCAAATAATCCATCAAATAGCGCTGGGTGGCAGGATCAGACGCGTTGTAGAAAAAATCTTTCCAATAGGAAATCATAATGGCGTTGCGGGCCCCGCCAGACGGCGTGGCCACGCCAGCGATTGAGGCGCCATAAGAAATTGAGAACAATAACACCGCCGCAAGGTTATGAATTTTCTTGGGGTCATTTGATGTGAGTGTGATTAGTGTCACGCCCACCGGCAACATCATGGCCGCCACCGTGTGTTCGCCAATAAAGGCGGCAAGCGTGCCGCACACCACAGTCAAGCCCATACTGATAGCGTAAACATTCGTGCCGGTAATCCGCACAATCCACCAGGCAATGCGTCTATCCAGTCGCTGTTTCACCACCGCCACAGCCAGCATGAGCGAACCCATGATGAACAAAACAGAATCCGTCATTAAACTCTGCGCCACTTTCGTGGGGTCCATTTTCAGCAGCACAACTTCGCCAACAATGATGAGCAGTGGCACAGTGGGCAAAGGCAGCGCTTCGCTGATGAATAAGATGGTGGCCATCAGAGACATGCACAGAACAATCTGGCCTTGATGGGTTAAGCCAGCAGGTGAAGGAACACCCATCAACAAAAAGCCCAGCAACATGGCAATGATGAACCATCGCCGCTTCCAAAGCAGCGAGAAATCCACAAAGTTCTTCCACAGCACATAGCGCTGATAGCCACGCCTGCGAAAACGCCCCAAGCGCGAACCCGCCTGATTGGCCTGCAGGCTGTCGCGCGAAAGAACAAATGGTGAGGCGGGCTGGGTCACGTATTTACAGCCTATTTGGCAAAGGTGGAAATTGTCCTAAACCTAAGCAGGGCCAGCCAGATTCGCAAAACTCTTTTCGCGCCAAATCGCCGCTGGCCTGCATGATTTTGACGGGAAGGACCGATCCATGAGTTTGAGTAACGCCCTCACCACCGCTGAAGCCGCGTTTGGCGAAAGTTTGAGCAGGCTTTTTGAGCTTTTACGCATCCCGTCCATTTCCACAGATCCAGCCCACAATGCCGATTGCGATGCCGCTGCTGAGTGGCTGGTGAGAGAGCTTAGCGCCATTGGCTTCAAGGCAGAGGCTAGGCCCACAGCAGGCCGCCGCATGGTAGTGGCACATTTTACCCCAAAAGCGGCTACGGCCAAAACCCCAAATGCTCTGTTTTATGGGCACTATGATGTGCAGCCCATAGACCCGCTGAACCTTTGGGACACCAAGCCATTTGAGCCTGAAAACCGAAACGGCAAGCTTTATGGCCGTGGCACCTCTGACGATAAAGGCCAGTTGATGACTTTCGTGGAAGCCGCCCGCGCTTGGATCATAGCCACCGGAGATTTACCCATTAAGGCCACGTTCCTGATTGAAGGCGAGGAAGAAAGCGGCTCACCCTCGCTGATACCCTTCCTTAAGGCCAACAAAAACGAACTTTCCTGCGACATCGCCTTTGTGTGTGACACCAACATGTGGGACGAGAAAACCCCAGCAATTACAACACGGTTGCGCGGACTTGTTCATGAAGAAGTTGAAGTGACTGGCCCATCCATTGACCTTCACTCTGGCCTCTATGGCGGCCCCGCAGTAAACCCGATCAAAGCCCTATCCAAAATGCTTGCAGCACTGCATGACAAAAACGGCAAAGTTCAAATTCCCGGTTTCTATGACGGCGTGGCACCCTTGCCCAAGGCCACCAAGAAACAATGGTCCACGCTGAAATTTTCACAAAAGAAATTCCTTGGCGCCTTGGGATTGAAACAGGCTTCAGGCGAAAAGGGCCACAACGTGTTGGAGCAAATTTGGGCTAGGCCCACTGCTGAGGTCAACGGCATCTGGGGCGGCTACACTGGCGTAGGCACCAAAACCGTTTTGCCATCCAAGGCCCATGCCAAACTCACCTTTCGCTTGGTGGGTAAGCAAAACCCGCAAAGAATTTTGAAAGCCTTTCAAGCTTTTGCCAAAAAGCACATGATGAAAGATACCAAAATCAAGTTCTCTGGCAAAGGTGGAGGTGCACCCGCCAGCGAAGTGCCGGAGAATAATCTCTTTATCAAAAAATCCGCTGCTGCTCTAAAAGCCGAATGGGGCAGGGAAACGGTGTTGATGGGTTCAGGTGGCTCCATCCCCATCGTGCGCCACTTCAAAGACATTCTGGGGATGGATTCGGTTTTGGTCGGCTTCGCACTGAATGATGATGCCATCCACAGCCCCAATGAAAAATACAATCTCACCAGCTTTCAACGCGGTATCAAAAGCTGGGTGCGGATCATGGGTGAACTGGCCAAGTGAGAAATCTTGCCGCGTTGCTGGCCGAATATACCTCAGCGCTGAACCGATATGATTTGGATGCTGTGGAAACCATGTTCGCCGAGAATGCGGTCTATGTGTCACCGGGCCTCAACGGCGAGATCACGGGCCGCAATGCGATTATGCAAGCATTTCGCGCCTATTTTGCTGATCATACAGCTCAGGTGAATGTGGATTGGAATGTGAAGATAATTGGCAACAAAAAGATTCAGTCTGATTGGTCTCTCGCCGCCACCAACGCGCACACGCGCCAAACCGTTTCACGCCAAGGCTCGCAAGTGATGACGTTTGACGGCGAAGATCGAATTGTACGCGTTCAAGTGTTGGATGTTTGATCCGATCAAAAATCACTTCAGTTTTCGGCAATCCACCTGACGGTGAGTAAACCGTGTTTAGCCTCCAGTCACACTCATATGTCTGGCCACTGCTGGCTTGTTGTGGGTGCGGTCAATAATAAAATCATGGCCTTTCGGCTTGCGACCGATAGCTTCAACAATGGCTTGCGTTAACAGCTCATCGCCTTCTGATGCTCTAAGCGGCGCACGCAAATCCGCTGCATCATTTTGGCCTAGGCACATATACAAAGTGCCTGTGCACGTCAGGCGCACGCGGTTGCAGCTTTCGCAGAAATTATGGGTGAGCGGCGTGATGAACCCAATGCGGCCTCCCGTTTCCGCTACGCGAACATAACGCGCCGGCCCGCCGGTTTTGTATGGAATATCTTCCAACGTGAATTGATCCATCAAGCTGGCCCGCACATGGGATAGCGGCAGATATTGATCTGTGCGGTCACCGTCAATATCACCCAGCGGCATGGTTTCAATCAAAGTGAAATCCATCTTCTGGCCATGGGCCCAACGCACCATGTCTGGAATTTCAAATTCGTTCACACCCTTTAACGCCACGGCATTGATCTTGATTTGCAAGCCAGCATCTTGCGCGGCCTGAATGCCATCAAGCACTTTGGCCAGTTCGCCCCACCGCGTAATCTCTTTGAACTTAGCGGCATCCAAAGTATCCACGGAAACATTGATCCGCTTCACCCCGTGTTGCACCAGCTCCTTGGCATATTTGGCCAGCTGGCTGCCATTGGTGGTGAAGGTGAGTTCTTCCAACGCACCAGATTTCAAATGCCGCGACAGGCTTTCAACCAACGTCATAATGCCCTTACGCACCAAAGGTTCGCCGCCCGTCAGGCGCAGCTTCTTCACCCCTTGCGCAATGAAAGCCGAACACAGGCGATCAAGTTCTTCCAGTGTCAAAAGATCAGCCTTGGGCAGAAAGTTCATATTTTCAGACATGCAATAAACGCAGCGAAAGTCACAACGATCTGTCACTGAAACGCGCAAATAAGATACATGCCTGCCGAATGGATCAATAAGATCTGTCATAGTTTTATGTTGCACCGCATGATGAAATTTTGCAAGGATACCATTGTGGTGTGCAAAGCGCGGCCTATACTATCTTCATGTCAAGACTTAGACCTTCGCGCCGAAGTGTTTTAAGCGGGCTCGCCACAGCGGCGTTTGCAACGCCAGTGCGGGCCGCCGTTGATGTGGATTTGGCCTTGGTTTTGGCCATTGATTGTTCGCTCAGCATTGATGACTATGACTACCGCTTGCAGTTGCGTGGCACGGGTCAGGCGATACTCGATTCTGCTTTGATTGAGTTGATCGAACAGGGTCACAACAAAGTAATTGCCGTCAGCGCCTTCTTATGGTCCAGCCCGAATGCGCAGCAGGTGATTGTGCCTTGGCGCATCCTCAGCAGTGCGGGCGGTGTGAGCGAAGTTGCCGATGAGATTTTTGGTGCACGCCGCACCATTCCAGCTGGTGCCACAGCAACTGGAGACGCACTGGCCTTTGCTGGCCATCTGTTTGAAACTGCACCCACCTCTCTGCGCCGTGTGATCGATGTTTCAACCAATGGCCACGCCAATATGGGCCAGCCTGTTCGTGCCGTGCGCGATGAACTGGTGGGCAGCGGCGTCATCATCAACGGGCTTGCTGTCATTGATACAGAGCCTGAATTAGCAAGTTACTTGGAACGCGAAATAATCGGTGGCCTCAGCAGCTTTGTCATTGAGGCTGCCAACTACAACGCTTACACGCTGGCCATACGCCTTAAGCTTTACCGCGAAGTTTCAGGCATCAAGACAGTGTGAACGGGCGACATTTGTATTAACTGGCAATTGAAATAGTCTGACCTTCATGGTATCAAAACCAATCACAAGACGCGTGGTTCTGGGCTCGCTGGCGATTGGCGCAGTTTCATCGCCCGTGTCTGCGGCACCTGCGGTCGATCTGGCCCTGGTTCTGGCCATCGATTGTTCTTACAGCGTCGACGCGCTGGAATATCAGCAACAAATGCAAGGAACGGCGCGGGCCCTGATGGCGCCAGAAATTTTGCAAGCCATAACTGGCGGTGCCCGCAAACGCATCGCCATTTCTGCCTTCCTCTGGTCAGATCCGCTGATTCAGTTTGTGATTGTGCCGTGGCAACTGTTACAAAATGCGGAGGACGCCAAGGCCGTGGCCCACGTTTTTTTGCGCAGCCCGCGTGATGTGCCCAAAGAAACCACAGCCACGGGCTCTGCCTTGCTGTTTGCGCAAAGCCTGTTGTTAACAGCACCTCCTGCCTTTCGACGCGTTATTGATATTTCGACTGACGGTGAATGTAACTCCGGCCCCAAGGTTAACGCGGTTCGAGACGCCATTGTGGCGCAAGGCACGGTGATCAATGGCCTAGCCATTACTAAAGATACGCGTGATCTTGATAATTATTTGCGCGAAAATGTGATTGGCGGTGACCAAAGTTTCGTCATCAAAGCAACAGACTTTGACGCTTATGGGGAAAGTCTGAGGGAAAAGCTTTTCCGTGAAATCACGAATGTTGATTTGATATAGTCCACCCAGAGATCTGCCATGCAAGGATGTAAGAAGACAAATCATAGTCCTTGGCGCTAGACCGCGTTCCTATGAACCGACAAGTGCTGATGGGTTATATTTACGCGGCCACAGGGGCCGCTTTATTTTCGACTAAAGCCATCTTCATCAAACTTGCTTATATGGACAAGGTGGATGCGCCGTTGATGTTGGCCTTGCGCATGATGTCAGCCTTACCGTTTTTCATGGCCGCTGTGGCCTATGTGCTTTGGAAGGCCACTAAAGACAGAACGTCACTTCCGCCGCCACGCATATGGGCAGGGGCCATTGCAGTTGGATTTCTCGGTTATTATCTTTCGGCCTTACTGGATTTTGAAGGGCTAGTTTATATTTCCGCCCAACTTGAGCGCTTGGTGCTCTTCACTTACCCCGTGATGGTGATGGTGATTGGCTGGTTGTTCTTCAATGGCCGCATCAGTTGGAAGGGCGCACTTGGTGCCGCCATAACTTATGCTGGTTTGTTGGTGGTGTTCTTGCAGGCACTGCCGCAAGGAGGCCACAACACGATCATTGGCACCGGTTTGGTGTTGGGCTGTGCCTTCACCTTTGCTTGCTATCAACTTTTTGCCAAGCGCTTCATTGGCGTCATGGGCACCATGTTATTCACGGGCGTGGCGCTGTCATCATCTGCTATAGCCTGCATCGCACATTTTGTGATTGTGTCAGGTGGATTCGATTTCTCGGCCACCACGCGGTTTTATTGGCTGGCGGCAGGCTGTGGATTTTTCGCAACTGTGCTTCCTAGTTTCCTCGTCAATGCAGGCTTGTCGCGCATTTCCGCACAGGCCACCTCGATGATCGCTTCGATATCGCCCCTCATCACCATCTCACTGGCGGTGTGGATTCTGGGTGAGAAGTTCACATGGGTGGATGCCATAGGTGCTGCACTGGTGATCCTCGGCATTCTGGTTTTTGCTGCGTCAGACAACAAGCCTGCAACCGAGCGCAAGGAACTGCTGGCTGGCGAAATAGAACCTGCTTGATCTAGGTTCTGTTGACATTTAGGGTTCCCAAATCGGCAATAATCTGATTCAAACTTCGTGCTGGTTTGGAGGCTGGCATGAATGGCGAGACGAGAATTGCGGACAGACCAGTGGCTGCGGATCAGGGATTTGTTGCCGGGTAAGAAGAGCGATGCAGGCCGGACAGCCAAGGATAATAGAAAGTTTGTTGATGCTGTGCTGTGGATTGCCCGAACTGGCAGCCATTGGCGTGAATTGCCTGTTGAGTTTGGCAACTGGAATAGCATCTTCCAACGCTACAACA
>JAYVOQ010000069.1:0-1812 GCA_043757845.1 Hyphomicrobiales bacterium | reverse complement strand
CCAAGTCACGTTTCTTCGATGTTGGCGTTGCAACACGCTTCGTCCTTGATTCCGGTCTTGCGATCAACGGCATGGCAGAAACGCCGGAAAATTATATTTTCAATGTTCGTGCAAAAGACAAGTTCGATGAATCCAGCTTGCAGCGCGTTCGTCTGACTGACGGTGTTGAAGCCGTGATCGGGTTGCTGCTGGAAGACCAGGCTGACGATGGTTCCGGTGCCGCTGTGCAGGCGTCCGGATTGCCCGAACTGACTGACAGGAACAAGGAAGGTGATGCTGTGGGACTGCAAGAACTTCAAGCCAAACGGGCCACCGAATTCGGTATCGAAGCCCTTACCCTAGATGATGCAGCGCTAACGCCCGAAGCTGGAACCGTTGGTTGGGGTGATCCCGTCAACTTTAGGTTCCCACTAGATGATGCCAAGTCCGTTACCGCTGCAGTGAAGAACTTTGGCGACAATATTGGTGGCTATCAGAACGAGAGTTCTAAAAAACGTGTGGCTGAACGCATTGCCTCTGCAGCCGTGAAGACATCCGTGGTCATCGCCAACGATTCCGAAATTTGGAATTACCTTTCGCAGAAAACTCGTGAACTGTTCGTGAAGCCAGAAGTGGAACCAGCTGGTTCATTGAAATCAAAGTTCACCGGGTTCATGTCGTCGATCATGGAAGGCGAAGAACCAGCCGCCAAGCCCGTTGCCAAGTCGGCACCGGCACCTAAGAAAAAAGCTGACCTGATCAACTGGAAGACCGACAAGCCAATCAGCGGAACGGGCGCGGCTAAGGTCATCGAAATTGCCAAGACGCTTGGCGTTGATCGCAAATACGTCACGGTTGAAGCCGCGCAAAAGCGCTTCATCGAATTTCTTGTTTCAAAATACGAAGTCAAGAACGCTGTCTATGCCGACACGGCACAACAGGACGAAGCACAAACCGAAAAATTCCTGTCGTTCGAAATCCGTGGCGAAGGTATCGATGCCATTCTTTTCAGCGAAGAACTGAACACCAACGCTTGGCGGAAAAGCCTGGTTATCTTCTTCGATGATTCTGAAAAGCTGGATGAAATCTTCAAGACTGAAATCAAGAACCACAGCTTCGGCGCTTACGAACTGAAACAGTCGATGATGGGACCTGTGCTGTATCCGATCACGATTGACAAGGAAGTCACGCCGATCCTTGACGAAGAACTGTTGAAGGCACTGGAAGCCGATACGACTTTGTTTTTCAGCAAGCATGTGGAAAACTTTTTCAACGGCGAAAACCCGATCAAGAAAAAGCTTCCTTACAAGCGTGGCGTCTTGATGTATGGACCACCCGGAAACGGGAAGACCACCTTCATCAAGCACTTCATCACGCACTTTGAAGGTTCGTATTCCATTCTTGTTGATGCACGCGACTTCGAAGCGAACATCGGCAAATTCCTGGAACAGTCGCTAGGGCGTGACGCCAAAAAGGTCATCGTCTTCGAAGATGTGGATGCAATCGCCGGGCGCTACGAAATGCGTTCGACGTTCCTGAACTTCTTGGATGGTGCTGTTGGTCTGCACAAGACCTTGATCATCGCGACCACCAACTATCCGGGCATGTTGGATGACGCGTTGCTGAAACGCCCGTCGCGCTTCGATCAGAAATACAAGATCAGCCTTCCGAACGAAGGAATGCGTGCGAAGTTCTTGATGCACTTTTTCCCTGACCTATCGAACGCTGACCTGATCAAGCATGTCAAGGCAACGGCCAACTTTTCAGGTGCCTATTTCAAGGAAATCTTCATCCTGAAGGGGATGCGTCAGTGCAGCGTGACGAAAGCAATTG
>JAYVOQ010000068.1:0-25123 GCA_043757845.1 Hyphomicrobiales bacterium | reverse complement strand
AGTCGTTGTGGCGCTGCCGTGTAAAACTTGGCCCATAGTGCATCCCTCCATTCAACGGAAAATATTACACCATCAAATGTCGGGACCAAACAGCTAGGCTCTTGGCGTAAAAACCGTATCGCGCTAAGCGAATGCCGATGTCCGCATCTTCGGTTACATTGTAGGGATCCCACCCGCCCACTTGTCGCAACACATCAATACGGAAATGATTAGACGTCCCACCCAGCGGCAGCGGCAAATGATTTATGGCAAGTGCAGGCAGCACCAGCTTGAACAGCACTGCATATTCCAAACTAAATTGCCGCGTCAGCCAGTTTTCATTGGGGTTATAAAATGTCAGCTCAGCTTGCAAGCATGCAATTTGATGCGGCAATTTTGTAAAAGCCGCCGCCGCCATGCGTAATTGCATCGGCTCTGGAATATCTTCGGCATCATAAATCGTCAATAATTGACCGCGCGCAAATGGCAACGCATAGTTCAAAGCCTTGGGCTTGGTTTGCGGATGAGATGCAGGAACCACAATCACTTCCATCGTTGCAGGAAGGCGCAGTGAAGCGACCTTGCGCTGCATAACCGTGTCGGTCTGTTCAAGGATCAATTTGATATCAAGTTTTTCTGCCGGATAGTTCAGCTTTTGCAATGCGCTGATCAGCTGCGGCAACACCCGTGTTTCGCGAAACAGGGGCACCAAAACGGTATAGACGGGTAAGGCATCATCATTCATTTGAGGTTGTGCCACAAAAGGTTCAGCGCGTTCACTGATTGCCAACAACCGCAGCCAAATCATGCATGCGAATAAACTCGTCAAGATGAAGCTGCCCACATCCATAAACGTTGTGATTGAAAGCAGCGGCCATAGCAAAACAACCACTAGGAGCAAACCCATCACCCACAGCTGTTGGCCAGAAGAAAATCTTTGGCTAGAGGAAAAAGTGGGCTGGTTTTGTTTTAATTCATTGCAGGCGCGTTTCGTAAGGTCAGTGCCCCAACAGCTGCGCACCATTGCGGAAAAAATTCTGGGCGCTACGCGTGCAATGACCTTTTTTTGCTGCTTAACTGAAAAGGGCAGCAACCGCTCATTGCCGTCAGCATAAAGTATTAGATGCGGCAGCCATGCCACAGGCACCAAACGCTCACGCAATACAACCTCTTGTTCAGCTTTATTAAGCCGCTCGAACGCGCGTTTTAGAACAGCAACAGGAACTTCCGCTAATTTTTCGTGTTCTGGCTCAACCAGCAGCTCATCATAATGCGGCTTGATTGCCACAAGCCCTTTGTGATGTACGCCCAAACAGACTACACTACGCCCGCAACAACGAACGTCCCCTACGCCCGCAACAACGAGCGCCCCAATTGAAAGATAAGCCTAATGCAACGAATGGTGGCCATAACGTACAGGGTGTATTTTAAAATTGTCCTACTCGTTTTGGTTGTTAATTGTGGTGTTGCCTTTGCGAGTGAGGCTCAACAATTTCCATTGTTTCGGCATGTTGATAAGGCCGCACTTGCTCACACTGCAAAATTACCAACAACGCTCACACTTTTGGTGGACGAAAATTTCGCTCCGTTCAGTTTCAAGTCTGCAGATGGCAAACTCACCGGTGTGTCGGTGCAGCTGGCACTGGCGGTTTGTGTAGAATTGAAAGTACAATGCCAGCTTCAATCCATGCCTTATGCAAATCTTCTGAATGCGTTGCAAGAAAAGCGCGGTGATCTCGTCATCGGCGGGCCACCAGCTTCACCGCTTTTCGGTTCAACTCGCCCCTATTATTTTTCCAGTTCACAATTTTTTGTGCGCGGCGGTTCTAACTTTGGCGGCGTGGATACCAAAAGCTTGGCGGGCCGTAGATTGGGATTTGTCAAAGGCACAAGCCAAGAAACATTTTTGAAAAAGAATTTTGACCGCGCTACTCTGGTGTCTTTCACCACTGAGATGGCACTGTTTGAAGCCCTGCGCACGGGTGGTCTTGATCTGGCTTTTGTTGATAGTTTGCGCGGCGCATTCTGGTCGAAGGGCCAATCGTCGCGCGGTTGCTGTGTGCCCTTTGGTGGAGCCTTTGTTGACAAATCAACGATCAGTCATGGCCTCGTGATGTTAACGCGAAGTGGTGAAGATGCTTTGCGCGAAGCTTTAGATGCAGCCCTTGATAGGCTTCAGGAAAAAGGTATCACCGCGAAAGCTTTTGCCACTTATTTGCCTTCAAGCCCGTTCTAATCCGTTACAGATTTCGCGCACAAGAGTTGGGCCCTGATAAACCAATGCAGTGTAAAGCTGCACAAGGCTGGCACCCGCGTCAAATTTAGTGCGCGCTGAGGCTGCATCATGAACGCCGCCGACGCCAATCAATGGAATTTTTCCGCCACTCATCTGGTAGAATGTTTTGAGGCATCGCGTGGAACGCTCCAACAGGGGCTTGCCAGAAAGCCCACCGACTTCTTTCGCAAACGCAGATGAAAGCCCGTCACGCGCCAGCGTGGTGTTGGAAATGATCACGCCGCCCACCGCTCCACCACCGCACACCTGCGCCACATCATGCAAGTCTTCATCCGCAAGATCAGGTGATATTTTAAGAAGCATTGGCGTTTTGGTTTTGCGCACCGCATTGGCCCGCGCCAGCAAGCGTTGCAAATCATCTTTGCCCTGCAAGTTGCGCAAACCCGGTGTATTGGGTGATGAGATATTGATGGTGATGTAGCTGGCCACATCTTCAAACACCTCAATGCCTTTCACATAGTCGTTGATGCGGTCGGTTGAATCTTTATTGGCCCCGATATTCACACCCACAATGCCGCCGCGCGCGCACCTTGTCAGAAGCCGCTGCAAAACAACGGCATGGCCATCATTGTTAAACCCCATGCGGTTGATCACTGCGCTTTCTTCGCTTAGCCTAAACAACCGCGGCTTGGCGTTGCCGGCTTGCGGCAGCGGCGTCACGGTGCCGATTTCAACAAAACCAAAACCATGCGCCAACATCGCGTCAGGCACTTCGGCATTCTTGTCAAAGCCCGGCGCTAAGCCGATGGGGTTTGGAAAATCCAAACCAAAAACGCGCCGCTTCAAGCCTGTTGAAGTCACAGGCCCCGCACCACGTTGTGGTGCAAATTTCAGGGCTTGAATGGTCAGTCGGTGCGCTTGTTCTGCATCCATTGCATGCAGCAGCGGCTTAGCCAATGCGAAAGCAAAACTCACGCAGACGTCTCCGCTGGAAAATCATGTTTCAAACCAATCCACGGCAGGGGCTTGAACCAAAGAACATCAACCATGTTCAAGGCACCATAAAGATGTGGAAATAATTGACCACCACGTGAGACCTCCCACTTCAATGCCTCACCCAGTTTATCTTGCGCCACGGCGATCACCATTAAATTGGTCTGCCCATAAAAATGCAGTCGCGCCGTTTCTTGTAACTGCTCACCCGTTGAAAAATGAATGTAGCCATCTTTCAAATCAATGCCTGCGCCGGCAAAATGCCCTGAAGCCTGCGCTTTTTCAAAAAGTGCTAAATCCAAGATTTTGAAAATATTCTGCATTGCAACTCCCCGTAGAAAACGCGTGTAACTCATGAATCACTCTTGCAATTATGAAAATTTCAAGGTAAAACTTCCTATCACAAGCCAATTTTGCTAATTATGAGGCCATTTCCGATGTTTACACACAAGCAGGTATGGGGCGCAATTGACACGATAGCAGATCGCTATGGTTTTTCCGCCTCCGGCCTCGCCAAAAAAGCGGGCCTTGATCCAACTTCTTTTAACCCCTCCAAGCGCAACGGCCCAGAAGGCCGCCCGCGTTGGCCCACCATGGAATCCATTTCGCGCGTGCTTAATGCATCAGGCGCTGGCGTGGAAGAATTCATGGATTTGCTAACGGGCCGCAAAGGTGCCGCACCGCGCCTCAAGCAAATCCCGCTTCTGGGTTTTGCCAAGGCCGGTAAGGGTGGCTTTTTTGATGACTCTGGCTTTCCACACGGCAGTGGCTGGGAAGAGATCGATGTGCCCGGCGTAACAGACTCTGCGGCCTACGCTTTGGAAATCACCGGTGACTCGATGATGCCGATTTACCGTGAGGGAGATATCATCGTTATTTCACCCGCCGCCACAATCCGTAAAGGAGACCGCGTGGTGGTGCGCACCGCAGATGGTCAAGTGATGGCCAAAATCATGCAGCGCCAAACCGCCCGCACCTTGGAATTGGCGTCTTTCAATACGGCTCATGAAACCAAAACCTTGGATATGAAGGAAGTAGACTGGATTGCGCGAATCATGTGGGCCAGCCAGTAAGGGCTTACATCACGCGATGAGACCATATCGTGAGTAAAAAAAGCTGATAGGAGAGGCGGATGCCAGCTTTCGCTCGCAATGCCCCTCTCGTAACCCGCTTAAATTCGTTTTCGAGGTCTACTTCGTCGCCTTGGGTGCCAAGATCATGATAATCTGGCGGCCTTCAAAACGCGGCTCCATTTCGACTTTGGCAATTTCAGCGATATCGGCCCTCACCTTGTCCAGCAGCTTATGGCCCAATTCCTTATGATCCATTTCGCGGCCGCGGAAGCGTAAGGTCACCTTCACCTTGTCGCCTTCATCAAAAAAGCGCCGGGCGGCTTTCATTTTCACTTCATAATCATGATCGTCAATCATGGGGCGCAGTTTGATTTCTTTAATTTCAACAATCCGCTGCTTTTTGCGGGCTTCGGCAACGCGCTTCTGCTCTTGAAACCTAAACTTGCCATAATCCAAAATTTTCGCCACAGGCGGCTTGGCATCGGGTGAGATTTCAACCAGATCAAGACCGGCTTCTTCCGCCATAATCATGGCCTGCCGTGTGGGCACCACACCAACATTATTGCCTTCAGCATCGATCAAGCGCACATCGCGCGAGTCTATGCGGTTATTGATTTTGTGGGCTTCTTCTTTTGTGGGCGCCTCAGTTGGAGAGCGGCGCGGCGGTGGGGCAGGCCGCTTCGGCGGCATTGGGCGGGGGGGCAGGCTCAAGTAACTCAGTTCTCCTATTAGCGGGCGTGGAAGACGCAAAGCGATTTGCAAATTGCGATTCCGGCTGCCCTTGGCTAGATCAACATGAACTTAGACAGGAAAACAGGGGCTTTCGTCAAGCCGCTATGTTTTAAAAAGAGAATAGGTTGGGGAAATGTCACAGGTAATGACCGATAACGCCCTTGGCGGCCAAGCGCTGGCTTACCGCATAGACGGCGGCGGCGACGAAGTGGGCCGCTGCGGCTTTCTCTTTCTCGGCGGTTTCAAATCTGAAATGACCGGCAAAAAAGGTGAAGCCCTGGCCGAACTTGCCCGCGCCACCAGAAGGCGCACCCTGCGCTTTGATTATTCTGGCCATGGCGCGTCGGCGGGCAAATTTACTGATGGCACAATCAGCGCTTGGCTCGAGCAATCCATGCATATGTATCTGGCGCACACGCGTTCAAAAGTGGTTATTGTGGGTTCGTCCATGGGCGGCTGGCTGGCGCTGCTGTTGGCGCGGCGTTTAAAGCTGGAAGACCCGAAGGGCCATCGCCGCCTCGCAGGCCTTGTTCTGCTGGCCCCCGCCGCAGACATGACGCAAGATTTAATGTGGAACAAATTCGATGAAAATGCCCGCGCAATGTTACGTGATGCGGGCCTTTATCGTCAGCCGTCAAATTATGGTGAGCCTTATGAAATCACCGCCAAGCTCTTGGCAGATGGTGAGCAACATCTCCTTTTGCGTGACGGCGTGCAGGTGGATGTGCCGGTGCGCATTCTGCAAGGCACAAGAGATGTTGAAGTGCCCGTGTCCCACGCCGTAAAAACGTTTGATGCCATCACGGGCGATGATGTAACCTTAACTTACATCAAAGGTGCAGATCACCGCCTATCAAGCCCAACGCAGATCAAAATGATTTGTGATACCGCCCTCAATCTGGCCAACCTTGTCGATGGGGCTTAGAGCAGAGCCTTCAACCCCACGCGGTAATTCGGATACTTTAACTGATAGCCCAACTCATCTTTCACCCGCACATTCGAAACGCGTTTGGAGTCATCATAAAAACTCCGCGCCATGGGCGAGAGGTTGGCCTGCTCGTAAGCCACCTCTGGCGGCGGCATTGCACCAAGCAACCCTGCCGCATAAGTCACCACATCTTGCGGCGGGCAAGGCTCGTCATCGGCCACATTATAAATCCGCCCCGCATTCGGGCGAGCAATTGAGGCTGCCAAAATGCCAGCGATATCTTCCACATGAATGCGGCTGAAAATTTGTGCCGGCTTCACAATGCGTTTGGCCGTGCCACCGCGCACCGCATCCAACTGGCTGCGGCCTGCGCCGTAAATACCGGGCAAGCGAAAAATATGGGCCTGAAAGGGTTGCCATTGGCTTTCCGCCAAAACGCGCCTCCTGGCGCGGTCTGATGTGGGGGCAAGCTCACTTTCCTCGCTCACAATCCCACCCTGCCTGTCACCATAAACGCCGGTGGTGGAAAGATAGGCCGTCCACGCAAAAGGCCGCGCCAGTTGGTCTGCAAATTTTCTTATCACCGGATCGCCTTTTTCATCCGGTGGAATAGAGCTGAGAAAATGCGTCACCGACGATGGGATGTGCTGCATCTGGTCGAAGATAAATCCATGCACATCTGCTACGGCCATACTACTCAAGCCTTCAGATTTTCGCGTTGTGCCGCTAATGCGCCACTCTTTGCGCGGCAAGATCTTGACAAGATGCGCCGCCGTAAAGCCAAAACCAAAACACAACAGATGGTTCATTGTAATTCCTGCAACGCCCACTGCGCCGCTTCTTGGATGATGGGCGACGGGTCATGCGTCAACGTCGTCACAATGGGCACCAGTTCTTGGTCATCACTATTGCCCGCAGCAATCAAACAATTGCGCACAAAATTTTTGCGGCCAATGCGCTTAACGGGTGAGCCTGAGAATTTTACGCGAAACGCCGCATCGTCCAATGCCAGTAACTCACGCAAAGGTGGTGCCACCAAATCAGCCCGCGCCGCAAACTTTGCTTCATGCGCCATTTGCGCAAATTTATTCCATGGGCAAACTGCCAGGCAATCATCACAGCCATAAATCCGGTTGCCCATCGCCTTGCGAAATTCAACGGGAATGACACCCTTGTGTTCAATCGTCAGATAAGAAATGCAGCGCCGCGCATCAATCTGCCGCTCGGCCGTAAAGGCTTGCGTGGGGCATATATCCAAACAGGCTCGACATGTGCCGCAATGATCAATTTCAGCATGATCAATCAGTAATTCTGCATCAGTGAGGATGACACCCAAAAAAAACCAAGAGCCCAGCTCGCGTGAAACCAAATTGGTGTGCTTGCCCTGCCAACCCAATCCGGCACGTGCTGCCAAAGGCTTTTCCATCAACGGGGCCGTGTCCACAAATACTTTAACGTCAGCCCCGGCAGCGCGCGCAAACCACGTGGCCAATCGTTTAAGCTTGCCCTTGATCACATCATGATAATCGCGGTTCAATGCATAAGCGGAAATCACCCCGCTGGATTTGGCTTCAAGCCGCGCAAATGCATCCAGGCCTTGCCCATAGTTCATCGCCAGCACAATGGCAGATTTTGCCCCGGCCCACATCACATCCGGTGAGCCGCGCCGGTCTTTCGTCTCTGCCATCCAATGCATCGTGCCGTGATGACCGGCGCTGATAAAGCCATCCAAATTTTCGGCCACGTCGCGGGGGAGTTTCGCTGATGTGATTCCCACAGCAGAGAAGCCCTCAGCCAAGGCGCGGGATTTAAGGTCAGAAATCGAGATCGGCATAATGCGCCGATGCCGGCAAGGCGGGCAGGGTATCTGAAAGCAGTGAACGAAACGACGGCCTAGACTTGATGCGTTGATACCAGCTTTTAGCCACGGGATGGTCTGCCCAATTTATATCACCCAGATAGTCAATCGCCGAAAGATGTGCGCCCGCCGCCAGATCGGCCAACGATAATTCTTCACCACCCAGCCACGAGCGTTCCTGCGCCAACCATGCCAGATAATCCAAATGTGGTTTCAAGCGTTGCAATGCTTCGCGCACCCGCGCCATCGCAGGCACTGAAGGGGTTCGCATAAAACGCTTCATCACTTTTTCGGTCAGCAATGGCTCGGTCACTTCGGTATAAAATTTCACATCAAACCAAGCCACCAAGCGGCGAATTTCGGCGCGCTGCAAGACATTGCCGGGCAGCAATGATTTTTCAGATGTGCCGCGCTCTTCAAGATACTCACCCAAGGCCTCAACACCGCAAATGGCAGCACCCGAGTCTTCTTGCAGCACCGGCAGAAACTGCGCCGCATTCAGATCAGTCAGCTGCCGACTCAGTGCCCAAGGCTTTTCATCCACCAACGTCACGACAACATTTTGCTCCGCAAGTGTTAAACGAATGCGTCGCGAATAAGGGTCAAGAGTGAAATGATAAAGTTTGGCCATGCGGCGCATTTGTCTTTCAAAGATTTAAGCCTAGGCCGCCATTGCACAAGGCGTATTCCAGATATAAAGCCTTGAATCCATAGCGGCAAGCGATTCTGGCACGGCCGCATTTTGGGCTTTGACGCATGTCGCAACTGCAAATCTTCATTCTGGCCCTCATCCAAGGCATAACGGAATATCTGCCAATTTCGTCCTCAGGCCATTCCATCCTTGTGCCCGCCTTCACCGGATGGCCCGATCAAGGTGTGTTGACAGATGCGATCACTAATTTGGGCACAGTTCTTGCCACCGTGGTTTATTTCTACCGCGAAGTGTTGATGATGTTGCGCGGGCTAGTAGACTTTGTAACCCGCCGCGCCAGCGCCAGTTCAAATCTTTTCCAACAAGTTGTAGTAGGCAGCATTCCCATTGTCGCCTTGGGTTTGATCTACGATCACTACAAAGTGGATGAAGTGTTGCGCATGCCTGTGCTCATTGCGGTAAATTCCATCGTGTTTGGTGTGTTGCTTTATATCGCAGACACGTGGGGCCGCTCAGTGAAACATTTAGGCGATGTTACCCGTTGGGATGCTTTTATTGTGGGCTGTTTTCAGTGCTTGGCTTTAAACCCCGGCACCAGCAGATCTGGTATTACCATGACAGGCGGGCGGTTTTTGGGCTTCGTGCGTTCTGATGCCACCAAACTGGCATTTTTGATTGGCATTGCTGCAAACCTTGGCGGGTCAGTCAAGAAGCTCAGCAATGCATACGTGGCTCACACCGCCATCACCTGGCAACAAATTGAATGTGGCGTCCTAACCTTCTTCATAGGATTAGCCTCTGTAAGCTTGTTGATGCAATATATCCGCAGCCACAGCTTTCTACCCTTCGTGATTTACCGTGTGATCCTCGGCAGCGCCATGTTAGGCCTGATCTATGCCGGCGCAATCAACGCATGGCACGTTTGAAGTATGGCACGTTTGAATAAGGCTTAAACCTTCACCGTAAATTGACCAGCCTTGCGGTAACGATAAAGATAGCTTGGCACCACGCTTTCAATACTGCGTGCCGCAATCCCAAGGCCCTGCAACGTGCGGCCTTCTGCTTCAGCGGCAGCCGAAACAACATTGTCATGTTTCAATAATTCAACTTGGTCTGGTGTCAGTGCGGGCTTGGGCAAAATTCCAGCAATTGTTCCCATGAGGCTGGCCAGCGGAAATGGCAAAGGCAGCAACAGGCGCTTGCGCATGGTCACCTCCAAAACATATTTCAACAAATCCTTGAAGCTCTTCACCGCAGGCCCGCCCAGTTCATAAGTTTTGCCATCAGCCACACCACGATCAATCAGCGTGGCAATAGCCTCAGCCACATCGCCCACAAATACGGGTTGGAATTTCGTCTGGCCGCCAATCAGCGGCAAAGCCGGTGAAACCCGTGCCATGGCGGCAAAGCGGTTGAAGAAGCCATCCTCAGGCCCAAACACAACTGAGGGCCTGACAATCGAAACACCAGAAAAGCCGGACTTGGCCTTGGCTTCGCCCTCAGCCTTAGTTCTGGCATAGGTGGAAGCACTCTGGGCATCAGCACCGATCGCAGAAAGATGCACCAGCACTTGCGCCTTTGCAGCCTTCGCCGCTTTGGCCACAGCTTCGGCTCCAAACACATGCACGGCATCAAAAGTTTGTGCGCCGCCATTATAAAGTAGGCCCGTCAGGTTCACCACAGCAAATGCCCCATCACAGGCCGCAGCGATAGAGGCCGGATAGCGCACATTGGCCTGCACCGGAACAATCTGCCCCGGCGTGCCCAGCGGCACCACATGGCCCGCCAGATCAGGCCTGCGACACGCCACGCGAATGCGGTAACCGCGCTTAGCCAGACTTCGCACCACATGGCGACCAATAAAACCAGAGCCGCCAATAAGGGTGACAAGTTTGTCAGAATTTTGCGTGTCCACGTCTCAAAACTTTCAAGAACAATATGTTTATTAGGCTTTTATCGCGCTGCGCCCAAAATGCAAATAGGGGTTCGCTCTGACAACTCTGCCAAATTCGATCTTTGCTGTAAAATTAGTATGTTAGTGTTCTTATTCTTGTCACAATCTGAGTTGATTGGGCCTCCCAAGTCTGAATTCGAATCGTCAGGCGACCATCGAATCTCTCTTCAACATCGATCAAAGGGAATATGATCAAGATGAAAAACATTCTTAGCGCCAGCCTGCTTCTGGCAGCCTTCAGCACCGCAGCTTTTGCCGCAACCGCAGCACCGGGCTTTTACGTGGCACAAGATGCTAAAACCCACAAATGCGCCGTAATGGACAAAGCTCCAGACGGCAAAACCATGACGGATGCGGGAACCAAGATGTATGACAGCCAAGCCAACGCTGAAAAGGCGATGGGCATGTTGAAGGTTTGCGCAGGCTCAGCTATGGCTGCAACACCAGCAGCACCTGCGGGCTTTTATGTTGAGCAAGATGCCAAAACCAAGAAATGCGCTGTGATGGATAAAGTTGCAGATGGCAAGATGATGATGGACGTTGGCACCAAGATGTATGACAGCAAGCCAAATGCCGAAAAGGCAATGGCCATGCTCAAGGTCTGCAACTAAGCAACACTGTTAAATTCAAAATCTGTTCGGGGGCGGAAGGCAAAACCTTCTGCCCCTTTTCATGTGCAGCGGTTGACAACCGCTCAGAACCCCGCCAAGAAGCGCCACATCCTGAATGCCCTGATGGCGGAATTGGTAGACGCACGTGGTTCAGGTCCACGCGAGTAACATCGTGGAGGTTCGAGTCCTCTTCAGGGCACCAAAGCATAGATTTAACACATCCAACGTAGTCCGATATTTTAGTGAGAGAGCTCGATTTTTCGGGCTTTTTTGTTGTTTTCATGTTAACGCTAGTCCGGATACGTCCAAGACGATTTGTTGGTATCCAGACATTTTGTTGGTACTTTTGTTGGTATCTGGGAGCCTGATTAATTGTTGCCATTCGAACTGGGAGACCAACAAATGCCGCTCACCGATACCTTTGTGAAGAACAGTAAAGCCAGCTCAAACCCTAAAAAGCGTAGTGATGGTGGTGGCTTGCACCTGCTTATCACCGTACGGGGTTCCAAGCTTTGGCGATTGTCATATAGGCACCAGAGCAAGCAAAAGACTTTAGCTCTAGGTGCCTATCCAACTATTACCCTTTTGGAAGCGAGAGCGAAGCGTGAAATAGTCAAAAAACAATTGGCTGAGGGGAATGATCCCGCCCAACTGCTAAAGCTTGATCGGATCAGCAAACAGCAAAGCGACGCAATCACATTTGGTGCAATAGCCGATGAGCTTTTGGCAAAAGTAAAGCGTGAAGGCCGGGCTGATGCCACATTATTAAAGAAACACTGGCTGCTCTCTCTCGCCCGATCTGACATTGGACACCGCCCAATTACGGAAATTAGCGCTGCCGAAATCCTTGTGCCTTTGCGCAAAGTCGAAAGCCAAGGGAACCATGAAACCGCCAAGCGATTACGGGCAATCATTGGGCAAGTGTTTCGCTTTGCAATCGCCAGCGCTAAGGCAGTGAACGATCCTACATATGGTCTAAAAGGCGCACTTATTACGCCGACAGTAGTTCACCGCCCTGCGTTTACTGACAAAAGTGCTTTCGGTGGATTGTTGTGCTCAATTTGGGCTTACGGAGGCATGCCAGAAACCACGATAGCACTTAAGCTGATGGCATATCTTTATCCAAGGCCGGGTGAACTACGCCAAGCTGAATGGGCCGAATTTGATCTTGGTCGAGCAATTTGGACAATACCCGCAACTCGCGCCAAAATGCGCCGCGAACACAAAAAACCACTTTCAAAGCAAGCCGTGCAAATTTTGAGAGAACTGGCAAAACAGTCCGGCAATGGAAAGCTGGTTTTTCCTTCAATTCAATCAAAGTTGAAACCTATGAGTGAAAACACTTTGAATGGGGCGCTCAGGCGCATGGGCTTTTCAAAAGCTCAAGTAACTTCCCATGGTTTTAGGGCAACAGCTTCAACACTCTTGAACGAAAGCGGAAAATGGGCACCAGATGCGATAGAGGCTGAACTCGCGCATATTGGTGCTGATGAAGTGCGCCGCGCCTATCATCGGGCATTATATTGGGAGGAGCGGGTGAAAATGACGCATTGGTGGGCCGATCATCTGGATATCCTACGCAGCGACACCGAAGGAAAAGTCATCGTCATGGAAAGAACATTTGCGGCTAGGTGACCAAAGACATCGTAAGGGTTAGGGTGTCTCGCTAATCGGAATTTTACAAATGACCCGAGTGTCTGATTTCAACCCTATAAACTATCTTATTTCAAAGCGATTTTCATCGCTCCTAAATGCATCTTTGTCGCCGTTGGCTGGCGAGAATCAAACAAAGTTGTTAAAAGAGCGAGAACTGAAGGTTGAGGAATATCTAACTGAGCTTCGACAAAAGTCATCCACAGAAATCCAAGAACTTGTTAATTTGGAACGTAAAAAAGAAGCCGATCTTGCACAAAGCCGCCTAGTACGGGAAGAGGCAGCAAGATGGTTTAATGGCCCAAATTGTAACGCCGATTTTGGTCACTGGAGTAGGGCTGCATACTGGACATTAGAAGAAGGAATAGCACTGAGTTTTGGTAAGGAGCCCGTTCATGTAAACTGGGAGTCTATCAAATCAAGTTTAGCCGTTTCACCATTTGTGATGCGATATAATAGGCGGCGCGATCTCGCCCAGCGAGCAAGTGCTATGAACTTGCTTTCAACCAATAATCTGCCAAGTTTCTTTTTAGGCTGGGCCAAACGCAATGAAATGGAGCCACCCTCAAGACTTTGTGAACTCGTTGAGCAGAACGGGCAAATAATTGCGGATTGGCCGGAGCTGCTAAATAGAGCCCAGCAACGTACCAAAGAAGCATTTGAGCAAGGTGCAAGACATCGTGATGAAGCACTTCAACTCGGGGAAAAACTTAACGCAGAAACTCGTGAAGCTTTGGGGGCTGATGTTAACAAACTCATCGAGAGAATTGCTGCTTTGGAAACCGAAAACGTCAGTTTGAAATCAAGTCAGATTTCGGTGTCTTCCCAAGACTCTCAGCCTATCAACGCGAAGTCAAAACTAAGCTTGTTGAAACTTGTCCTCGGCATGGCAATCGACGGTTACGGGTTCAATCCTAAGTCGCCAAGATCACCGCTTCCCCGTGAACTGAGCGGCGGTCTGGCGGCGCTTGAAATTACCCTAGACGAAAGCACCGTGCGGGCATGGTTGCACGAGGCAATGGCGGAGGTCACTTACAAACTCAAAGAATAAACTATTCCCAAACGGAAATGCGGTGAACGAAACGGATTTCCGCCTACTGCAAACGGATATCCGATTTGAACGACACTAGACCGCTTAGGACGACACCATGCAAATTGCACGGAGCTGTCCAATGTCCAATCCCCAACCACTGCCAAATACCGGATTCGTCCGTCTTCCCTCCATCATCGGCCCCAACGGGCCCATTCCCGTAAGCAAATCCACTTGGTGGGCTGGCGTTAAGGATGGACGTTTTCCCAAACCCGTGAAGTTGGGGCCTCGCATCACCGCTTGGCGGGTTGATGATATTCGTGCGCTGATTGAAACGGCCAAAGCCTAAAATGGCCAAACACCGACCAAAGTGGCACCGGATCAAGATAAACCGTAGCTATACGGTGGATGGAACTGCGCGTGCCTTGGGCGTTTCCAAAGGCACGGTGCGCCGCTGGCAAAAAAATGGTGAACTTCCCTATTTCAACGATCAAAAGCCAGCGCTGATCCATGGAACTAGCATCAAAGCATTTGGCCAAAACCGAACGAAGTCCAAGATCAAATGTAAGCCTCATGAGTTCTATTGTTTCAGTTGCCGCGAACCAAGAGAAGCCGCTGGCAACATGGCAGACATTGTCCAGCGAAGTCCGAAAAGCGGAAATCTGAAAGCCCTTTGCGAGTGTGGAACGATCATGAACAAGAACGTTTCTAAGACCACTTTGCAGGCGCTGTCTAAAATCCTCGACATCGCAATCCACCAAGCACCCGAACACCTAGTTGAGAAGCCATAACCCTGTTCAAATGATAACTAGGAGAGATCAGAATATGATGATGAAATTTAACACCCAAAACGAGCGCATAAAGCACGCCTACTTCACCTATCTTGAAGAGGCAAAAGGCAAGGCCCCTAGCAGTGTTGACCAAGTGGCGGCGGCTATTACTGACTTTGAGAAATCAACCAAATATCAGGACTTCAAAAAATTCCATATTGAGCGAGCCAAGGCGTTCAAATCAAACTTGGCAAAGCAACTGAACAAGGAAACTGGCAAACCATTGGCGATTGCCACCATCCATTCGCGGCTAATGAATCTCAAAGCATTCTTTCAATGGCTTGCGGGTCAATCCGGCTTCAAGTCTAGGATCAGCTATGCGGATTGCGAATATTTCAATCCTTCGGCCAATCATAGCCGCATTGCCCAAGCCAGCCGCGAAACGCCATATCCAATTTTGGAGCAGGTGCATCATGTACTACAATCAATGCCAACGGAAACTGAGTTTCAAAGACGAAACCGCGCCATCATCGCCACCGCACTTTTAATTGGTGCACGCGATGATGCGCTGGCTTCCCTTTCAATCAAGCATTTTGATTTTGAAAAGCGCCAAGTCTTCCAAGACGCAAAGGAAGTTCGAACCAAGCGCCGAAAGACAATGCTCACGGATTTCTTCCCGGTGGGCGGTGAAGCGGAGGCGATTGTGAAGGATTGGATCGAATACCTGAAAAAAGAAAAGCTTTTCGGCCCAAATGATCCGGCCTTTCCACCATCGGAACGGGGTTTGGATAAAAACGGCCTGTTTGCTGTCACCGGCTTCAGGCGTACTCATTGGAAGAATGCCGATGGTATCCGGCAAGCCTTCAAAGCGTCATTTGAAGCATGCGGCCTTCCCTATTTCCATCCTCATTCCGTGCGCCATACGCTGGGCGCATTGGGAGATATCGTTTGTAAAAATGGTGAAGAAGTCAAAGCATGGAGCCAGAATCTGGGCCATGAAAACGTTGCGACCACCCACAATTCATATGCCAAGGTAAGCGCTCACCGGCAAACAGACCTGATGAAATTGTTGAGCGCCTCAAAACCAAAGGCAATTCAGGGCGAACCCGATCCAGAGACGATTGCCAGCGTATTAGCCTTCCTGCAACGAAAGGCTTCATAAGTGGCCCCTGATCATGTAACAATCCGCGAAAGCCGAAAAATTGGCATCAGGGCGGGGATTACGTGAATAGCGAGCAGATCAAGCAACTTGAAAAAGAACTGTGGGACGCTGCGGATAATCTGCGCGCCAATTCAAAGCTCACGGCGGCGGAATATAAAGACCCCGTGCTGGGCCTTATCTTGCTGCGCTATGCCCAAAACCGTTTTGAAGATGCCAAGGTAGCGCTGGAACCAAAGCTCACCGGGCCGCGCGGCAAACGCCCTGCAACGCAAGCGGATTTTCTGGCGGCGGGAGCAATGATGCTTCCCGAAAAATCACAATATGATTTTCTGGCCAACCTGCCCGAAGCCCAAGACATCAGCGAAGCGGTGAACGAGGCCATGCGCGCCATCGAAGCGGGCTATCCTGATCTCGCTGGCATTCTGCCTAAAAATTATCAGGACTTGGACGCAGACTTGCTGCGCGAATTGATCCGCGTGTTCAATAAGCAATCAGTAAAGGGCCTGAAGGGCGATGTGTTTGGACGCATCTATGAATATTTCCTGATGAAGTTTTCCATGGTGGGGGCTGGTGCGCAAGAGGGCGGCGAATTCTTCACCCCACCAAGCCTTGTGCAATTGATTGTGAACTTCATTGAGCCCGACCACGGCATCATTCATGATCCGGCTTGCGGTTCGGGCGGCATGTTTGTGCAAACCGGGCATTTTGTGGAAGATCACAAACTGGCGGTGAATGAGGCCATCAAGGTT
The DNA here is from genome assembly GCA_043757845.1 of Hyphomicrobiales bacterium. Taxonomy (GTDB): domain Bacteria; phylum Pseudomonadota; class Alphaproteobacteria; order Rhizobiales; family Aestuariivirgaceae; genus Aestuariivirga. The sequence continues at coordinate 8,743 of JAYVOQ010000068.1, read as the reverse complement.
TATGGCACCGAACTGAAAGCCAACAACGCAAGGCTGGCCAAGATGAATTTGGCCATTCATGGCATTGAAGGCAAGATCATCGAGGGCAACAGCTTTTATTCTGATCCACATGATCTGGTGGGTCAATGCGATTTTGTGATGGCGAATCCACCATTCAATGTGAACAAGATCGATAAGGAAAAAGATTATGTGAAAACCGACAAGCGGCTGTTTGCCGATGTGGGCATTCCGCGCGCCGATAATGGCAACTATTTGTGGATTCAATATTTCTATCATTACCTGAACGCCACGGGCCGCGCAGGCTTTGTGATGGCGTCTTCAGCCACGGATGCCGGTGGATCAGAAAAACTGATCAGGCAAAAGCTGATTGAAACTGGCGATGTGGATTGCATTGTGTCGGTGGGCAATAATTTTTTCTACACGCGCTCGCTGCCTTGTCACCTGTGGTTTTTGGACAAGGGCAAGCGCAAGGCCAACAAGAACAAAATTCTGATGATCGATGCGCGCAACACCTTTCGCCAAATCAACACAACTCTAAGGGATTTTTCACCCGACCAGATGGAGGGTTTAAGCGCCGTGGTGAAAGCGTGGCGCGGTGAAGATGTGAAAAACACCTTTGCCAGCAATGAATGGCTGAAAGCCACCTTCCCTACCGGCGCTTATCAAGATGTGGAAGGCTTGTGCAAGATTGTGGATGTGGTGGATGTGGCCACCAATGACTTCAGCCTCACCCCCGGGCGCTACGTGGGCTATACGGTGGAGCTGGATGATGGCTTCGATTATCAAAGCCGGTTGCATGAAATTCACGGCGAATTGGCCGGACTGAATGGTGAAGCACAAACCTTAATGCGCAGAATTTTGCAGGGCACGCAGTGACAGGCCTTTGGCGAAAATGTGAATTAGGTGACGTCCTGACTCTTCAGAGGGGCTTTGATTTACCATCACAGGATCGCAAAGAGGGCAAATACCCCATTGTGTCATCATCAGGAGTGACTGGCTTTCATTCCGAATTTAAGGCCGATGGGCCGGGTGTCGTAACTGGTCGATATGGAACAATTGGCCAATTTTTCTATTTAACTGAAAAATATTGGCCGTTGAACACAACTCTTTACGTAAAGGACTTCAAAGGCAGTGAACCCCAATTCATTTATTATTTTCTGCATTGCTTGAATATTAAAGACATGAATGCGGCGGGCGCGGTTCCGGGTGTCAACCGAAACCATCTCCATAAGATTAAAGTCAGATTACCCCCTCTTCCCATCCAAAAAAATATTGCGGGGGTTTTGTCGGCTTATGATGATTTGATTGGGGCCAATCTGAAGCGCATCAAGCTTTTCGAAGAGATGGCGCAAATCACCTATGAAGAATGGTTTGTGCGCCGCCGCTTCCCCGGCCACGAAAACACCCCCACCAACCCCGAGACGGATTTGCCTGAAGGGTGGGCGCAAACGCCAATCGGCGAAAAGTACAAAACGGGTTCAGGTGGAACTCCGAGTAGAAAACACGAAGAGCTTTATTATACAAACGGCACAATTCCTTGGATCAGGACTCAAGAATTGAGGAACAAACTAATCACCGAATCGTTGGTGAAAATAACTCCATCTGGGTTGAAAAATTCTTCCGCAAAAATGTTTCCAAAAAATACGGTGCTGCTTGCCATGTATGGCAACACGATTGGAGAAGTGGGATTTTTACGTTTTCCAGCCTGTACAAACCAAGCTTGCTGCGCTTTTCTCACTGAAGAATATCAATCGTATTTCATCTATCAATTTTTGAAGATAAATAAAAAGCTTGTCCTAGCTTATCGCATGGGTGCGGCTCAGGAGAATATCAGTCAAGAAATTATAAAGGTAATTAAAATTCTTGATCCGGGTGATGCGCTGCTCCGTGAATATGGAGATATCGTACGACCAATTTTCGATAAAGTTGAAAACCTATTGAAACAAAACGCTCTTCTCAAACAAGCCCGCGATTTGCTTTTGCCGCGTTTGATGACGGGGCTGATTGATATTGATGATTATCTGGCGCAGGGCCGCGCTGTGGTGGCAGCGGCATGAGTTATGAATATTCCGAAGATGGCTTGGTTGAAAACGCAACTGAGGAGGTTCTGAAAGCGCTGGGCTGGCGGGTGGTGAAAGCTTGGAAAAATGAGAGCTTTGGCCCCACCGGATTGCTGGGCCGCGCAGACAAGTCTGAAGTGATTTTAAAGCGCGAAGTGTTGAAGGCGCTGAAAGCCTTGAACCCCGGCCTGCCTGATGCCGCTTTCACTGAAGCGCTACATCAGATCACCGAAAAATCTGCCGATAAAACACTGGCCCAAATTAACAAGGAAAAGCACGCGCTACTCACCAAAGGCATTCATGTGAGCTTTAAAGATGCCAAAGGCCAAACCCAATCCAAACGGCTGTGGGTTTTTGATTTTGGTGATCCCACCAACAATTCCTTTCTGGCGGTGCGCCAATTTGAAGTTGTGGGTGACCTATATAATCGCCGCCCTGATGTGGTGGGGTTTGTGAATGGCATTCCGTTGGTGTTCTTTGAACTAAAAGCTCACCACCAAGATTTGGCCCATGCTTATCACGCCAATGTCAAAGACTACAAAGACACCATAGCCTACATTTTTCATTGCAACGCCTTCATCATCTTGAGCAATGGCACCGATGCGCGCGTGGGCACTGTGACCAGCCCTTACCAATATTTTCTGGAATGGAAGCGCATTGAAGAAGATTCCGAAGGTGTTGTGAGCCTGGACACCATGTTGCGGGGAACATGCGACAAGGCGCGGTTGCTTGATCTGTTTGAAAACTTTTTGTTATTCGATGGCGAAGGGGCCAACCCCACCAAGCTGATGGCCAAGAACCACCAATACATCGGTGTGAACAAGGTGATTGCACAGGCGCGCAACATTGAAGACCTGAAAGGCAAGCTTGGCGTTTTCTGGCACACGCAAGGATCAGGAAAATCTTATTCCATGGTGTTTTTGTGCCAAAAGATTTTGCGAAAATTTGGCGGTGCTTATACATTTCTGATTGTGGTGGATCGAACTGAACTGGAAGGCCAGCTCTATGACACCTTCACGGGTGTGGGCGCTGTGACCGAAGAAAACGTGCGGGCCACAAGCCGTGATCATTTGCGCGAATTGCTTTCTGAAAATCATCGCTATGTGTTTTCGCTGATCCACAAGTTTTCCATCGATCCCAAATTGGAAAGCGAATATCCAATGTTGACGGATCGATCCAATATCATCGTGATTTCAGATGAAGCGCACCGCACGCAAGGTGGCAAGTTTGCTCAAAACATGCGTTTCAATGCTTTGCCCAATGCCTCGTTTTTGGGCTTCACCGGAACGCCGATCATCAAGGAAGAGCTGGAGCTGACCAAGAATATCTTTGGTGAATATGTTTCGGTTTATGATTTCAAGCGCGCCATTGATGACAGCGCCACCTTGCCCTTGCGCTATTTGAACCGAGGCGAAAAGCTGGACATTCAAAGGCCAGACCTTGATGCCAAGATGGCCGAAATTCTGGACGGTGAAGAGCTGGACGATGATCAGCGCGCCAAGCTGCAACGCGAATTTGCCCGCGACTATCCGATCCTCACCTCACACAAGCGGCTGGATGCCATCGCCAAGGATTTGGTGTGGCATTTCAATGAGCGCGGCTATCAGGGCAAGGCCATGTTTGTGGCGCTGGACAAGCCCACCGCCGTGAAGATGTATGACTTGGTGATGCACTATTGGCCGCTTTATGTGGCTGAACTGAAAACCCGCATTGCCAAGGCCGCTGATGAACAAGAGGCGCTGGAACTATCGAAAAAGCTGAAGCAGGTTGAAGAGACTGAAGTTTGCGTTGTGGTGAGCAGCGAGCAAAACGAAGTTGATCAATTCCGTAGGCGCAATCTCGAAATTGCGCCGCACCGCAAGAAGATGGTGGATCGTGATCTTGAGAAAGAATTTAAGGACGAAAAGAACCCATTCCGACTGGTGATAGTGTGCGCTATGTGGATCACTGGCTTTGACGTGCCTTGTGTTTCCACCGTTTATCTCGACAAGCCGATCAAAGGCCACACGCTGATGCAAACCATCGCACGGGCGAACCGCATTTATGATGACGAAAAAGAAAACGGCCTGATTGTTGATTATGGCAACGTTTATCAAAAATTGCGCGAAGCCTATTCCGTTTATGGTGAAGCCGATGGCAAGGGCGCTAAGCCTGATGGCATGAGCGAGGGTGGCGAACAGGGCGGCATAGAGCGCATTGAAGGATTGGCGCTGGAACTCATGGCCTCAATAGCAGCGGTTCGGGCCATGCTATTGGAACTTGAATTTGAGCTGGATAGCCTGATTGAAAGCGATAGCCATATGGCGAAGCTTGGGCTGATCAAGAGGGCCACGAATTGCGTTTGCCTGAATGAAACGACGCGCACCACGTTTGAATTTTCGGCCCGCGATGTGTTTCGCAAGTATAAGGCCCTATACCCTGAAGAGCAGATCAAGCCTCATATCAAGGCGCACAATGCCATCGAAGCCATTTACAGCCAGTTGAACCAAAAGCAGCAAGCCGCTGATATTATCGAAATCATCATGCGCCTTCAGCTTGAAGTTGATGCCAGTGTGAACCTGATTGCATCAGCGAAAAATGACAATGATTTCGTTGACCTTTCAAAACTTGACGTTGGCCAACTGCGCAAGGCGTTTGCGCAATCCAAGCAGCAAAACACCATTGTGTTCGATCTTCAGGAAGCGATTGAGCAAAAGCTTGCCCGCATGGTGCAACAAAACCCGATCCGGCTGGAATTTTACGATAAGTACAAGGAAATCATCGAAGCCTATAACCAAGGCAAGGATCATGTGTCTGTCCAAGCTACTTTTGATGACTTAACCGATTTCATGGCCAAACTTTCTGATGAAGAAGCCCGCGCAATGCGCGAAGGGCTGGATCAGGAAACCTTGGCAATATTTGATCTCTTGAAGAAGCCAAATTTGAGCAAAAAAGACGAGGCCACCGTCAAGGAAGTTGCCGCCAAAACCTTGGCGGAACTGAAAGCCGAAAAGCTACGCGTTGCAAAATGGCGCGAAAGCACCCAAGTGACAGCCCAAGTGAAAACTTTGATCAATGTACGCCTGCAATATCTGCCCCAAGATGCCTATGCCGATGACGAAGTGGAAGAGAAGGCAGATTTGGTCTATCAGCATGTGTTCGCGACCTACAATGGAGGGATCGCGACGATGTTTGCCTAGTGTCATGCGCTAGGCGAAAGCCCGATCGATTTACAGGCACAATTTTAATTTGTTGGTACATTTGTTGGTACTTAATTAAACCACACTTAAAATAATTAATATATTACAAACGGTTACGAGTTTAATTGGATGCCTCTTCAGGCACCAGATTTTAGTTTATTTGAGGGCCCAGCCCATGCAAAAGCTAATATCAAAAACACTTTTACTTTTCGTCATGCTGTTGCCATGCGCAAATTCGTCTTTCAGCCAAACCGCCGAAACGTCCAGCGAAGCGCAAGATCTGAGCTATTCAAAAGACTTTATAGCGTCAAAAACTTTGCAGTCCGCACTCAAAGAAAACAACCGTAAAGCCGTTGCAGCTCTCATCGACTATCCATTGCGCCGCGAAGTGCCTTTGAGTGCGATAAAAAACAGCAAAGACTTTTTGAAGCATTGGGATGAGTATTTTGATGCCATCAGCACCAAAGCCGTTTTGACGGCCAGTGCCGAGCAATATGGGTGGCGCGGCATTGCCCTCTCGGGCGGCATGGTGTGGTTCAACAACGGGCGCATCAGTTCTATCAACTTTCAAACCACGGCTTATTCAAAGGCACTCCAGACTGTCAAGAAACAAGACAGCAGTAGGCTTTATGTAAGTGCCCAAGGTTATGACGCGATCAGATTTCAATGCCGCACCAAAAACCTCTTTGTTCGCGTCGAGGAATACGGCGATGATTTGCGGTATTTTGCTTGGAAAAATGGTGCAAGCCTGATGGCAAAGCCAGTGCTTGAACTAAAGGGTGGCAAAGAAACTTTCCAAGGGTCTGGTGGTAACTTTGACTTGGATTTTGAGAATAGGGGCTTCACCTACAGCATAAATGTTGGACACAATTTGTGCGGCGAGGACTGCAACGACCATCTGGTAGTTCAACAGGGCAACAAAACCATATCAAGCGAAGTTTGTACCGAAGTAAGACCATAGTGACTTTTTCGCTTCCCACGACATAGCACATTCCATCCAGCCCTTGCTGTAGGGGGCTCACTCTTGTAATTGCTTTTCATAAAGGCCAAATCAAACCATGACTATCAAACTTCACCGCGCAGACTTGCCAGCCGATTTCGTTGCCGGCCCGTCCATTGCCATTGATACAGAAACCTTAGGGTTGAAGCCCGCGCGCGACAAATTGTGCCTAGTGCAAATCTCTATAGGTGACGGCAACGCCCATCTTGTCCAGATTGACCGCACCACTTACCAAGCCCCGCGCTTAAAAGCCGTGCTGGCCGATCCATTGGTGACAAAGATTTTTCATTTCGCGCGCTTTGATGTGGCGGTGCTGAAACATTATCTGAATGTAGAAACCACCAACATCTATTGCACCAAAATCGCCTCGCGGTTGGTGCGCACTTACACGGATCGCCATGGTTTGAAAGATTTGGTGCGTGAATTGTTGGGCATTGAATTAGATAAATTGCAACAAAGCTCAGACTGGGGCGCGCATATTCTCACCGAAGCGCAAAAAAAATATGCCGCAACTGATGTGCTTTATCTGCATGAGTTGAAAGCTCGCCTTGATCAAATGTTAGAGCGCGAAGGCCGCAAAGAAATTGCCAAAGCCTGTTTTGACTTTTTGCCCACACGTGCAGCCCTAGATTTGATGGGCTGGTCAGAAGAAGATGTCTTCGCCCACGCCTGAAACCTTTGCCCTGAAGGCCGCACAGGCGCAAAGGCGTGCCCTGCGCAGCCGTTTAGTGGTGAAGTTTGCAGCCATTGCAGGCGCCGCTCTGGGCGTCATTTTTGTGGGCCAAAGCTTTTATTATAAAGGGCTAGACCCGGCCAGTAAGGCAACCGTCATTGAAAAATCGGCCATCATCGCCGGGGGCTATTCCAACTTCTCTGGCATCGACAAATTTTCAAAACCGTTTTTAGTCAGGTCTGAAGCGGGCGTTCAGGATGAAAAAGTTGAAAGCCTGATGCACCTCAGAATTGTCACGGGCAGTTTTGTGCGGCGCGGTGGCGGAGATGTGCAAGTATTATCTGATGTGGCTGACTATAACACAAAGACAAAAGATCTAACTGTCACCGGCAATGTGCGCTTCGAAGAACCTGGGCGTTACGTGGCTCACCTTCAAACAGCACAGGTCAATCTTGAACTGCAAAAAATTTCCACTAAAGATCCCGTGCAAGTCCAAACAGCTGGTGCTACGATTTCAGCTGACAGCATGGAAACCTCGGAAGATGGCAGCACCGTTTATATGCGCGGCCATGTAAAAGCCCATTTCCAATCTGAATTGGGCAACTAAAACAGGCAACAAGGGAACGACAACATGGGGCTTCGAAAATCTGCAATAGTTTTGGCCGTGACTGCGATTTTCGCATTCCCCAGTTTGCTTCATGCGGCAGGTGCTGTGGATGTATCTGCCGATAGTTTTGAAAGCATTGATGCCGAGCATAAAACCATCTTTCGCGGCAATGTTGTGGCCGTGCGCCCAACCGACACAACCAAAGCCGATGAAATGACCATTATCTCAGGTGATGAAAAGCAAGCTGACGGCACAACCAAAAACGTCACCAAACTTGTCGAATGTAAAGGCAACGTCACCATCAACACCAAAGACGCCACGATCACTGGAGATCTGTGCAAGTTGGATGTGCCGCGTGATAAGCTGGTGGTAATCGGTGCCATCGTCACCCTCACCCAAGGTTCAACCGTGCTCAAGGGCAAACAACTGGAAGTGGATCTCAAGTCCAACCACATTCAAATGACGGGCGGTCGTGTAAACGGCAATTTCGTGCCGAATTGACACATCTAATCAGTTACATTTGGCATAGCCCCATCCAGTTTCATCCAATTTTAAATAATTAGGGTCTTAATAGGTATGCTGAAGGACAATCAAATTTTTCAACCAGCCCCCATGGCGCCGCGCGGAATCAATCGCGGCGCAAGGGGCGAAGTGAAAAAGCTGGTTTCTGATGGGCTAACTGCTTCGAACCTTTCTAAAAGTTATAAGCAGCGGCCCGTGGTGAGGGGTGTATCCCTAACCGTTCGGCGTGGAGAAGCTGTTGGCCTTTTGGGCCCCAATGGTGCCGGCAAAACCACCCTGTTCTATATGATCACAGGGCTGATTGCGGCAGATGCGGGAACCATAAGTCTCGATGGTGCAGATATCACCAGCCTGCCCATGTTCCAAAGGGCGCGTTTAGGGATTGGTTATTTGCCCCAAGAAAGCAGCGTATTCCGCGGAATGACAGTGGAAGAAAACCTGCGTGCGGTTTTAGAGCTCCATGAGCCCGACAAAGCCAAACGCGCCAGTAAGTTGCGTGAGTTGTATGAAGAATTCTCAATTTCCCACATCCGGCATTCGCCGTCTGTTGCGCTCTCTGGGGGAGAGCGTCGGCGCGTGGAAATTGCCCGCGCGCTTGCCGCAGACCCCGATTTCATCCTCCTCGATGAACCCTTCGCCGGGATTGATCCCATTGCGATCGGTGATATTCGCAAGCTGGTGCGCCAGCTTACCGCTCGGGGA
>JAYVOQ010000067.1:0-25132 GCA_043757845.1 Hyphomicrobiales bacterium | reverse complement strand
ACAGCTGATGCCATGATGCAAGTCCTCCTCGCACCATAGAATCAGATTTTTCGATTCGAGGGAATCCTTAACGAGTCAGAGTTCACCACCTTTGGTATTAACTCTTACCCCGTCCAACCCAAGCCCGCCGCCACGCAGTTCATCGTGGCCAATAATGCCCCGTTCAGCGTGTCACTGGTTTTGCCGCCGCGGGTTTCGCGCAGCAGTTCAACTTGCCAATTGTTGGCTTGGTTGACCATTTCGCTAACCCGGTCAAAGCGCCTGCGGAAAGATGTGAAGCGTTCGCACAAAACGCTGTCTTCTGAGAGTTGTAAGATTACTTTTGAAGTGCGCATATGTTCGTGCTTGATCAAGGCAAAAAGGCGCTCTGCATCATTGCGGCTTTGCACCAGTGAGGCATATTTTTCTGCCACGTCCATATCAGCGAGATAGAGTGATTTTTCAACTTCATCGATGGCCAAGCGGAAGCCGGGCGATTTCTGGAACATTTCGCGCAATAGTTTTAAGCCGTCACCACCGCGTGATGAAACGAAGTCATCCAGAGCATAGCCAAGTCCATACCAACCCGTCAGCAAGTGGCGGTTTTGGCTCCAAGCGAAAACCCAGGGAATAGCACGCAAATCACTGAGGCCCTTGGCGCCAAAACGCCGCGACGGACGTGAGCCAATTTTTAACAAGGCCAACTCCTCAACCGGGCTGGCTTGCTGGAAATAAGTGATCAACGCTGGATCCTGCGCCAACTTTTGGTAAGCCTTAAATGATAATTGTGCGATTTGCTCAACCGCAGTTTGATGTTCAGGGTTCAAACGCTGAACATCTTCCACTTTTGATTTGAGCGAATGCAGCAGAACTGCCGATGTTAAAGTTTCCAAATTGATTTGCGCCGTGCCGCGATTGGCGAATTTGGAAGACACCACTTCGCCTTGCTCGGTTACGCGCATCCGTCCACCCACTGTGCCAGCAGGTTGGGCCGCAATGGCACGCCCTGCCGGAGCGCCTCCACGTGATACCGAGCCGCCGCGACCGTGGAAAAAGCTGATCGCCACTTTGGCTTTTTCACCCACGCGGATCAAACGGCGTTGCGCTTCAAACAATTCGAATGAGGCACAGAAAAATCCACCATCTTTATTAGAGTCTGAATAGCCCAACATAATTTCTTGGCAGCCACCAAGCCCGCGCACCGAGTTTTGCACAATGGGGTTGGCCAATAGTTCTTCCATGATGCTGGAGCCCGCACGCAAGTCTTCGATGGTTTCAAACAAGGGCACCACGCGGATGCGGCAGGTTTCACAGGATGCATTGTCTGAAAATAGGCCGCAGTATTTTGCCAGAAGGTAAAGGCCCAACACATCGTCTGAGGCTTGTGTCATCGACAGAATGAATGTGCCAATAGCCTTCGGATCTGGCCCATCCAGTGTTTCACGGATCAGATGCAGAAGGCCCAGCAATTCTGTGGCCTCTTCCGATAGGTCACGGAACTGCGGCACAAAGCCCATTGGCTTGGAGAGTTCGCTGCTGATCCAAGCGCTCCATTCTTTAGAATGTAATGCGGGGGCATCTTCTTTAACCAAAGGATTCATCTTGCGCCAAATTTCAGCCAGCACGCGATTGGTGACCGTGGTATTTTGGCGCAAATCAAGTGAGGCCGTGCGGAAACCAAAAATCTCAGCCTCCCATCGCACCGGGCGTATCAAATTAACGGCAAGGCCAGCCGCCTTCATCTCATCCAAAGCAGCTTCGGCTTTGGCTAGAAGGCCGATCAGCTCATCCACATTGGTGAAAGCTTTGGCGCTGTGGCCCAGTTCAAATGTAGATTCAAGTCGTTCACGCAAAGCACTGAAGTATAAACGAAAAGGTTCTGCTGAATTGCGTGACCTTAGGCCCTCGGCTTTACCGGAAAGCAGCAACTGCTCATCAATCAGCGTTGCAAAATCTACCGGAATTGGCATTTCCGCTGATGAGATCGAAAGCAGACCAGCGAGTTCCTTCAGCTTTTCGCTCAGGCGCGTGACTGAGGCTGACGCATTGGCGCGAAGGGCCGCCTTGGTGGTGGACACTGTGACGAACGGATTGCCGTCTCTGTCACCGCCTATCCAACTGGAGAATTTGAGTGGAGGCCTAACTGCTGTGGCAGACTCTGGAAAATGGCGCTGTGTGGCCGCAAGTAAAGTGTCACACACCGCTGTGGTGCGCTCAAACAAGGCATCGCGGAAAAAGTGAAGACCCCACGATACTTCGTCTTCAACTGTAGGTTTTTCAGCGCGGACTTCGCCCGTCATCCACAGAAGATCAATTTCATTGCGCAAATGAAACAGCATCGCGTCACGCTCTCGCGGCGTCCAGCGCGGATTGTCGAGTTCAAACAACTTTAAATAAATACGGCGGTGAATTTCTAAAACCGTGATGCGTTTGGCTTCGGTTGGGTGCGCGGTTAAAGTTGGGCCAACGTCAAGAATTTGCAGAACTTTGGAAACTTGCTCGTCCGTCACGCCATTGGCCGCAGCCTGTGCCAGTGATTGTGACAGGGAACCTGCCACATGATCGGGCCCAGTTTGTTTTTCAACGGCGCGGCGATTGCGTACCGTGGCATTTTCTTCAGCGATATTCATCAGCTGCAGCCAAATGCTGATGGCTTGCAAGGCGTGTTCAACCAAATGCGGTTTAATATCTTGCGCCGCCTTGGCATCATCCAAAATCGGCAAAACATCCGGCTCACGCGTCTTTATCACCTGCCGCAGCAGCCCCCGCAACATGGCGGTGATTTCGTCAATATAGGTTGTATCTTCCAAAAGAGGTGCGCTCATCGTGTTCATGAGGTAATTTGTGCACCGCAACATGACAGGAGTCAACGGGTGATGAGGGTTTGCAGGGAATCTTCTGAAAGGCTAAGCGGGCGACCATGTTAACGATTTCGAACCTTTCTTACCGTGTCGGTGGCCGGCTTTTGCTGGACGACGCGTCTGCTGCCATTCCCGCCGGCCATAAAGTTGGGCTGGTGGGCCGCAACGGCACGGGCAAAACCACTTTGCTGAAACTCATACTTGGTGAGATTGCAACAGAGGGCGGCGAGGCATCCGTGCCACGCAATGCCCGCATCGGCACTGTTTCTCAGGAAGCACCAGGCGGCAGCGAGACATTGCTGGACGTCGTTATGGCGGGCGACAAAGAACGTTCTGATCTTTTGGCCGAAGCTGAAACCGCTAAAGACCCGCACAGGATTGCCGAAATTCAAGTGCGCCTTGCTGACATTGACGCTTATTCCGCTGAATCGCGTGCGGCCGTTATTCTTTCCGGTCTGGGCTTTTCGGAAGAAACGATGCGTGGCCCATGTTCGGCCCTTTCTGGCGGCTGGCGCATGCGTGTGGCCTTGGCCGCAGCATTGTTTGGCGAGCCTGATGTTTTGCTTCTTGATGAGCCCACCAACTATCTCGACTTGGAAGGCACCATCTGGCTGCAAAGTTATATTCGCGATTATCCGCATACGATTTTGCTGGTGAGCCATGACCGCGATCTTTTGAATGTGGCGGTGAACGCTATTCTGCATCTCGATCAACAGAAGCTGACGCTCTATCAGGGTGATTATGACACGTTCGAACGCATGCGCCGCGAAAAGCAGGCGCTGAATTCGAAAATGAAAAAGAAGCAGGATGATCAACGCGCCCATATGCAGGCCTTTGTGGATCGCTTCAAAGCCAAGGCCTCAAAAGCCCGCCAAGCGCAAAGCCGCATGAAGGCCTTGGAAAAATTAGAACCGATTGCCGACATGGTGGAAGACCGCGTGGCCCCCATCAAATTTCCCAACCCAGCACGGGCCTTGGCACCGCCTGCGTTTTCATTTGATAAAACCGGTGTGGGCTATGGCGACAAACTGGTGTTGCGCAATATCTCATTGCGCATGGATCCTGAAGACCGCATTGCGCTTCTGGGCTCTAACGGCAATGGCAAATCCACTTTCGCCAAACTTCTCTGTGGTAAGTTGCAGGCCATGCAAGGCGAGATGAGCCATCATTCCAAAATTACTGTGGGCTATTTCGCGCAGCACCAACTGGATGAGTTGGATGAGACGCGCACGCCGTTTGAATATATCTCAAGTTTAATGCCCGATGCGCCGGTTTCGCAGCGTCGCGCCAAGCTGGGGGCTTTCGGCTTTGGCGCGCATTTGGCGGACTCACCTTGCAACACGTTATCAGGCGGAGAAAAGGCGCGGATGTTGTTTTTCCTCGCCACTTATCATGCGCCGCATGTGTTGGTGTTGGACGAACCCACCAACCATTTGGATATCGACAGCCGTGAGGCCTTGATCCACGCCATCAATGACTATGAAGGTGCTGTGGTTTTGATCAGCCATGACCGCCATATTATCGAAACCTGCGTGGATTCACTGTGGCTGGTGCGAGATGGCACGGTGAAGGCCTTTGACGGCGATATGGATGACTATACAAATTTGGTGTTGGGCCGCGCCCCCGCTCCGGCAACCAAAAAGGTGGAAGCGCCGAAACCGATCAAGCCCGTTGCCACCGCCAAATCTAAAAACCACGCGGCAACGTTAATTGGCAAGATGGACAAGCAGCGCGAGAAGCTTGCCGTGTTAGATGCAGCCTTGGCTGATCACACGATTTACAAAGAAGAGCCCAAGAAGGCCGCAGACTATGCGCGGCTGCGCGTGAAGTTTGCCGAAGAGTTGGATGCGCTGGAGACGGAGTGGTTGGAGCTTGAGAGCGCATGACGAGTTCTGGCGTCACTGCCCCCTCATCCGGCGCTTCGCGCCACCTTCTCCCCAGAGGGGCGAAGGGCGAAGGCGGCTTTGCTTTCTTAATCGACTGCCCTTCTCCCCTCAGGGGAGAAGGTGCCCGAAGAGCGGATGAGGGGACACTGGCGGCCAGATGAACTCAACCTTGGCTCTCCTCGCACTTCTCATCTTCCTTGCCGCCTATGTTCTTGTGATTGGCGAAGAAACTCTAGAACTCAAAAAATCCAAACCGGTCGTCTTGGCCGCAGGTCTCATCTGGCTGCTGGTGGGAATTGCATTTCGTGGGGCTGACCATACGCAAGTTGAGGCCGCTGCAAGCAACGCCATCAAAGATTATGGCGAGCTATTGTTGTTTCTTCTGGTCTCCATCACCTATGTGAATGTATTGGAAGAGCGCAAAGTGTTTGATGCCGTGCGCGCCAAACTTGTGGGCGCCGGGTTTGGCTATCGCGGCCTATTTTGGGTGATCGGTGCCGCAGCATTCACACTTTCGATTGTACTGGCGAATATGACAACTGCCATGGTGTTGGGTGCCGTCGCGTTAGGTCTGGGGCGCGGCAATGCGAAGTTCATCACGCTTGCTTGCATCAACATTGTTGTGGCCTCAAACGCCGGTGGGGCTTTGTGCCCCTTTGGCGATGTGACCAGCCTGATGGTGTGGCAGGCGGGCAAACTGGGCTTTTGGCCCTTCTTTAAATTGTTTATCCCAGCGCTTGTGAGCTGGTTAATTCCTGCGGGTTTGATGAGTTTGGCGCTGCCTCAGGGCAAACCCACCAGCCCTCAGCTTCGTGTGGCCATGAAGCCGGGTGCGTTAGTTATCATCACGCTTTTTGCTGTCAGCGTTGCCTTCACCGTTTACATGCAAACGGCATTGGGTCTGGCACCCGTTTTCGGCATGATATTAGGCCTTGGATTGTTGCAAGCTTATGTGTTTGTTCTGCAACGGCGCGGCAAAGCGCAAGCACGAAGCGACATGGTGCTGGATAGCTTTGCCGAAATGCAACGGGTGGAATGGGATACATTATTGTTTTTCTTCGGCATCATGTTGTCGTTGGCCGGGCTTGGCGTATTCGGTTGGCTGGCACTGTTGCAAACATCGGTTTATGACGGGCTTGGGGTTTTCTGGGCCAACACCGCCGTGGGTGTGTTGTCTGCTTTACTGGATAATGTGCCGCTGGTTTATGCGGTTCTGCAAATGAACCCGCAGATGAATGAGCATGGCTGGTTGTTGCTTACTCTCTCGGCAGGCGTTGGCGGCTCGCTGCTTTCCATCGGTTCTGCCGCCGGTGTGGCCCTGATGGGGCAAGCGGGCAAGAGTTACACTTTCATGCAGCATTTGCGCTGGATGCCAGCAATAGCGCTGGGCTTTGCCGCAGCCATCGGGCTGCACCAATTATTGAATTAAATGCGGCTGCCCGCTTCCCAACCCAAAATTGCTTTCTTGCGCGTCAATCCCCAATGATAGCCCGTTAGGGCGCCGGTTGAACCGATGACGCGGTGGCATGGCACAACAAATGAGATTGGGTTCTTTCCCACTGCCGCACCCACAGCCCGCGCCGCCTTCGGCTTACCCAGTACAGCTGCAATGCTGCCATAGGTCACCACTCTCCCCTTGGGAATTTTCAATAGCGTTTCCCACACACTGATTTCGAAATCGCTGCCGATCATGGTGATGCGCAAGGGCTGGCCATCTTTGATGTTACCAAACACGCGGGCGGCGAAAGGTGCGGTGCGCGCCGAGTCTTCAACATAACGGGCGCGTGGCCAGCGGCTGGCCATGTCTTCGAAAGCCGCTGCTTCGCCGCCTTCGTCGTTGAAAGACAATCCACAGAGGCCATGTTCAGTGATCATCACCAGAGCAATGCCGAAGGGTGATGGGTGATAGCCATAAGAAATCGTCAACCCCTCCCCCTTGGCTTTATAAACGCCGGGCGACATGGCTTCATGGGCAATGAACAAATCATGCAATCGACCGGGGCCAGACAGGCCCGAGTCCAAAGCGGCATCCAAGATTGACGCTTGATCTTTCAACATGGCGCGGGCGTGATTGAGTGTCAGCACTTGCAGAAAGGCCTTTGGCGTTAAACCCGCCCAACGGGTGAACAGCTTTTGCAGTTGATCTTCTGACAGGCCCACAAGCTCGGCCAAATCAAACAACGAAGGTTGTGTGCGCCAGTCATCGCCCAAATGCTCAAGGACAGTGTGCACTTTGGCATAGTCATCTAATTGTGATGTGTGTTCCATGATTTGTAAACTAGTCGGGCTTGACGCTTCAATCCACCCGAATTACGCCTGATCGATGACCACACGCATGAAGCCAGACCAGATTGCCGAAATGTTTCGGCGCTTTCACGAAGCTAACCCCGAACCCAAGGGCGAACTTTATGCGGTGAATGATTTCACCTTCCTTGTGGCCGTGGTGCTTTCGGCGCAGGCCACGGATGCTGGTGTGAATAAGGCCACCAAGCCGCTGTTTGCTGTGGCCAACACGCCCGAGAAGATGGTGGCCTTGGGCGAAGACGGCATCCGCGAGGCGATCAAAACTATCGGATTGTTTCGCGCCAAGGCCAAAAATGTTTATGCTTTGTCGAAAGCTTTAATCGAACATCACCAAGCGCAAGTTCCAACCACGCGCGAGGCCCTTGAAGCCTTGCCCGGTGTGGGGCGCAAGACGGCGAACGTGGTTCTCAACAGCGTTTTTGGCGAACCGACAATCGCTGTGGATACGCATCTTTTCCGTTTGGGCAATCGCATGGGATTAGCAACGGGCAAAAATCCGCTGGAAGTGGAAAAGAAGCTAATGAAAGCAATCCCGCCGCAGTTTCTGCGCCACGCCCATCTCTGGCTGATTTTACATGGTCGCTATATTTGCAAAGCACGCAAACCTGATTGTTGGCGCTGCATCGTCGCCTCTCAATGCAATTTTAAAACAAAGACGAGGGCCCCCGCTTAAACAGATGCAGGAAATAGCTGGTGGCAAAAACCGGAGTTGCGAAATTGATAAAGGGCACCATGGCCAAGGCACCGGGAATAAGCCCAGCCACAAAAATTCTCACCGCATTATCACGGCGCAGCGCCGCCGCTTGGGCAACAGGCATATAACGTGCGGCGGCCAGGGTGAAATACTCACGGCTGATCAGATAAGCATTGGCCAACAAAATTAGAATGATCCCGAAGCCCGCAAAAAATACCAGTGGGAACACCACAAGGTTTGCGAGCAATGCAATGGCGGCAAATTGCAGCGCCGTGTTTAGGCCTGAAAGTAGCGACAACGGTCTGCCCTTTGGGTCATGCGGATAATGCCGTGCCTCAATTTTGGCAGAGATGTCATCTTGGAAGAGGCCGGCGAAAAGGGCCGTAACCGGAGCCATTAAGAAAAAGAATGCTGCAAACAGCCCAAGACCAGTTGCCAGCTGCAAGAACGTGGTGAGCCACGGCCACGGGATCAGCGTGATGGATGAAAGCACAAACTCTATTCCAAACCACAGGCCCACAAACAGCGCGATTGACAAAGCAATAGACCTCCATAACACCGCGCGAAGCTCTGGCGAGGTCACATCATTTATGGCTTTGAAAAAGGCGCTGAACATCACCGCATCAGATAGGAAGCTGTGCTTGTTTTCGCAAGGCCTCTCGGCTAGTGAGGCGCACATGACCAAACTGCAATTTGACGTTCTCACCATAGGCAATGCTATTGTGGATGTTATTGCCAAAGTGGATGAAGCTTTTGTGGCCCGCGAAAATTTGGTGAAAGGTTCAATGAACCTGATCGATGAAGCACGTGCGGAGCAGCTTTATTCGCACATGGGCCCCGCCACCGAAATCTCTGGCGGTTCAGCCGGCAACACCGCAGCAGGCGTGGCCAGCTTTGGTGGCCATGCTGCTTATATTGGAAAAGTGAAAGACGATCAGTTGGGTGGCATTTATGCCCATGACATGAAGTCGATTGGTGTGCATTTTGGAACGGCGAAAGCCAAAGATGGCCCTGCCACTGCGCGATCATTTATTCTTGTCACACCTGATGGTGAACGCACGATGAACACGTATTTGGGCGCTTGCGTCAATCTCACCACTGCCGATGTTGCCGAAGAAGTCGTAAAAGTTGCAAAAGTTACTTACATGGAAGGCTATCTTTTCGACAAGCCAGAAGCCAAAGCCGCATTTCGCCATGCTGCTATAGTGGCGCGTGCGGCGGGGAATTTAACATCGATCACGCTTTCTGATTCTTTTTGTGTTGAGCGCCACCGCGATGACTTTCTTGATCTGATCAAATCTAGTATCAATATTGTCTTCGCCAATGAGAGCGAAATTAAATCTCTCTACAAAACTGATAATTTTGACGGTGCAGCAGCGGCGATCATGCGTGATTGTCCGCTTGCGGTGCTTACGCGCTCGCACAAAGGTTCATTGGTGGTGTGCGGCGATGAGAGCGTGGTCGTTCCGGCCCATCCGGTTGAACACGTTGTTGATGTGACGGGTGCTGGCGACCTGTTTGCATCGGGCTTTCTGTTCGGTCACACCCGGGGGCTGCCGTTGCGCCAATGCGCGGCACTCGGTTCGCTAGCGGCTGCCGAAATTATTTCACATACGGGTGCTAGGCCCGATGTGAATTTGTTGAAACTTGCCCATAACAATGGGTTGATCTGAGGAACATTTATGCGCCCATCCGGCCGACTTCCAAACCAATTGCGTGAGGTTTCATTCACCCGCGGTGTTTCCAAACATGCTGAGGGCTCTTGCCTTGTGAAATTTGGCGAAACCCATGTGCTGTGCACGGCATCACTTGAAGAGCGCGTGCCGCCATGGCTGAAAGGTGGCGGCAAAGGTTGGGTTACGGCTGAATATGGCATGTTGCCCCGCGCCACGAATGAACGCATGAAGCGCGAGGCAGCGGCAGGCAAGCAATCGGGCCGCACGCAAGAAATTCAAAGACTTATCGGTCGTTCATTGCGCGCAGTGGTGGATTTGAAAGCGCTGGGCGAAAGACAGATCACTCTGGATTGCGATGTCATCCAAGCCGATGGTGGCACGCGCACGGCAGCGATCACTGGCAGCTTTATCGCTTTGAGCGATTGCATCAATTGGATGATGGCCCGCGAGATGTTCGCTAAGTCTCCCATTCGCGATCATGTGGCGGCTATCTCGTGCGGTATATATAAAGGCGCTTGCGTGGCGGATTTGGATTACGCCGAAGATTCGAATGCCGATACGGATGCGAATTTTGTGATGACCGGATCAGGCGGCATTGTTGAAATTCAAGGCACCGCAGAAGCAGAACCTTTCTCTGAAGAAAAGCTGCATGAGTTGATGGGGTTGGCGAAGGCCAGCATTGCGCAACTGGTCAAGAAACAAAAAGAGATTCTTGGCAGTGTCTAAACTTGAACTTCACTATAAGGCCGTCATCCCTGCGAAGGCAGGGATCCAGCTTTGGGCCAGCCAGCTTGCGTTAAAGCTGGGCCCCTGCCTTCGCAGGGGTGACGGTGAGTGGGGATAGGGCCATGGATATTTTCCGATCACTTAAAAACCAAAATATCGTTATTGCCACACATAACAGAGGCAAACTGGAAGAATTTGCGCAGCTGCTCGCACCTTTTGGGGTGAAGGCGAAATCAGCCGGCGAATTGGGTTTGGCGGAACCTGTCGAAACCGAAAGCACTTTTCGCGGCAATGCGCTGATCAAGGCTGATGCTGCTTGCAAGGCGACTGGCATGATCACGATATCCGATGACTCTGGCCTGTGTGTTGATGCGTTGGGTGGCGCTCCAGGTGTTTACACCGCAGACTGGGCTGGCCCTTCGCGCGATTGGATGCAGGCCATGCGGCTGGTTGAAGAAAAGCTGCAAGCTGCTGGTGCCAAAACACCAACGCAACGTGGGGCACAGTTCATGTGCACACTTTGTGTGATGTGGCCAGATGGTGAAGTGCGCTATTACGAAGGTGTTGCCCTAGGACATTTGACGTGGCCGCCACGCGGCACTTTGGGGCATGGGTATGATCCAGCCTTTGTGCCTGACGGCCAAGATGCAACCTTCGCAGAAATGACTCATGAGGCGAAGAATAAAATTTCACACCGCGCCCGAGCGCTGGAGAAGCTGCTTGCCGATCTCTTCTGAACAAGATTTCGGCGTTTATGTGCATTGGCCGTTCTGCAAGGCCAAATGCCCTTATTGTGATTTCAACAGCCATGTGCGCCACGAGGCTGTTGATCACATGCGATATGCGCGTGCTTTGGTGCGTGAGTTGCAGCATATGAAAACGCTTGGCCCATCAAAGCCAGTCACCAGTATATTTTTTGGCGGTGGCACGCCTTCGCTGATGCCGCCAGAAGCGGTCGGCTATGTGCTTGATGGAATTGCTTCGCTGTGGCCTGTTGCCGATGATGCAGAGATTACGCTTGAGGCCAACCCAACCAGCGTTGAAGCCGAAAACTTTCGTGGGTACCGCACCGCAGGTGTGAACCGAGTTTCAGTGGGCGTGCAATCTTTGAATGCGGCGGACTTGGCAGCCCTTGGTCGTCAACACACGCCGGAAGAGGCGCTTCTGGCGTTTCGTTTGGCTGCAAAGATTTTTCCGAGCGTGTCATTTGATATGATTTATGCACGGCCAAACCAATCTGTTGCAGCGTGGCGCGATGAGTTGAAACTGGCACTTAGCGAGCAGCAAGGCCACATGTCGCTTTACCAACTGACCATTGAGCCTGAAACCCGCTATTTTGATTTGTTTCAATCCGGCAAATTGATCATCCCTGATGATGATCACGCGGCTTCGCTTTATGAGGTGACGCAGGAATTGACCGAGGCAGCAGGGCTTCCGGCTTATGAGATTTCAAACCACGCCAAGGCGGGGCATGAATCGAGGCACAATCTCACCTATTGGCGCTATCTGGATTATGTGGGCGCTGGCCCTGGCGCGCACGGGCGCTTGAACGGGCTGGCCACGGTGTGTGAGAAATATCCAGAAACTTGGGTTTCGCAAGTTGAACAAAAGGGCCACGCGTTGATTGATCAGCAACAGTTGACAGCGGCAGAACAAGCGCCTGAATATCTGTTGATGGCAATGCGTATTTCAGAAGGCCTTAATCTCCAGCGCCATGCGAAGCTGGCAGGGGCTGGCATTGCGGCCGATAAAATTTCAGCTCTTGCGGGGCTTGATTTGGTGCGTGAAGTGGATGGCCAGTTGCAGGCCACAAGACGTGGCCGGCCATTGCTGAATGCCCTCATCCGAGAACTCAATGGCTGATCGGGGTTTCCACATTGGGGCAGCACAGCACTTGGCCCCTGCCCTAGAGGCTGGCTTACACATCACCGCCACGCCGATTGGAAATCTGGGAGACATCACCCTTCGTGCCTTGGCCACTTTGGCCGCGGCAGACGTGGTGTTATGCGAAGACACGCGTGTATCCTCACGGTTGATGGAGCGCTATGGCATCAAAGCGGCGATGAAACCTTATCATGAGCACAACGCCGAGGCGGTTCGCCCGGCCATCATTGCCGCGTTGCGGGGGGGCAGCGCTTATGCTCTGATATCAGACGCCGGCGTGCCACTTGTTTCAGACCCCGGCTATCGTCTGGTGCGTGCGTGCATTGAGGAAAATATCCAAGTGCATTCGCTGCCCGGCGCTTCGTCGACGCTCACAGCGCTCACACTTTCGGGTTTGCCTTCTGATGCGTTCACTTTCATCGGCTTCTTACCGCAAAAGGAAAAGGCGAGGCGCGATGTGTTGATGCGTTTTAAAGATGTGCCTTCCACGTTAATCGCCTTTGAAAGCCCGCACCGCGTGGTGGATGCGCTGGGCGATATTGCTGCCGTTTTCACGAATCGAAAAATGGCTTTGTGCCGAGAACTTACAAAGCTGCATGAAGAAGTATTGCGCGGGTCTGCTGCGGAAATTCAAAGTATTTTAGCCGCACGCAAAAGCGTGAAAGGCGAAATCGTTTTGGTCATCGGCCCACCCGCTGATGAAGCTGCGGTGGCAACGGATGACCAAATCGAATCCGCTATCACGGCGGCGTTGCAAGACCATTCCTCCGCCAAAGCCGCCAGCTTGGTGTCCAAAGAATTCGGCCTTGCCAAAGAGGACATTTATGCCCGCATCCTTAGGCGCAAAGCTGATGGCATATAATCGCCAAGAAGCTGAAGAAAAAGGCCGCTTGGCCGAGATCATGGCACTTTCGCTGCTGCGGGCCAAAGGTTACCGCCTTCTGGCGCGGCGTTATAAATCCCCGGTGGGAGAGGTTGATCTGATCATGCGGCGCGGTGATGTGACAGCCTTTATCGAAGTGAAAGCGCGGGCCACGCATGATGAGGCAATCTCCTCAGTCACCATCACGCAATCGCGCCGCATTGCGGCTGCTGCCGCCCATTGGATGACCCAGGACAGTGCCGCCAATAACGGGCCTTGCCGATTCGATATTGTGGCGGTTAACTCCACATTTATTCCTTCACATATCGAAAATGCCTTCGATGGAGCCTATTGAATGAGCCTGAATGTTGCCGTGCAAAGTGACCCGATTGAATTGTTCAACATTGAGGGAGACTCTACCTTCGCCCTGATATTGGAAGCGCAAAAACGCGGCCATTCGCAATTTATCTATCACACCAAAACGTTGGCCTATGATCAAGGCAAAGTCACAGCCTTTGGCCATATCGTCAAAGTGCAAGATGTGCAGGGTGCGCATTTCACTTTAGGTAATGCAGCGCGCATTGATCTTTCCACACAGCAGGTGTTGCACATGCGGCAAGACCCGCCTTTTGACATGGGCTATATCACCGCCACGCATTTGCTTGATCTTATTCATCCGAAAACTTTGGTGGTGAATAACCCCACTGAAGTGCGCAATGCGCCGGAGAAACTTTTTATTCTGAAGTTTAAGGACTTCATGCCGGAAACTTTAATTACGCGTGACGCGGGAGAGATTGATAAGTTTCGCCAAGCGCATGGCGATATTATTTTGAAGCCGCTTTATGGCAATGGCGGCATTGGCGTGTTTCGCACATCAAACAGTGATCAGAATTTTTCATCATTGATGGAGATGATGTCGGCTGCATTTAAAGAGCCGCTCATCGCGCAAAAATATGTTCCGGCGGTGCGCAAGGGCGATAAGCGCATTATATTGGTGGACGGCAAAGTGGCGGGGGCCATTAACCGCGTGCCTGCCGAAAGTGATCATCGTTCAAACATGCATGTGGGCGGGCGCGCTGAGGCCACGACGTTGACCAAACGCGAACATGAAATTTGTGAAGCCATTGGACCTGATCTTAAGAAACGCGGTTTGATTTTTACGGGCATCGACGTGATCGGTGATTATATGACAGAGATCAACGTCACCTCGCCCACGGGCATTAGACAAGTGAAGCGTTTTGGCGGCGCGGACATTGCGGCTTTGATTTGGGACGCCATTGAGGCACGACTGTGAGCAAACTCGATCTTGTGGCCTTCGATGCTGATGACACGCTGTGGCATAATCTGATTCACTTTGAAAAAACTGAGCAAACATTCGGCAAAATGTTTGAAGGCGATGTATCGGCCGCTTCTGCCACCAAACATTTGATGGAAATGGAGAAGCGCAACATCAAGCTCTATGGCTTTGGGGTGAAGAGCTTCACACTTTCAATGATTGAGTCTGCCATTGAAATCACCGGCGGCGGGGTTGAGGCCAATATGATCAGCAAGCTCATCGCCATGGGCCGCGACATGCTGGATCACGAGATTGAATTGCTGCCGCATGTGGAAGATACGCTGAAAGACCTGCACAAGGACTTCAAATTGCTGCTGATCACCAAGGGCGATTTATTCCATCAAGAGCGCAAGGTTTTGGCCTCTGGTTTGGCGCATTATTTTGAAGGGGTTGAAATCGTATCAGACAAGAAGCGCGACACTTATGAAAAAATCTGCAAGCGCTATGGCGGGCGCGTATCACACACTTTGATGGCCGGCAATTCCATCAAATCAGATGTGCTCCCGATGATTCACGCAGGCGGATATGGCGTTTATGTACCCTTCGAAATCACTTGGGATCACGAGCACGAAGAGGTGCCCAAGGAAACTGAGCGTTATTTTGAAGTGCCGGATTTGCGCGGCGTAATCGATTTGACGAAGCGGCTTGGTTGAGCCTCACGCCAAGTTCTGCCATTTGCCGCTTTCATCTTGTTTCCAATAGCTGATCGAATGGCCTTCGATTTTACGTTTTTTCCATTCATTTCTGATGGTTGCCAGACTATCTTCGGAACCTGATTCAAACAGTATCAAAGCCCTTTCGATCCCATCAAGATTTGTTGGCAATGCGCCTTCAACATAGAAGCGATAGCTTGCAGCATTAGGGTTGGCATCGTCAGCACAAAGCCAGAGCAACTGCTGTGTGCCAACATCATCACCAAACCCATGGACCAAGAAGGCAACGTCTTCCGCCGCCCAGAGCAAATCAGAAATTTGGGGAATTGTTTCGGCAGCTGTTGTTTGCACAACCATGCGTCGGCCTTGTTGCAGGCCTCTGATCAACAGCTGCGGTAACACTTGTTTTAAAGGTTGCCGTTCAAGATGATAAAACCAAATCTCCGCCATGGCGCCATTCACCCCATGGTGGAGACAATATCAAGCGCGATTAGGCCGCGAGGGTTGGATAGTCGGTGTAACCCGCAGCACCGGGGCTGAAGAAGGTTGCTGGGTTTGGCGCGTTGAGTGGCGCTTTCTTTTGCAAACGCGCCACCAGATCTGGATTTGCCAGAGCCAACTTGCCCACGGGCACCAAATCAGCCAAACCAGTTTTGACGTCTTGATCAAGATCATCAGGCGTTGCATTAGGGCGATTGATCAGCAAAGCGTGCGTCCACAATTTGCGTAAATCTTGCACCAATTGCTCATTGCCGGTGTGCAGAATGTGCAGATAGGCAAGGTTCAACTTGTTTAATTCAGCCACAAGATAACGGTAAAGTTCAGCAGCTTCTCGGCCTTCATCCAAGCCACCTGAATTGCCCAAGGGCGACAAGCGAATCCCCGTCCGATCTGCACCGATTTCCGCCGCGACGGCCTTTGCAACTTCAATGGCAAAGCGTGCGCGATTTTCAATCGAGCCGCCGTATTCGTCGGTTCGGGTGTTGGCGTTGGGGGCAAAAAATTGCTGCACCAAATAGCCGTTAGCGCCGTGAATTTCCACACCATCAGCGCCCGCTTCGACAACGCGTTTTGCGGCATGGGCAAAATCTTTTACCGTCTGCTTCACTTCGGTGGTGGTGAGGGCACGGGGTGTTACGGTTTTCTGCATGCCCGTTGGCGTGAACATCGGTGCATCAGCCGAGATCGCAGATGGGGCCACGGGCTGGCGATGATGTGGTGTATTATCAGGGTGCGAGATGCGGCCGACGTGCATCAACTGCAGATAGAGGTGGCCACCGGCTTTGTGAACAGCGTCAGTTACCTTCTTCCAGCCTTTCACATGCGCGTCGGTGTAAATACCGGGGGTTGTGGTATAACCCTGGCCGTCATCTGAGGGCTGCACCCCTTCGGAAATCAGCAGACCAAGTGAGGCGCGCTGGGCGTAATATTCGGCGGCCAAGTCACCGGGTGTGCCATCTGGCTTGGCGCGGCTGCGCGTCATTGGGGCCAAGCCCAAGCGATGCTTCAATTCCAACTTGCCGATCTTAACCGGGTTCCATAACTTGCTCATTTTGCTATCCTTTTTGAAATTTCTACGGTTGTTATTTGGTAACCGCATCAATTACATATAAGAAGCAATCATTTGTAATTCAAGAAATTACATTTTCAAAATTGCAAGCATAGCCATGCAAAATTTGAATGGCTTTTGAGCATTTACTTTTCGTAGTGATCCCTAACCAACTTATTCAGTAGGCGCACACCCCAGCCGGAACCCCAGCTTTGGTTGATGGCAGATTTCTCGGCATCCATGGCTGTGCCTGCAACATCCAGATGCGCCCAAGGCACTTTGTTCACGAAGCGTTGTAAAAATTGTGCGGCGGTGATGGAGCCTGCCAAGCGACCGCCGATGTTTTTCATATCAGCAATGTCGCTGTCGATCATTTTGTCATAGGCGGGGGTCAGCGGCATGCGCCACACTTTCTCGCCAGTTTCTAAACCAGCCGCCGTGATTCGTGTTGAAAGTTCATCGTTGTTGGAAAACAGCCCGGCATGTTCCTTTCCCAGCGCCACCAAAATGGCCCCGGTTAAGGTGGCCAAGTTCACCATAAATTTCGGCTTGAAGCGATCTTGCACATACCACAACACATCAGCCAAAATTAGGCGGCCCTCGGCATCAGTGTTCAGCACAGCAATGGTTTGGCCGGACATGGATTTTACAATGTCTCCCGGGCGTTGGGCGGCGCCATCTATGGCGTTTTCAACAAGTCCAATGGCACCGATGACGTTGCATTTGGCTTTGCGTTTGGCCAACGTCAACATCAGGCCCGTAACGCAAGCAGCGCCACCCATATCGCCCTTCATGTCCTCCATGCCTGCTCCCGGTTTAATGGAAACGCCGCCCGTATCAAAGGTTACACCCTTGCCCACAAAGGCAATCGGCTTGTCACCCTTCTTACCACCATCCCAATGCATCACCACAATTCGCGGCTCACAGGGGGAGCCTTGGGACACGCCCAACAATGCGCCCATGCCCAGTTTTTTCATTTGTGCAGGCGTTAGGATTCCCACTTTGACGCCTGCTCTCGTGAGCGCCTTGGCGCGGTTGGCAAACTCAACCGGATACAAAACATTGGCAGGCTCATTCACCAGATTGCGCGCCAAATGCACACCTTCAACCACGGCCTGTGCGTTTGCGAATGCTGCCTTGGCGCCCTCGTGACGCGGGGTTGCAATGCCCACTTCTGCCAGTGGTTTGAATTCTGGCTTCTTGGTTTTGTAAATGTTGAACTGATAATTGCGCAGCGCCATTCCGGAAGCAATGGCAGCGGCGGCCGCTTCTGCGGTCACATCTTTGCTGGCTCCCAACGCCAGTTCAATGCTTGCCGTTTGTGCCTTGGCTGCCATCAAAGCCCCAGCCAATTGCCCACCGGCCAATTCCAACTCTCGCAAATTCAAGCCTGCGCTTGGCCCAGCACCTATTAAAATGCACCGATCAACGCCTTTGCTTGGGGCCACAATGTCTAGCACTTGATCACGCTTCCCAGTGAAAGTGGCGGCCTTCATGGCTTGGCTTATTCTGCCGCCGCTGGCTTTATCTATGGCTGCTGCGCCAGAGGGCAAGTTTGCCCCCTCAGCCATAATCAGTCCGATCTGTTGCAAGTTGGCAGGAAGTTTAGGTAAAAAATTGATTTTCATTGCGAATCCAGTTGTATTCCGCCCAAGCCTACAGAGCCAATTGTGAAGCCGCAACCTTTGTGGATTTACACGCAGTTAACAGTTTGCCAAATCCGTGAATTTCGCTACAAAGACGTAACGTATTGTGAGGTCAAGATCGAGTGAGGAACCAGGCGAATAGGTACAGCTTGGCTGGGGGAGGCTTACGCCTTCGCGGGCTGCTGCTGTGCTGTGGCCTTTCACTGTTGGCTTTGGCCTCAAGCTCCGCCTTGGCCATCGAGAATAAGACCCTTATTGCACCCATCACCAGCGATCCACCCAAGGGCACCCATGTGGTGGTTGACGCTGATCAATTTACCTATGACACCAAAACCCAAATTGGCATTGCCACTGGCCAAGTGAATTTGGTTTTCGGGCCTTATACGCTGACGGCCACAAAGGTTGTTTACAAACAAAAAACCGGCGAATTCGATGCCAATGGCTCCATCGTATTGCGTGAGCCAAATGGCAACGTGCTGAATGCGGACTCCATGGCCATGCACAATGCCTTCCGCGATGGTTTTGCCCGTCACATTCAGGCGTTGCTGAATAATGATGGCGTGATTACTTCGCCTTTCGTCAGGCGCGTTCACGGCAATATCTTCATCTACGAAAAAGCCCATTACACCGTGTGCCGCGATTGCAAAACCCGTGATGGCCACCCGTTGTGGGAAGTGGTGACTGACCAGACCACTCACGACACCAAGTCGCATGATCTGACCCATATCAATCCGCGTCTTAAAATCAATAATGTAACAGTATTTGGCCTGCCTTACTGGAAAATGCCAGATCCATCAGTTACACGGCGGTCGGGATTTTTGGCATTTGATGTGAGGTCTCAACCAGCTTACGGATTTGGTTTAGTGACGCCTTATTTTTGGGCCATTACGCCCTCAACTGATCTTACATTCCGCCCCATTTTGACGACTAAGCAAGGCCCCATTGCCGATGTTGAATGGCGCCAGGCCACCGAAAATGGCCGATATAATATACGGGGATACGGCGTTCACCAATTCACCAAATTGGCGCCACCTGAAGACCAGGATTGGCGCGGTGAAATTGACAGTCACGGTTCTTTCAACGCTGGGCCTGATTGGCAGTATGGTTGGGACGGCACTTTCGCCTCAGACCGATTGTTCCCTTCCAGCTATGGCTTTGACTCTCGCGCCTATACTGTGAATGATGCTTATGCCACCGGGCTGTGGGATCAAACCTATGTGTCAGCTAAAATGCTGAACTTTGGTTCATTCAGCTCGGCTATCGATCCTGATCAATTGCCCTATGCCATGCCGTTTGTGACTGGCGAAACCATTTTGCGTGATACCCCGCTTGGTGGACAGTTTGATTTCACTTGGAACGCCTATTCTCTGCACCGCGTTAAAACGGCCACGCCCTTCACCACCGTTAATCAAGGGCTTGATCAAACCCGTGGCACCAGCCAGATCAATTGGCATAACCAAATTTATAGTGATAGTGGAACAGTCATCACGCCGTTTGTTAATTTACGCAGCGATATTTTGGTGACGAATAAAGTGCCCGATGTGTCTTCAGCAACGGGCTATTCGTCAGAAACGGCAGCACGGGTGTTGCCAGAAGTGGGGCTTGATGCGCGCTGGCCCTTTGTTGCGGATACCAGTTTTGGCCAAAGTGTGATCAGTCCGGTTTTGCGCATTGTGGCGTCTGCCAATGAGGGCAGCACCAATGCTTTTGGCAACGAAGATTCTGTTACACTTAATTATGATCATACCAGCCTTTTCCTCGCAGATCGTTTCACGGGTCTTGATCGCTATGAAGGCGGAACCCATGCCGACATTGGCGTGACCTATTCGCTGTTCGCCAAAAATGGTGGCTTCATTCGTGCAAGTGCGGGCCAATCTATTCACATTGCGGGGCAGAATAGCTTTGTGAATGGCTCTGGCCTTGCAGATAATGAGACTGATCTGGTTGGCGCAATTCTATTTCAGCCGTGGAGTGCTCTCAGCCTATCTTATGAAGCGCGTGTGAAAGAAGATTTCTCGGCCATTAACCGCCAAGAATTTGTTGCAAGCCTTAGTTTTGACAGGTTCACCAATAATGTGAGCTATCTGGATTTCGAAGCTGAACCTGCTTATGGGCGAAACTTTCGTGAACAATGGGTTTCAAATGATGCACGTATTATTTTATCGGACGGCTGGAGCGTATTTGGCGGCATGACTTATGATTTTACCAGAGGCGTGATGACCCGCAAAACCGCCGGCTTTGAGTTTGACTGTAAATGCATGAACTTCAAATTCTACTATTCTGGGAATGAAGACTCAATCAGCAAAGTGATCGATAACAGGGTTTTACTTTCAATCGAATTTGCTACATTGGGCAAAACTGGGTTTAATGCGGCGTTCTGATATGCGTATCAAATTCTTTATTCCCATTTTTTACTTGTTAATGTCGGGGCTTGTCGCGCCTGCGCACGCCGAACAAGGCGTTATTGCAGTGGTTAATGACCATGCCATTACGGGTTTTGACATTGATCAACGCATCAAGCTTCTCACACTTCTGGGAGACCGCGATCCTGCAAGGCTGGCCCGCAAACTCGTAGCCAACGCTTTAATCAACGACTTTATAAAAATTGACGAAGCCAAAGCCAACAAGATGGACCCAACCGCAAAAGAAATTGATGATCGCCTCAAGTCTATGGCGCAAAGCATCAAGACTGATGCGGCAGGCCTTGCTGGCAAACTGTCATCAGCCGGAATTTCGATGGACACGATGCGCCAATATCTGGCCGCACAAATGTCTTTTGGGCGTTTGTTGCAAGTGAAGTATCATGAAAAGGTTGCGGTTGAGCCTGCCGATGTTGATAAGAAACTTAACGCGATCAAAGCCGAAATAAATGGCAAAGTTGCTAAACTTGAATCTGATCCGCGCCGTCAACCTGTGAAAGTTATCAGTTTGCAGGAAATCAATTTTCCGGTGGATGGCAATGACGCGCAGCTGCTGCAATCGCGTGCGATTGAAGCCGGCCAAGTGGCGCAGAAGCTTTCGTCATGCAATGGCATAAAGGCCGCCACATCAGGAATTTTCAACGTGCAAATTGGCCGGAAAATTGAAGCGGATTCGCGCAAGCTACCACCACCCATGTTGGCACAAATTCAACAACGTGGCCTTGGCCATGCTTTGGGGCCGATGCGCTATCCTAAGGGAATTCAATTATTGGCTTATTGCGGAAATCGCATGATTGTGCCGCCGAAAATTAACGCTCAAATGCCCACTCGCCAGCAAGTTGAAAATCTGGCGTTGAATGACAAATTCTCGGCGGTGGAACAGAAATATGTGGCCATCTTGCGTAAGGGAGCCATCATTGAATACAAAGATCCGGCTTATGCCCAATGAGTTTGCCTTCACCTCTTGTTATCACGGGTGGTGAGCCCGCCAGCATTGCGCCTGAAATAACCGCAAAGGCTTGGGCGGCCACAAGGCAGCAACCTGATTGCGCCTTCTTTCTGATTGCCGATGCCGCAGATTTTATGGTTCGCACAGAAGCGGTGGGGCTTGCCGTTCCCGTTGTGACCATTGATACCCCGGCTGAAGCGCAACAGGTTTTTGCGCGGGCTTTGCCTATTTTGCATGTGCCCCTGCCAAAGCCTTCGCGTGCGGCATGGATTGATACGCGCAACTCTCAGTTTGTGATTGATGTGATCAAAGCTGCGGCCGCCATGTGCATGGATGCCCGCGCTTGCGCCATGATCACCAACCCCATTCAAAAAGATGCGCTGTATGCAGTGGGTTTCAAACATCAGGGCCACACAGATTTTTTGGCAACCGTGGCCCGCGAAAAAGGCCATGATGTTACCGATGTGATGATGTTGGTGGCCGAAGATTTACGAGCCGTGCCTATCACCGTTCATGTGGCCCTTAAAGATGTGCCGAGGCTGTTAACGCAAGAGGCCATCGTTTCCCAAGGCGTCATCGTTGCCAAAGCCCTGCAAAAATATTTTGGCGTGGTAACCCCACGGCTTGCTGTCACCGGCCTTAATCCCCATGCCGGTGAAAATGGTGCAATGGGTGATGAAGACCGATTGATTATCCAACCCGCAATCAGCCAGTTGCGCATGATGGGCATTCAGGTTGCAGGCCCTTTGCCGGCCGATACGTCTTTTTACGCGGAAGCCCGCGCCACTTATGATGCCATCTTGTGCATGTATCATGACCAAGCCCTCATTCCCGCGAAGACCCTGGATTTTCATGGTGGGGTGAATGTTACGTTGGGTTTGCCTTTCATTCGCACCTCGCCCGATCATGGAACTGCCCTTAGCCTTGCGGGAACGGGTATGGCCAGGCCTGATAGTTTGATCGCCGCCATAAGGTTGGCCGCGCAAATGGCCAAGCAGGCATGAGTGATGATGGCTTGCCGCCGCTGCGCGATGTGATCCAAGCACATGGACTTGCCGCCAACAAAGCGCTGGGGCAGAATTTTTTGTTCGACCTCAATCTCACCAGACGCATCGCGCGTGCGGCTGGCCCGCTTGAAGGTTTTAGCATCATTGAAGTGGGCCCGGGGCCGGGCGGTTTGACGCGTGCGCTGCTTGCGGAAGGGGCCAGCAAAGTTGTGGCGATTGAGCGCGACTGGCGTGCGCTGCCCGCGCTGGCTGAGATTTCCGTGCATTATCCGGAACGACTGCAAGTGATTGAGGGAGATGCCCTCAGCGTTGATATGGCCAAGCTCGTTCAAGGCCCCACCAAAATAATCGCTAACTTGCCATACAATATCGGCACCGCTTTGTTAATTGCCTGGCTGTCATCAGAGGCTTGGCCACCGTGGTATCAGTCGCTTACGCTGATGTTTCAAAAGGAAGTGGCGGAACGCATTGTGGCGCAGCCCGGCACTAAAGCTTACGGTCGGCTTTCGATTGTTTGCCAGTGGCGCTGCGAAGTGAAGAAGCTTTTTGATGTGAACCGCAGCGCCTTCACGCCACCACCAAAGATCACATCCAGCATTGTGCAGCTGTTGCCCCGTTCAAAATGTGAACCCGCGTGTTCGCAAAAATCTTTGGAGCGCGTAACAGCAGCAGGCTTTGGGCAACGCCGAAAAATGCTACGACAAAGTTTGAAGAGTGTGTTTCCTAACTCTGAAGAAGTCTTGAGCAAACTTGGTATTGCACCGACAGCGCGCGCTGAGGAACTGCGAGTGGAAGACTTCGCAAGGCTGGCCTTGGAGCTTTAAAGCTTTCGCGTCATCGCCCTCACGAACTCAGTCAAACCAACCTGACGCTTGCGCTTTAGTCTTTCGGCTTTCAAAATAGCCATAACATCGGCGAGAGCAATGGTCATATCGTTGTTGATAATCACATAGTCATATTCTGCCCAGTGACTGAGTTCACGCGGCGCTTCGGCCATGCGTTTGGCCACAACTGAGGCTGTATCTTGCTTGCGATTGATTAAACGATCATGCAAGGTTTCGGCATCGGGCGGCAAAATAAACAAGCGCACCAAATCATCTTCCATTGCTTGGGCCAGTTGTTGTGTGCCCTGCCAATCAATATCAAATAACACATCGCGCCCTTCAAGTAGGGCCTTCTCGACTGGCGCTTTAGGCGTGCCATAAAGGTTGCCAAATACTGAAGCCCATTCCAACAATTCTTGACCGGCCACCATTTCTTCGAATCGTGTTTTGGAAATGAAACTATAGTCACGGCCGCCAATTTCGCCTGGCCGCGGGCTACGGGTAGTCACTGAAATTGATAGCGAAATATCTTTGTCTGCGGCCAACAACATTTTCGAAAGTGTGGTTTTTCCCGCACCTGAAGGTGAAGACATCACAAACAAAAGGCCACGGCGCGGCACTACAATTTTGGTTGTAATCTTACTCAATGTTTTGAACCTGCTCACGCATTTGGTCGATGACGGTTTTGAGATCGAGGCCAATCGCCGTCAAGCTGGAATCACTGGCTTTTGAGCACAGTGTATTGGCTTCGCGGTTAAACTCTTGAGCCAAAAAATCAAACTTCCGACCAATGGGTTCGCTGGACTTCAAAAGTGCATGTGCTGCACCAATATGCGCGGCCAGGCGGTCTAACTCTTCTTGAATATCTGCGCGTGTCATCAACAGGGCTGCTTCTTGCGCCAGTCGCGTTTCATCCAGTTTGGCAATGTCGATGAGCTGCGCCACTTGCGCCTTTATCCGCAATTTGATGGCTTCGGGTTGGCGTGACGGGTTGGAAACAGCCGCAGCGTAAAGGCGCTCAATGTGTTCTAACTGCGCGGTCAGAACCGCGGCCAGACTTTTACCCTCCGCTTTGCGGGCTTCAGACAATCCTGCTACCACGCTGCCCAATGATGCCATCAACGCCAAATCCAGTGTGACCTGCTGCTCTTCACTACGGGCCGCTGCTTTGGCCTCCACCACGCCGCGCAAAGCCAACAGCCCTTCAATTTGAAAGGGTGCCGCGCCCAACTCATCTTGCAACCCTTTGGCCACAGCGAGATATTGCTGCAACACTTCTTGGTTGATGCTGATCTGTTCTTTTTCAGTCTGGCTTTGCAGCGTTAAATTCACCTGCAAACTGCCGCGTTTAAAAGATTTAGACAAAGCTTGGCGCACAGGCGCTTCAAGATGCTCTAGCCCTGCGGGCAAGCGCAGGCGCACATCAAAGGTTTTGCTGTTCACACTTTTGGCTTCCCACACCCAAGTGGCTTCAGCCGCATGGCCGTTCACACGGGCAAAGCCCGTCATCGAAGAAATGGACATTAAGGTTTGGGCTTCTTGAGTTTTGGAATCGGAATTTTTCTTTGACCAGCGTCTGCTGGCGCTGCCGCTGTTGGTGTAACCACAACCGAGGCTGCTGGTGCCGCTACATTCACTGCAGCCGCGGCGGCGGGTTGGACTGATGCGTCCACTTCGCCATTCTGGGCCCGCCACTTTTTTACATTGGTATTATGTTCTTCCAAAGTGGCGGCAAAAGCGTGGCCGCCTTTGCCGTTGGCCACGAAGTAAAGATAGTTGGCTTTGGCGGGTTCTAACACTGCTTCTATGGCTGCTTTGCCGGGGTTGGCTATTGGTCCCGGTGGCAAGCCGTCGTTGGTATAAGTATTAAAGGGCG
>JAYVOQ010000066.1:0-25136 GCA_043757845.1 Hyphomicrobiales bacterium | reverse complement strand
AATTCGAAAATGTCATCTGCCGCATCGGAAAATCCTCCGACACAGAAGAATCACATCAATGCAAATTCAGCAAGACATTAAATCAGAGGTTCCCTAACAAGATTGAGCTGTTCAATTTTATCTCTGGCCGCGAGCAGCGTGTTTTCAAGGATCAAGACCCGGTTAACATCCAAGCCTCAGAATTGATGGGCACTATCCATGATGAGTTGGAGGCCTCCGGTTATAAGGGTCATGACTTAGAGCGCTTTCTGGTGCGGCTGGTGTTCATGTTATTTGCTGATGACACCGGTATATTTGAGCCGCGCGACATGATGTTGGATTTCATTGAAAATCGAACCCGCGAAGACGGCTCTGACACAGGGCCCATTCTTGCGCAAATCTTTGAAGTGCTCAACACGCCAGAAAATGCACGCAATACAAACCTTGATGAGGATTTGAATAAATTTCCTTATGTGAATGGCGAATTATTTGCCGAGAATTTGCGCATTGTTCCCTTCACGGCGCAGTTGCGCGAAACACTGATTGAAGCTTGCAACTTTAACTGGGCCAAAGTTTCGCCTGCCATTTTCGGCTCGCTGTTTCAATCGGTGATGGATGCCAAGGAGCGCCGCAAAAAAGGCGCGCATTACACGACGGAGAAGAACATCCTGAAAGTGATCGGGCCTCTGTTCTTGGATGATTTGAAAACCGAGTTTGCGAAGGCGAAGGACTTGAAGCGCGGGCGGGCACAAGGCTTGGAGGCGTTTCGCCAAGGTCTTGGCAAGCTGACCTTTCTTGACCCAGCCTGTGGCTGCGGCAATTTTTTGATTATTGCTTACCGTGAATTGCGCGAGCTGGAATTATCAGTGCTGCGCGAATTAAACCCGCTTGGTCAGCGTGACATTGGTGTGACGCAAATTTCCGCGCTGGATGTGGATCAGTTTTACGGCATCGAGTTTGAAGAATTCCCCGCCCGCATTGCCGAAGTGGCCATGTGGATGATGGATCACATCATGAACAACCAGCTCAGCCTAGAGTTTGGCCAAACCTTCATCCGCATTCCGCTGAAAAAATCACCGCATATTAAACATGCCGATGCGCTGGAGACGGATTGGAACACGCTGCTGCCAGCCATGGATTGTTCCTATGTGCTGGGCAACCCGCCGTTTATTGGCCAGAGCTATCAATCACCCGCGCAGCGCTTGCAAATGGCAGAAGTGATTGGCCATAAATCCGGCAAGGCGGGTTCACTGGATTATGTTGGCGCTTGGTTTTTGAAAGCGGGTGCTTATGCCAATGAAGGCCGCGCCAAGATTGCCTTCGTTGCCACCAATTCCATTACCCAGGGCGAACAAGTGGCGCAACTTTGGCCCTTGTTGTTTGATCGCTTTAAGTTGGAAATCGCATTTGCCCATCGCACTTTTGCGTGGGGTTCTGAAGCGCGAGGCGTGGCCCATGTGCATGTGGTGATCATTGGACTGGCACGGGCTGATATGGAACCAGCTGTGAAGCGGTTATTTTCTTATGGCGACATCAAGGGTGACCCGGTTGAGAGCCAACATGGGGCGCTAACCGCATATTTGGTGGATGCTTCAAACCTAAAAAATCGCCACGTGGTCGTTATTGATTCAATTATTCCCCTCAGCGACAGACCCCAAATGTTGCGCGGCGCACAATCGACCGACGAAGGCCATTTAATTTTTCGCGGTGAGGAAAAATCGGCATTTCTAAAGATTGAGCCACTAGCAGCAAAATTCTTACGCCCATATTTAGGTGCGGACGAATTTCTAAACAATAAAATGCGTTGGATTCTATTTTTAGAAAATGCTTCGCCTGAAGAACTTCGTGCGATGCCGCACGTAGCTGACAGAATAAAAAACGTACGCACCTTTAGATTAGCAAGCAAAAAGACCGCTACCAGAAAGTTAGCTCTGACGCCAACGCTACTTGAGGGAGGTTTTATTCCAACTTCAACATTTCTGGTAGTTCCGAGGGTTAGCTCGGAGCGCAGATATTATGCGGCAATCGGCTGGTTGGACGTACCAACAATTCCAAGTGATGCAACAAATGCAGTCGAGAACGCTTCAAAAAATCATTTTGGCATTCTCACCTCCGCCATGCACATGGCATGGTTGCGACACATCGGCGGTCGCTTAAAAAGTGATTATCGCTATTCTATCGGCCTCGTCTACAACACGTTCCCATGGCCCATTATGTCACCCGAGCAAGAGGCTAAGATATCCGAATTGGCGCAGGCGGTGTTGGACGCGCGTGCCGCTTGGCCCAATTCTACCTTGGCTGATCTTTATGACCCTGACCTTATGCCGCCCAATTTGCGCAAGGCCCACCAAGCCCTCGATGTGGCCGTTGATCGGCTTTACCGCAAAGCCCCCTTTGCCTCTGAGCGCGATCGGGTGGAGCATTTGTTTGGCCTCTATGAAAAAATGGTGGCCCCACTGGAGGCCGCAGCCAAGGCAAAGCCTAAGCGAGCGAAAAAGACTTAAGGCAGCGATAACGTAAACCAAACCGCTCCGTCACCCCTACGCAGGCAGGGGCCCAGCTAGGAATGGGTTCAGAGCTTGTGAATGAGCTGGATCCCCGCCTTCGCGGGGATGACGGGTTTTCGGGTGCTGGATTCAATGAAAAGAGATCACGCCCCAAAACAAAAACGGCGAACCCAAAGGCCCGCCGCTTTGCCATTCAAGGAATGAAAAATTAAGCCTCGGTGTCTTCGTCTTCAACCATTTTGCGCAAGTCTTCACGCGAAACGGTTTTGTCTGTCACCTTGGCTTTGCCCACAATAAGGTCAACAACCTTCTGTTCGAAAATTGGCCCGCGCAGTTCAAGCAGCGCATTCTGATTGGTGCGGTAGAAATCAAACACCTGTTTTTCTTGTCCGGGGAATTGGCGTGCGCGAGAAATCAACGCTTGCTGCAATTCTTGATCAGTGATTGTAACACTCTGCTGTTCGCCAATGGTGCCCAGCACCAGGCCAAGGCGCACGCGACGTTCGGCAATTTTGTGATAGTCAGCGCGGGCTTTTTCTTCTGTGGTGTTTTCATCAGCAAAGCTTTTGGACGCCTTTTGCATTTCTTGCTCAAGCGCCTTCCAGATGGTTTCGAATTCACCATCCACCAGCTTCTGCGGAAGTTCGAAGCTGTATTGCTTATCCATCGCGTCAAGAACATCACGCTTCAACTTCATCGCCGTGAGTTGCCCATGCTCACGATCCAATGAGGTTTTCACCATATCTTTTAATTTGGCCAGATCTTCAAAGCCCACCTTCTTGGCAAACTCTTCGTCGATCTTGCTCTCGGCGGGTTGTTCCACGCCCTTTACCTTGACGGCGAAAGTGGCGTCTTTGCCCGCAAGATTGGCTGAACCATAATTGGCTGGGAAGGTGACCTTCACCGTCACATCGTCACCAGCCTTGGCACCTGTGAGTTGCTCTTCGAAGCCCGGAATGAATTGGCCAGAGCCTATTTCCAATGGAATGTCGTTGCCTTTGCCGCCATCAAATTCAACACCGTCAATCGCGCCCACGAAATCTATCGTTACGCGGTCGCCCGTGGCCGCTGGGGAACCCTCGGCTTTGGCTTCAAAATTCTTGGCCTGGTCAGCAAGGTTTTTCAATGCTTCATCGAGATGGGCGTCCTCATGAGTCACAACGTGCTTATTAAGCTCTAAGCCTGAGAAGTCCTTCACTTCAAATTCCGGAACGATTTCGGAAGCCACGGTGAAGGAAAGATCAGCCTTGCCCGCGATCACATCATTCACTTCTTTTTCGTCGTCAGGCAGCTTCACGTCTGGCGCATAGGCTGGCTTTAATTTGCGATCAGCAAAAACTTGGCGCGATTGCGCGTCCACTTTTTCTTGAATCACTTCGGCCATGGCGGATTTGCCATAAAGATTCTTCACATGCGACACAGGCACTTTGCCGGGACGGAAGCCCTTGATCTGGGCTTTGCCAGCAATGTCTTTCAACTTGGCGTCTAAATCCTTGTTCAAATCCGCAGCGGCAACCACCACTTTAAATTCGCGCTTCAGGCCAGCGTTCAGTGTTTCTGTAACTTGCATGTTCTCTTCACTCTCAAATAATCTGGTGCAGTGCTGCTGGTGCGGGCGGAGGGACTTGAACCCCCACGGGTTACCCCACAGGAACCTAAATCCTGCGTGTCTACCAATTTCACCACGTCCGCGTTAGCAGCGTCACTGCCCCTGCGGGCTTCCTTACTTGCCGCCGCCTATAGCAGAGGGATTTTGCGAATGGAAAGAGGAATTAGCCTTGAAATATGTAATTTTTGTAATTACATATGAAATATCGTAACCTTAACCAAGGAACAGTTTCTATGATTAATGGCATTATCCCCATAACCTGGCAACCCCAACTCCATGCTCTGTTGCGCGTCGTCACTGGCCTGATGTTCTTGGAACACGGCACGTCAAAATTGCTTCACTTCCCCATTAACGACCAGATGGCTGGCATGTATGCACAAATGGGAACGATGACCACCGTTACCGGAATTCTAGAGCTTGTTGGCGGTGTGCTGATCATCATCGGTGCCTTCACCCGCATCACCGCCTTCATCCTTGCTGGCGAGATGGCAGTGGCTTTTTGGATGGCACACGTCGGCATGTCCGGCACCATTTTCCCAATGATCAACCAAGGTGAAGCTGCCGTCCTCTTCTGCTTCATATTCCTCTATTTGGCAGCCGCAGGTGCGGGCCCATACAGCGTGGACGCCTCACGCGGCAAATAATTTGCACCCTGCTTAAACGAAAAAGCCGGAACAATCTTGCTCCGGCTTTTTTATTTTTTGGTCATCCGCAGCTTCGCCCAATAATCCAGCCGCTTTTGAATATCGCGCTCAAAGCCACGCTCCACCGGCTCATAAAATTTCCGCCGCCCCATTTCAGTTGGGAAATAGTCCTGCCCTGAAAAAGCGTCTGGCTGATCATGATCATAGAGATAGCCTGTGCCATATTCCTGTTGCTTCATCAGCTTGGTGGGCGCGTTGAGAATGTGTTTCGGCGGCATGAGCGACCCGGTCTCGCGCGCCGACGCAGTTGCCGCCCCATATGCCAAAGTTATCGCATTGGATTTTGGCGCAGAAGCCACATAAACAATCGCTTGCGCCAATGCCAACTCACCTTCCGGCGAACCCAGAAAGTCGTAAGCGTCTTTCGCAGCTAGCGCCTGTTGCACCGCCTGAGGGTCAGCCAGCCCCACATCTTCAATCGCCATGCGCACAATGCGCCTGGCCAGAAACAATGGGTCTTCGCCCGCCGCCAACATGCGCGCCAACCAATAAAGAGCAGCATCAGGATCAGAGCCGCGCACTGATTTATGCAAGGCCGAAATCAGATTGTAATGACCATCTGCCGCCTTGTCATAGAGCGGCACGCGCTTGGCGGTAATCTTGCCCAAGTCTGCTGCACCAATCGCCGTTGCACCTTCAGGTATTGCTGCAAAAATTTCTTCAACAAGGTTCAAAAAATAGCGCCCATCGCCATCGGCCATGCCAACAAGTGCTGCGCGGGCATCAGCATCTAGTGGCACAGAGCGCTTCTCAAACATGGCCGCTCGGTCAAGCAGGCCCGAAAGTGCGCCCTCATCCAAGCGATGAAGCACCAACACCTGCGCCCGAGACAGCAAAGCGCCATTCAACTCAAAACTGGGGTTTTCCGTCGTGGCACCAACTAGAGTTATCGTGCCATCTTCAACATAAGGCAAAAACCCGTCTTGCTGGGCTTTGTTGAAGCGGTGAATTTCGTCCACAAACAGAAGTGTTCCGCGCCCCTGCATGCGCCGCATTCGCGCCTGTTCAAAGGCCTTCTTCAAGTCCGCTACACCTGAAAAGATCGCCGACATCTGCTCAAACGCCAACCCGGTTTCGCCCGCCAGCAACCTTGCAATTGTCGTCTTGCCCGTGCCCGGTGGCCCCCACAAAATAATCGAAGGAATGCGCCCCGATGCCAACATTTTGGTAAGAGTGCCGTCAGGCCCAACGATGTGATCCTGACCCACCACATCAGCAAGGCGTGTTGGCCGCAAGCGATCAGCCAGTGGGCGCGGGCCCTCTTTGTCTAAGCCTGCCGCCTCAAACAGGCTCACCATCAGCCCAGCCTAACATAAAGGTTCTGCCCGCCGCGTTGCAATGAAACCGTCCAACCGTGCGACGGAAGTTGTAAGACACGCTTCAACGTTTCCACACTGTCAATGGGAACCCCGTTCACTTGGCGCAAAATATCATTCTTGGCAAAAAACTGCTGTCCTGATCCATCTTTCACATTGGTGATCACCACACCAGTTGCGGACGCAATCAAACCCAGTTCATCTGCCACCGCAGGTGAAAGATTGGCGACAATAATGCCCGAAAATGGATTGCGGCCATCAATGATCGTATCTTGCCGTTTCACCGTTTCTGGCGCTGCAACCAGTAAAATCGCCACCTGCCTCGTTTGCGTGTCGCGCCGATATTCAATAAGCTTTGCATCTCCTACATGAGAAACACCCAGTAAGTAATTGAGTTCCTGTGCGTTTTCGAGTGTTTTTCCGTCCATCGCCATAATCACATCACCCGTCGTCATGCCTGCTTTGGCCAAAGGGCTCAGTGGATTAAGCGCAATAATCATCACGCCTTCAGGCCGCGCCAATCCCAGTGCATCGGCGATATCTTGCGACACATTCTGAAACTCTCCCCCCATCCAAGGCCGCACGATTTTCTGCCCGCTCTCAGCCGACTGCACCACAATGGCCACCAAATTGGCTGGAATGGAAAACCCTAATCCCACCGATCCGCCACTGCGTGAAAAAATCATGGAGTTAATCCCAATCAACTCACCGCGCATATTCACCAAAGCACCGCCAGAGTTGCCGGGATTAATGGCCGCGTCAGTCTGGATGAACGACTGGTAATCACTGCCACCCACATTGGTCCGTGACAAGGCCGAGATTATGCCGCTCGTCACAGTTTGGCCCACACCAAATGGGTTACCAATGGCCAAAACCAAATCTCCCACCTCCAAATTATCAGAATTAGCTAAGGTCAAACTTGGCAAATTTTCTTCCGCCACATCAATGCGCAACACTGCCAAATCTGTCTTTTCATCGGCCACAACGACTTTTGCCGCAAACTCGCGTTTATCAGCCAACACCACACGAATATCGGTGGCACCTTTAATCACATGGTTGTTGGTGACGATGATGCCATTGCCGTCTACAATCACGCCTGAACCCAAAGAATTGGCTACCCGTTCTTTCGGCGGCCCCAATTGCAGCTGCGGAAAAAACTGTTTGAAAAATGGATCATCAAACGGAGTTTGCTGCTGGCGTTCAATAGTTTTGGCATAAACATTCACCACAGCAGGTGCTGTGCGCTTGACCAATGGCGCAAAACTCATCAGCATCTCAGGCCGATTGAGCGGCAAATAAGTGGGATCAGCCAAAGCGGGCCCCACCAGAATCCATAAAGCCACGCCTAAAATAAACTTCAATCGCATCACACAAACTTCCTCAAATAAACTTGCAGTTCAGGCATTATGTAGGGAGAATGCTGCTTCGGCAACACATGGAATAGATTACAAAATGCCAACCACTGCCATCCCAGCCAATGCGGCCGCACTTTCCAAAAATCTCGATGGGGAAACTGCAATTTTCTGTTTTTCAGCCGCTGCTCTCACCATGCGGGCAGAACTTTTTATGAGAGATTTTAAAGGAGAAACGTCGTTCGCAGTGAAGGCCAACCCTTCGCGTGAAGTTGTTGCCACACTGGTTAAAGCGGGGTTGAAGTCCTGGGACGTGGCATCCGTGCCTGAAATGGAATTGGTTCATTCAATCCAGCCCGAAGCGCATTTTCACTATCACAATCCCGTCAAGTCGCGCCGCGAGATTGAGCGTGCTTATAAAGAATTTAGTTGCCGCCGCTTTTGCGTCGACTGCAAAGAGGAACTGGCGAAGATCACCGATATCGTGGGCGTTGACCGTAACATTGAAATCGCGGTGCGCCTTGTATTGCCCAGAGATCGCGGCGCATCTGCGCATGACTTTTCAACCAAGTTCGGAGCACCAGAGCATATCGCTATAGAATTATTGAAAAAAGTGAAGGCGTTGGGCTTCATTCCCATGCTGACCTTCCATCCCGGCAGCCAATCCAAAGACCCGCAAACTTATGCGCGTCATATTGAAGCCGCCGCCCGCATTGCCAAGTACGCCAATGTCACCATCACGAAACTGAATGTTGGCGGCGGATTCCCCGCCGATTACGAATACTCAAAAGCGCCAGAGCCTGATGTTTACTTCCGAGCCATTGAAGTGGCCCGCGATCAACATTTCGCGGGTTCGCCGTTACCTGAACTTGAGTGTGAACCAGGTCGCGGCCTTGTAGCTGGTTGCATGTCACTGCTTACTTGTGTGAAATTGGTATGTACCGATGGCGATGACATTTTCATCAATGACGGCGTTTACGGTGGCCTGATGGAATACTGGCAAGTGCCGGAATTAAAGCCCCCGGTGCGCGCCATTCGTAACGGCAAAGTCTTCGAAGGCCCAGTGAAAAGCTGGAAAGTCTTCGGCCCAACTTGCGATCCCATCGACGTGCTGCCCCACCGTCTCGATCTTCCCAGCAATCTGCAAGACGGCGACTTTGTAGAATTCGGTATGCTCGGCGCTTACGGCATCTCCACCCTTACGCATTTTAACGGCTATGGCGAAAATCAAGTTATGGCGGTGGGTGAAGTGCTAAACAGTTGATGAAATAAAGCCAGAAATCGCGGCCAAGAATATCTCGCCAAACTGCTCCAGCTTGGCATCGCCCACACCGTGGACTTCAGCAAAGTCCCATTTGGTGAGCGGCACTTTCTCTGCCATATCGATCAGGCTGCGATCTGAGAAAATGACATAAGCCGGAACACGCTTCTTGGTTGCAAGTTTCGAACGCAACGCCTTCAGCACCTGCAACAGATCCTGCGAACGCGGATCAATCTTCGCGACTGCTGCCGCCTTCTTGTCTTTGCGCGTCACGCGAATAGCTTCAGCGCGATATTTGAATTCACCTTCGCCTTTGATCAACAATTGGCCGCGCTGTGTTAAAACGATGCCGCCAAAGCCATCATCATTTTTCTTGAGTAAACCGGCGGCCACCATCTGTCGCGTTATGGA
Organism: Hyphomicrobiales bacterium; assembly: GCA_043757845.1. Taxonomy (GTDB): domain Bacteria; phylum Pseudomonadota; class Alphaproteobacteria; order Rhizobiales; family Aestuariivirgaceae; genus Aestuariivirga. The sequence continues at coordinate 15,997 of JAYVOQ010000066.1, read as the reverse complement.
TTGCCAATGGGTGCGGCTGTGATCCTTGCCCAAGCCAAATACCAATAATTTGGAATGGCCGGAACTTTGCACCTTATCCGTCACCTGACCCAGCAACACATCGGCTAGATAACCCGCACCAAAGCGACTGCCCGTTTGCAGGATAGCTTCAATCACCTTGCGCGCATCCACCGTGCCATCAATCTTCTCTGCTGGATCAAGGCACATATCGCAATTGCCACAAGGCGCAGAATCCTCGCCGAAGTAGCTCAGCAAAACTTGCCTCCGACATGAAGATGAATCGGCATAAGCCACCAGCGCTTCCAGCCGCTGCAACTCACGCCTACGCCGTTCTTCGCCGCCATCTTCATCATCGATAAAGCGGCGGCGCATCATAATATCTTGCTGGCCATAAAACATTTGCGCATGGGCTGGTTCACCATCGCGTCCGGCGCGGCCAATCTCTTGGTAATAAGCATCGAGTGATGATGGCAGATCAGCATGAAGCACAAAGCGAACATCCGGCTTATCAATACCCATACCAAAGGCGATTGTGGCGCACACAATCACCGCAGGTTCCGTCATGAATAAGTTTTGATTGTCGGCTCGAACTTCAGGCGAAAGCCCCGCATGATAGGCAATGGCACGAAAACTCTTGGCCTTCAAATGCGCGGCCCATTCCTCGGTGCTTTTGCGAGACAGTGAATAAATAATACCGCTCTCATTCTTATGATCGGAGAGAAATTCCAAAATTTGTCCCTTGGTGTCATTCTTTGGCGATGCACCCAGCTGAATGTTGGGTCGATCAAAACCTGCGACATATTCATCTGCTTTGCCGCTGAACATCTTGTTCACAATATCTTGTCGCGTTGATTGATCAGCCGTTGCGGTAAATGCCCCAATTGGCACACCGGGAAATTCACGGGCGATGTTTTGCAGGGCATCATATTCTGGCCGGAACGAAGCGCCCCATTGTGAAATGCAATGGGCCTCATCAACCGCAATCAGCCGAACATCCAATTTCTTCAAGGCCGAAATCATCTGCGTCGTCATCAGACGCTCGGGGGCCAGATACAAAATCTTCACCTCTCCCGCAGCCACGCGCCGCCAGATTTCAACATTGTCTTCGCGAGACGCGGACGAGTTGATGGTTTCTGCCTCAACCCCCGCCAATTTCAGCGCGGCCACTTGGTCTTGCATCAGGGCCACCAGAGGCGAAACTACCACGGCAAGACCACCCATCGTCAAGGCTGGAACCTGATAGCACAGTGATTTGCCCGAACCTGTGGGCATTACCGCCAACACATTGCGCCCCGCCATAAGGCTATCCACCACCTCTTTCTGGCCCGGTCGAAACTCTTCAAAGCCAAAGATCTGGCGCAACACCGCTTGCGTACCCATATATCGTCTTACCCCAACCTCACGCAGCAAGAATCACTGTGGACATCCTCAAACTGCTGGCACTTGATCGGCGTATCGCCTGCCATAATGCAACAGTTATTGAATGTGTTCCCGTTTTATTCTAGTCAAGGCATCATGTCATATAAACGAGTCATCACTGTTCAAGGTGCCCGCGAGCACAATCTGAAAAATATCTCGGTGGAGCTGCCGCGCGACAAACTCATCGTGTTCACGGGCCTGTCGGGTTCCGGCAAGTCGTCCCTCGCATTCGACACTATCTATGCCGAAGGCCAGCGCCGCTATGTGGAATCGCTCTCGGCCTATGCGCGCCAATTTTTAGAGATGATGCAAAAGCCTGATGTGGATCAGATTGACGGCCTCTCGCCTGCCATTTCCATCGAGCAAAAAACCACCAGCAAAAACCCACGCTCCACCGTTGGCACGGTGACCGAGATCTATGACTATCTGCGCCTGCTCTATGCCCGCGTCGGCATTCCCTATTCGCCCGCTACAGGCTTGCCTATTGAAGCGCAGAGTGTCGCGCAAATGGTTGACCGCACTTTGGCCCTGCCCGAAGGCACGCGGCTATATTTGCTGGCCCCCGTGGTGCGCGGCCGCAAGGGTGAATACAAAAAGGAGTTCGCCGATTATCAAAAAAAGGGCTTCCAACGCGTCAAAGTGGATGGCCAGTTTTATGAGATCGACGCAGTTCCCGTTCTGGACAAAAAATATAAACACGACATTGACGTGGTGGTGGACCGCCTTGTGGTAAAAGCCGATCTCGCCACACGTTTGGCAGACTCTTTCGAAACCGCATTGAAGCTCGCCGATGGCCTGGCCATAGCCGAATTCGCCGACAAGCCTTTGCCGCCATCGCAAACCAAGGAAGACAGCGCCAACAAAAGCGCCAATGAAACCCATGAGCGCGTGATGTTCTCGCAGCGCTTCGCCTGCCCGGTTTCAGGCTTCACCATTGATGAGATTGAGCCCAGAATCTTCTCCTTCAATAACCCCTTCGGGGCCTGCCCCGCTTGTGATGGCCTTGGCACTGAATTAAAGTTTGAACCAGACATGGTGGTGCCTGATGGCTCCATCTCTCTGCGCGATGGAGCCATTGCCCCTTGGGCCAAGACGGGTGCTACGTCGCCCTATTACACGCAAACACTCGAAGCCCTTGCCAAGCACTATAAATTTTCCATGACCACGCCGTGGAAAGACTTAGCCAAAAAAATCCGTGATGTGATCTTGAACGGCACAGGCGAAGAAGAAGTCACCTTCTCTTATGATGATGGCTTGCGCACCTATAAAAACAAAAAGGCCTTCGAAGGTGTGATCGGCAATATCGAACGGCGCTGGCGCGAGACGGATTCTGAATGGATGCGCGAAGAACTGTCGCAATATCAGTCAGACCATGAATGCCAGACTTGCAAAGGTTACCGCCTCAAGCCGCAAACCTTGGCGATTAAGATTGATCAACTGCACATCGGCCAAGTTTCGCAATTCTCTATCCGCCAAGCCGATCAATGGTTCGGCACACTCGCATCCAAACTCACCGCGAAGCAAAATGAGATCGCGGTGCGCATTCTCAAAGAAATCCGTGACCGTTTAAAATTCCTCGTTGATGTGGGTCTGGATTACCTCTCGCTCAGCCGCGTCTCTGGCACGCTGTCGGGTGGTGAAAGCCAGCGCATCCGGCTGGCCAGCCAAATCGGCTCTGGCCTTACGGGAGTGCTCTATGTGCTGGATGAACCATCGATCGGCCTGCACCAGCGCGACAATGCCCGCCTGCTGCAAACCCTCACCCACTTGCGTGATCTTGGCAACACCGTGATCGTGGTGGAACATGATGAGGATGCCATCAGGCTAGCGGATTATGTGCTTGATATTGGCCCCGGTGCTGGTGTGAACGGCGGCCACATCGTGGCGCAAGGCACTCCTGATGAGGTGATGCGCAATCCCGCCTCGCTGACGGGTCAATATCTCGTAGGGCTACAGCAAGTGCCCATTCCGCATAAGCGCCGCAAGGTTGATCACGCTCGCTCCATCAAGGTGAAAGGGGCCCGCGCCAACAATCTAAAAAACCTCACCGCAGAGATTCCACTGGGCGTGTTCACCTGCGTCACAGGCGTTTCGGGCGGCGGCAAATCAACGCTTGTTGTTGACACAATCTACCGTGCGCTGGCCCGCAAACTCATGGGCACGCGTGAAGCGCCGCTGGCCCATGATTCAATCAGCGGCATTGAGCATCTCGATAAAATCATCGAGATTGACCAAACCGCCATCGGCCGTACGCCGCGCAGCAACCCTGCCACTTACACGGGTGCCTTCACCTTCATTCGTGATTGGTATGCCGGCCTTCCCGAAGCCAAGGCCCGCGGCTATGGGCCAGGTCGTTTCTCATTCAATGTGAAAGGCGGGCGCTGCGAAACCTGCCAAGGCGATGGCGTGATTAAAATCGAAATGCACTTCCTGCCCGATGTTTATGTCACCTGCGATGAATGCAAGGGCCACCGCTATAACCGTGAAACGCTGGAGGTGAAATTCAAAGACAAGTCCATCGCCGATGTGCTTGATATGACGGTGTCCGAAGCCGCCGACATGTTCCGCGCCGTGCCATCCGTGCGCGATAAAATGACCACGCTAGAGCGCGTCGGACTGAGCTATATCAAAGTCGGCCAACAGGCGACGACTCTGTCGGGCGGTGAGGCCCAACGCGTCAAACTGGCGAAAGAGCTCAGCAAACGCGCCACCGGCCGCACTTTATATTTGCTTGATGAACCCACCACCGGCCTGCACTTCCACGATGTGAAAAAGCTGCTGGAAGTGTTGCACGAGTTGGTGGACCAAGGCAATTCCATGGTGGTGATTGAACACAATCTGGAAGTGATCAAAACCGCCGATTGGATTATCGACTTGGGGCCAGAAGGCGGCGACGGCGGCGGCGAGATTGTCGCGGCGGGAACGCCGGAAGAAGTGGCCAAGAACGCGAAGAGCTATACGGGGCAATATCTGAAGGACGTACTGAAGCGGGCACGGAAAGAGGCGGCAGAATAGTTCATTTTATGTCATAAGGGTATTCAAAAAAAGCGGATTGGGGGATTTTATGGCGATAGGAGTAATAGCGGTTGCGGCAATTTTAGTTGTTTTGGCTTTTTTTTTGATCGCTTTAGCAGTGCGCGTATTGATGAAACAACTTCTCAATTTGTCATCGTGGGGATTAGTCATCTTGGTTTTGGCTTTGATCTCTATTGCGGCCGTCAATTGGCAACTAATTTCCTCAAACGCATTAGAAGAGATTAGCGTGTTAGCAGTTTTGTCTGCACTAGTTTGCAAACTGGCCTTTGAGGTCTTTGTCATCCTATATTTCAAAAGCAAAAAGTTCCGAAGTGCCAAAAGCAATATCGCGCATCATACTAAAAGCTGCAATGAACTCAACGACCACATCGAAGGTCTAAAATCGACATTTGTAGAAATCTCGTCATTCGACTACGGAGAAAGCGTTCTCCAAGATACTAGCAATTTCAATATGAAGAGGTTGCATTGGCGCGAACAGACCAAAAACAATCGTACCCACAACTGCTCAGCTGCGGTATGCAAAAGCGCGCACGATCAACCCTTCAAATATCTTTGCAAGTATTTCAACATCAAAATTAATGAGAATTCATTGTCAGCCTTTGAGGCGGTGCTAAACAGTTTTTCAGCCGCTGAACAAGGCAAGACCCTCCTAAAAAATCAACGCGATCTAATCATCTCACGAATCCGCAAATCGATTCCAGCGTTGGTATTACAATTTAAGCGTCAACGTCTTATCCGTGAGCTAGGATTCAAAAATGTTGACTTGAGTGATCTGTATTTTCCCGTCTACACTTTTCAATATGTTTCCCCAGGTGGGAATACCTCGTCTAGCAGTGATATAAAGCTGGATATTCAGACGCTGGATCGATTTATTGGGTACTTGGGCGGTTTGGTTTCTTTTAGAAACAGCGTTGCAGGCCAGCGCGCGTTGATGACTTCCATGTTACGGGAAAGAATAAAGACACGCGACAATTACTCCTGCCAAATTTGTAATTTGTCAGTCGCCGATGAGAAAAATCTACTTTTGGAAATTGATCATATTATTCCCCTGTCGAAGGGAGGAATAACTTCAGAGAAAAACTTACAAACTTTATGTTGGCGTTGCAACCGTTCCAAAGGCGCGAAGACTATTTCAACGACAGTGCCGGTATTGCGGTGAAAACACAATAAGCTCTTCCCCCATCAAGGGAAGGCGCTGGAAGGGCGGATGAGGGTCTTATCGCGCCGCGGAAGCCAACCCCCTCGCTCCCAACTCGCGGCAAGGCCCTCATCCGGCGCTTCGCGCCACCTAGAGCATCAGGCGAGCAAGTGGAATCACTTGCGAGCGAAAAGATGCGACCAAATAAATACTTAGAGCGGCCTTGCGAACCCACGTGAGCATCCTCCGCTCTAGCGCGACTTGCTTCGCAAGCGCGTACCCGACGGGAGAAGGGCGAAACAGCAAATGGAGTTAAAAATTATCCTACCGACCCGCGCGGGCCTTCGATCTTCCTGCTCAGGAAATTACGCAACACTGCATTCAATGCTGCACCATCACCCTTCCCTCAGCCCTTCACCAGTTTCGGTTTGACGTTGTATAGGTTTGGGAACACATGGCTTAAATCCTCCACCTTGGGGATGTCATTGAACGCGATGTAAGGTTGACCCGGATGCAGCGTTAGATAATCCTGATGATAGCCTTCTGCCGCATAGAACTTCTGCGCGGGCTCAATCGTGGTCACAATCGGCGCCTTGAACACGGCGGCTTTGTTCAACTGCTCGATATAAGCCTTGGCCACCTGGGCCTGCGCTTCACTCTCTGGGAAAATGGCCGAGCGATATTGCGTGCCGCTATCTGGCCCCTGAAAATTAAGTTCGGTTGGATTATGCACCACCGAGAAATAAATCTGCAGCAACGTGGCATAATTGATGACATGGGGATCAAAGGTGATCTCAACCGATTCAGCATGGCCCGTTTGCCCGCCGCTTACGGTTTCATAACTTGCCGTGTTGGCCGCGCCACCAGCATAGCCTGAAACGGCGTTCTGCACACCATTAACATGCTGAAAAACGCCCTGCACGCCCCAGAAGCAACCACCTGCCAACACCGCCTTCTCCATGCCAGATCCATTGACGGGCTCCAGCAAAATAGCAGCAGGAATGACGACCGCATTTTCGGCCACAGCATAAGATGCGCCTAAACCCATTGAAAGTGCTGTGGTCAGCAAAAATGCTGCTAAGATCAAGTTAGAATTCAATTTCGGCATTTAAGTTCTCCCTGAGAGGCACAACTAGCTTCGCTTCGCGCAAGATATGGAAGCTCAGGGGCAGAAAGTAAAATCACACCCCTTCAACACCTTGTTACCGCTTTTAAGCAGCGCGAATAAATACCTCTATTCCACCGTCACACTCTTCGCCAAGTTACGCGGCTGATCCACATCCGTGCCCATAAACACGGCTGCATGATAAGCCAATAGTTGCACGGGAATGGCGTAGACAAACGGGCTGATAAACGCGTGTGCGTGCGGCACATGAATGTGCCGGAAGGTTTTATGCGCATTTTGCTTATGCGCCGTGTCATCGGTGATCAAAACAATCTTACCACCGCGTGCAGCAACTTCTTCCATATTCGAAATTGTCTTCTCATAAAGCTCATCGCGCGGCGCAATCACAATCACCGGCACATGCTCATCAACCAGTGCAATCGGCCCATGCTTCAATTCACCTGCGGCATAACCCTCAGCGTGAATGTAGGAAATTTCCTTGAGCTTGAGTGCCCCCTCAAGAGCCATCGGATAATTGATGCCACGCCCCAAGAACAACACATCACGCGATTTGGAAATCGCCTGCGCCACGGAAGCGATATTTTTCTCTTCCTTCAACACCTCAATCATGTGGCGCGGCGCTTCGATCAGAGCGGTTACATACTCACGCTCCTGCTCTGCCGAAAGTGTGCCGCGCAACTTACCGGCCAACAAAGCCAAGCAAGCCAAAGCTGCCAATTGACACGTGAAAGCCTTGGTCGAAGCCACCCCGATTTCAGTGCCGGCATAAGTGCGGATCACCAATTCACTTTCCCGCGAAATAGTGGATTCAGGAACATTGATCACCGCAACCGTGTGTTGGCCTTGCGATTTGCAATAACGCAGCGCCGCCAAAGTGTCTGCCGTTTCGCCCGATTGCGAAACCACAAGGGCCATGCCGTTCTTGGTCATCGGTGCTTCGCGGTATCTAAATTCCGAAGCCACATCCACCTCGCAAGGCAAACGTGCCACCTTTTCGAACCAATACTTCGACGCAAGACCCGCATAATAAGCCGTGCCACAAGCCACGATGGAAATCCGGTCAAGTTTGGCAAAATCAAATGGCAAACTTTTTGGCACCTTCACCGTGCGTGTGGAGAAATCGATATATTCAGCAAGCGTGTGGCTCACCACTTCAGGCTGCTCAGCAATTTCCTTGGCCATAAAATGGCGGTGGTTGCCCTTATCCACCATCATCGCCGAAGCTTGGCTGAAACTCATCGGCCGCTTCACAGCTTTATTGGCAGCGTCAAAAATTTGCGCGCCCTTGCGGTTGATCACACACCAATCCCCATCTTCCATATAGGTGATGCGGTTGGTGAAGGGGGCAAGTGCTATGGCATCAGACCCCAAATACATTTGCCCATCGCCATGCCCAATGGCGAGAGGTGGGCCATTGCGCGCACCGATCAAAAGGTCATCTTCAAAACGGAACATGATAGCCAAAGCAAATGCGCCATGCAGATTGCCCAACACATTACGCACCGCATCAACAGGCGCAACGCCCTTGGTGCGTTCCTGTGCGATCATATGGGCCACCACTTCAGTGTCTGTCTGGGTCTCAAACTTCACGCCCTTAGCGATGAGCTCAGCCTTCAACTCTGCAAAATTTTCGATGATGCCATTATGCACAATCACCACATCGCCAGAAATATGTGGATGGGCATTGGTTTCATTTGGCACACCGTGCGTGGCCCAGCGTGTATGGCCGATGCCACTGGTTCCCGAAAGTGGGTGTTGCACCAGCTTGTCTTCAAGATTGCGCAATTTGCCAGCCGCGCGGCGCCTCTGAATGGAACCTTTTTCAATGGTGGCCACACCTGCAGAGTCATAGCCGCGATATTCTAAGCGCCGCAGCGCCTCAACAATATCGACTGCTACGGGTTTGGTGCCCAAAATACCTACAATGCCACACATAAATTCGTCCTCTCAAAACGTCTTTTTAGAGTCTTTGGTCGCTTGCTTCACTTGCCGATATCGCTTGGCCCAACCGACTTTGATTTGCAATTCCGGCCGCGTCAGCGCCAAAGCATCCGCGGGCACATCACGCGTGATCACACTAGAAGCCGCAATGTTTGCCCCTGCCCCAATCTTCACCGGTGCAACCAACGACGTATTGGAGCCCACAAAAACGTTCTCACCAATATCTGTCAAATGCTTCTCATAGCCATCGTAGTTGCATGTGATCGTGCCCGCACCAATGTTGCTGCCCGCACCCACTTTTGCATCCCCAATATAGCTGAGATGATTGGCTTTGGCACCCCGGCCGATGACAGCCTTCTTGATCTCAACGAAATTGCCGATATGCGCATTCTCTCCAATCTCAGTACCGGGTCGCAATCTTGCGAATGGACCAATGCGTGCGCCGTTGCTAATGGTTGCGCCTTCAATGTGTGAGTGTGCAAAAATAACAACGTCATCAGCTACCACAACTGCGGGGCCAAAGAAAACATGCGGCTCAATCACCACATCCTCGCCGAGTTTGGTGTCCGCAGAGAAATAAACCGAATCAGGGTCAATAAGCGTTGCACCAGACAACATCGCCTCTCGCCGTGCTTGAGCCTGAAAATGCCGCTCTAACGTCGCAAGTTGCAAGCGATCATTCACCCCCGCCACTTGCAATTCATCACATACAGTCAGCGCCACTTTACTGCCTGCACCATTGGCCAATTTCACCAGATCGGTGAGATAAAATTCAAACTTCGCATTATTGTTTCTAAGCTTCGGGATAAGTTGCCACAGCAGTTCATTGTCGATGGCTATAATGCCCGAGTTACACAAGCGGATACCACGCTCATTTTCCGTGCAATCTAGCTCTTCGCGAATATCGAGAACATGATGGTCTTTGGTTATCAGTCGGCCATAGCCGTAGGGATTGGCGGCCTCAAAGCCCAAAACCACCATTCTGGTGTTGCCCTCAATCTGACTCACCAAGGCACGTAAAGTCTGTGCCTTCACCAACGGCGCATCGCCGTAAAGCACTAAAACCACGCCTTTGAACCCTGCTAGCAGGTCCTTCGCCATTGAAACGGCGTGGCCTGTTCCAAGGCGGTCAACCTGTTCAGCAAAGTCACAACCCGCAATAACCGAGCGAGCCTCAGTTTGTACCGAATTCTTCCCCGGCCCATGCACCACAACAGCACTGGCTGGCACCAGCGCCTTACCTGCATGAAGAACATGGCTGAGCATTGTTCGCCCTGCAATCTTATGCAAAACCTTCGGTATGGATGATTTCATACGGGTGCCCATGCCCGCCGCCAATACCACTAAAGCCAAATCAGTCATATTTCACCCACACCCCAAGTCTACCTCAACGTTAGTCGATTTTAGTCACTGAGTTATGAATGTGGCGTAATTGCCGAGTCTGTTAAGTAGCACGTGATACCCCTCAAATCCGCCCTTGACCCCTTTGCATTGCACAACTATGTACTGCGCCGAGTGGGCCCGTAGCTCAGCGGTAGAGCATCTGACTTTTAATCAGAGGGTCGTGGGTTCGGATCCCGCCGGGCTCACCAATCTATCATACCATACGCCGCGATGGCATGCGCCGTTCGATGACGGAAAAGACACTGGTAATCGCCCAGGTCAATAACAGATAGATCCCCGCCACAAGCAGCAGTGGCTCATAAATCAAATAGGTATCCTGCATAACTTTATGGGCTGCCCCCATCAAATCCATCACAGGCACCGTGAAAGCCAAGGGCGTTGACTTCAACTGGCCAATCACTTCACCTGTCAAAGTCGGCAATACTTTATTGATTGCCGAGGGAAGCCAGATGCGCCGCAGAATTTGCCAGCGACCCATCCCAATTGCTTCAGCCGCCTCAAGTTCTCCACGCGGCACCGCCAAAAAGGCACCGCGCATGATTTCGCCTTCATAGCCAGCGAAACTTAAAGTGAAGGCGGTCAACACATAATAAAGTGCATCGAGACGAACCAACCACTGAAAATTATCACGAACACCCGGGATAAGTGGAAAGAGTGATCCCACCCCATAATACAGAAGGTAAAGCTGCATCAACAAAGGTGTTCCTCGGATGTAGTTGCAAAAACATTTTGAAATGAGCCGAGAGATAAACCCGCCTCTCACTTGCGCAAGGCCCAGCATCACGGCCATTGAAAATCCTAAGACAACCGAAACAATCAAAACCAAAAGCGTGATGAAAAGTCCATGTGCCAGAGCGGGCGCATATTCTGGCAACCAATCCCACCGCATCATGCGGCTCCCCGCGCCAAGGATTGGCCTCGTCGCAATTTCTTCTCTGCGCGACCAAACAACCAAACCGACGTCAGCGAGATACTAAGATAGATGCCTTGAGCGACAAGATAGATCACAAAATATTGCTTGGAAACACCAGCCGCCTGCTGTGTGGCCAACGCCAGCTCGGTGTAACCGACAATTGATACCAGAGCCGAATCCTTCGTGATATTCAGCCACAAATTCGCCAGTCCCGGAAGTGCATGCGGCAACATTGTCGGCAGTGTGATCCGACGAAACCGCAAGCCAGCAGACATTCCCATGGCGCTTGCCGCTTCAAGTTGTCCGGTTGGCACCGCAGTGATGGCGGCTCTTAAAACTTCGGTTGAATATGCGCCCTGCACGATCCCCAAAACGAAGATCGCCGCAATCATACCGTTCATCTGCAGTGCGCCAAAACCAAGACCGACCAGCAAACGGTTCACACCATCAGTGCCCGCATAATAAAGAAGCATAATCAGTAACAGTTCCGGCAAAGCGCGAAACAACGTGGTATAAATACTTAGTGTACGACGAAACCAGACTGGCCCCGCAATTTTCCCCAAAGCTCCGCCAAGCCCAAGTGCCAATCCCAAAACATAGCCAAAAACTGAAATTTCAAGCGTTCGCAAGGCCGCCCACAGCAACTCGTCGCCATAACCGCTATCGCCAAATGACAACAGCGTTGTGAATGGCGCCACAACTGCAATCATTGTCATGCCCCCACGCGGCGCTAGTTGGCTTGCGGCAATCTAAGTTTGCCCGTCAACTTCCAAGTCTCCGTGAGTTTTGCAAAGGTGCCCGCTTTTGCAAGATCTGCAATGCCCTTGTTCAGCTTAGCTTGTAATGCAGTTTCATCTTGCCGCAGACCAAAACCAACTCCAACACCCAAAACTTCGACGTCATTGGGCACTGTACCCTTTTGCTCACAACACCCGCCCTGATCGGAATTCAAAAAATCTCCCAAAGTAACGCCGTCAGCCTGAATGTAATCTAGTCGCCCGGCAGCCAAGTCTGCGTTTACCTGGTCTTGCGTCTCATAGGTTTTCAGAACGGCACCCTTCGGCTCAAAATATTTTTTGGCATAAGCGGCATGGGTTGTCGAAACTTGCACCCCAATGCTTTTGCCCTTCAGATGTTCGGCAGTTATATCTTTGTCAGCACCTTTGGGGCCGATCAGAACCGAAGCCGAATTATAATACATGTCTGAAAAATTAATCACCTTCTTACGTTTTTCATTGATCGCCATAGATGACATTATGGCATCAAACTTCTTGGCTTGCAGGGCTGGAATAATGCCGTCCCATGCTACTTCTTCCACGGAACACTTCTCGCCGATGTCAGCACAAAGGGCATTCATAAAATCAATCTCCCAACCCACCCACTTTCCAGATGCATCTTTTGAAGTGAATGGAGCGTAAGGCTCTGCGGCAACTCCCATTTTAAGATCAGCCCATGAAGGCGATCCCTGGACGACGCCCCAGACAAACACCAGGCCCAAAAGCCACTTTTTTTCAATTTTCATTTTCGTCTCCTTCTCAAATGAATTAGGCGGCAATTCCGCTTACAAATTGTCTGCACCGTTCACTTTTCGCCGCGCCAAAAACTTGCTGAGGTGAACCCTCTTCTTCGATTTTTCCTTGATGAAGAAAAATGACCTGCGTCGAAATTTCGCGGGCAAACCGCATTTCATGTGTAACCAAAATCATAGTGCGTCCATCCTGCGCAAGACTGCGAATAACACGCAGAACCTCTGACACAAGTTCTGGATCAAGCGCCGACGTTGGCTCATCAAACAGCATCACTTTCGGTTCCATGCACAAAGCTCGCGCAATGGCCGCGCGTTGCTGCTGACCGCCAGAAAGAGTTGCTGGATAATGATCACGCTTATCAATCAGCCCAACCTTGTTCAAATAGGCGTCGGCTCGCTCAACAGCCTCGCTTTTGGACAATCGCAACACATGAACGGGAGCTTCAATGAGATTCTGCAGAACCGTCAAATGTTGCCACAAGTTAAAACTTTGAAACACCATACCAAGTTTGCTGCGCACACGTTCCAGCTGCTTGCGGTCGCTTGGATGCAAATTGCCATCGGACCGCGGTTCCAACATCACTTCTTCGCCAGCGACAATAACCCGGCCCTGCGAAGGCAGTTCAAGGAAGTTAATGCAGCGTAGCAGTGTGCTCTTGCCAGAGCCTGATGCGCCAATGAGTGAAACAACTTCGCCTTTTTGTGCAACAAGACTCACACCCTTAAGCACTTCAAGTTGCCCAAAGGATTTGTGCAAATTGGCCACTTCCAATGCAGCCGTGGCCGCAACTTCACCCAATCTCAAAAGCTTTCATCACTTCATTTCTTCTCGTTACGAAAGGCAATCACTTCAAACGAATCGTTTCGCAGCGTTTCCATGATCGCGCCTTAGCTGTGAAATATCTAACGTAATTGGCAATCCGTCAACTAGACGCCATTGACCTGCAACCATAACGCGATCTGCTTGGTGCGCACCGCACAGAACGAGTGCTACCAAAGGATCACCGGCACCAGAAAAGCGCAATTCATCTAATTTGAAAAAGCCCAAATCAGCCTGTTTTCCCAATCCAATTTCGCCAATATCGCTGCGCCCTAAACACGCCGCAGATCCTTTCGTTGCCCAACGCAACACGTCAATGTGAGAGACCTGCTGAGCGTAACTCAGCCTGTTTAAAAGCAATGCATGCCGAACTCCCTCCATCAGGTTTGAGGAATCATTGGATCCAGATCCGTCAACGCCCAACCCCAACGGCACACCCGCTGCTTCCAGTTCACAGGTGCGGCATTGGCCCGAAGCCAAAACCATATTCGACGTGGGGCAATGGCATATTCCTACTTTATGTTTACCTAGGCGTTGAATATCGCTTTCGTTAAAGTGAATGCCATGCGCCAACCAAGTGCGCTTTGAAAGCCAACCACAATCTTCCAAATAGTCCAACGGGCGCATTTTAAATGTCGAAAGGCAATAGGCTTCCTCATCAAGCGTTTCGGCCAAATGCGTGTGCAATCGGCAATCATGCTTTTCGGCCAAGGTCGCGGTTTCTCGCATTAGCTCTCGCGTTACGGAAAATGGCGAACAGGGGGCCAAGGCAATTTGTATTTGGGCTCCCTCACTTCGTTCGTGATATTTAAGAATAACCCTCTCACAATCCGCAAGGATTGTATCATGATCTTGAACAACACTATCAGGTGGAAGGCCGCCATCTTTCTGCGACAAATTCATTGAACCGCGCGTCACAGTCATACGCACGCCAAGCGCACGGGCTTCCTCAACTTGAATATCCATCGCATCATCAAGGCCCGATGGAAAGACATAGTGGTGATCTGAAGTTGTGGTAACGCCCGACATCAGCAACTCAGTCAAAGCCAAACGTGTGGCAATGCGGTGCGCTTGCGGGTTCAGCCTTGCCCAAATAGGATAAAGCGCCTTCAACCAGTCAAACAATTCTTTGTTAATCGCCTGTGGATTGGCCCGCGTTAAAGTTTGATAAAAGTGATGATGCGTATTGATAAGCCCTGGCAAAACCACATGCGCCGATGCGTCAAACGCATGATCAAATTTAGGCACCCTTCCACGCTCGACCAATTCGACAATTTTGCTGCCTTGCACAACAACGCCGCCATCTGCACCATCTGCCAAAATTGCCAACGGGTTCTTGATCCAAAGCCGCATTTAGGTTTAACCTTCCAATCAAAATATAAAGGGAGAATAAAATGAAAGCATTACCTACCACAACTCTGGCGCTGTTGCTTGGTACAGCATTCTGGTCTGCCGCCTCCACGTCTTTGCAGGCCGCAGGCATGGAAAATGAACTCAATATCGTGGCTTGGCCGGGCTACATCGAACGCGGCGAAAGCGACAAAGCCTATGATTGGGTCACAGGTTTTGAAAAAGATACAGGCTGCAAGGTCAACGTTAAAACCGCTGCAACTTCGGACGAAATGGTGACCTTGATGAATCAGGGTGGGTTTGATCTGGTCACCGCTTCAGGCGATGCCAGCTTGCGCTTGATTGCAGGCAAAAAAGTTCAGCCGATTGACACCTCTAAAATTCCGAACTGGGCCAATGTGGACTTGCGCCTGCAGGATGCACCTTGGCATACTGTGGATGGCAAACATTATGGCACTCCCTATCAATGGGGTCCAAATGTTTTGGCCTATAACTCTAACGTTTTCAAAGACGCACCCAAGAGCTGGTCGGTAGTTTTCGAGGAGCAAATGCTTCCGGATGGCAAATCCAACAAGGGTCGCGTTCAAGCATACTATGGCCCAATATATATCGCCGACGCTGCACTTTATTTGATGAAAAAGAAGCCTGAACTTGGCATCAAAAATCCCTATGAATTGAACAAAGATCAATATGCCGCCGCTCTTGATCTTGTCACCAAGCAACGTGCATTGGTTGGCCGCTACTGGGGCGATGCCAATGTGCAGGTAGATGACTTTAAAAATGAAGGCGTGGTGGCCTCGTCCTCTTGGCCATTCCAAGTAAACCTGTTGCAGGCTGACAAGGCCGTGATGGACAAAACTCCAGTTGCCTCAACCATTCCTGAAGAAGGTGCCACCGGCTGGGCCGATACCACTATGATGCATACCGAAGCGCAGCACCCGAACTGTGCTTATGCTTGGCTCAATCATTCGCTTGATACAAAAGTGCAAGGCGACGTGGCGGCTTGGTTCGGTTCAGTGCCCGCAGTTCCCGCAGCATGCAAAGGCAATGCATTGTTGGCCGATGGAGGCTGTGATACCAATGGAGCCTCAAACTTCGACAAAATATGGTTTTGGCGCACACCCATTGGCAAATGTGAAACAGAAGGCACCTGCGTTCCCTATTCGAAATGGGCCAAAGATTACTTGGCCGTTCAAGGCAAATAAGGGCTTGGTCTCAGCCCGTTACAAAATTCGGTACTTACCCTCGCACAAGCGAGGGTAAGTCGCACCCATGTTTTCAACACTGTCGAATTTATTCTATCGCCGCCCTTTGGTATTGAG
>JAYVOQ010000065.1:0-1839 GCA_043757845.1 Hyphomicrobiales bacterium | reverse complement strand
TTTGCGCATAATCCAGCAATTTCTCAGCCAAGCCACCATTGGCCACGGCTGCATGTATCACATTTGACCGCCCAAATGCCAAATCCAAATCATGGGATGCAAATAAATCCCAAATGACAGTATTTGTCGCACATTTCCGGTCTAATTTCTGGCGGCCATCGATCGAACCATCGGACGCGTGTAACACGACCCTAACGTTGCCCTTGGTCAGTGCTTCTTCAACCTTCATAAAACCTGAAAGCCCAAGCCCGCCCCGCCTCGTCATTGATAGGGCCGAAAGCATCTCCTTGCGGAGAAGCGCTTTCACCTGCTCCACCAATTCCGGCCCAGCCTTAGCTTCCTTGCCAAAGCCACGCGAAAAGGCTTTGCGCTTGATTGCCTCAGCCAGAATTTCAGCATCACAAGACACCCAAACGCCACGGCCAGGAAGCTTGCGCTTCAAATCCGGAACTACATCTCCCGTGGGCGAAAGCGCAAACCTGATCAATTGGTCCTCAGGCTTTACAACCCGCGAAACAATGCACATCCGGTCTGGCAAAATCTCTTCGCCTATGGTTTCAGCTGTGGCGTTCAACTTATCCGGCGACCTCTTCACTTTCTGCTGCGGGTTCTGGTGCTTCAATCCAACCCAGCTGCACACGCGCGGCCATAATCAGATTTTGCGAATCCGCGGCTGAAATATCGTGGCCTGTGAAAGCACCAGGATGCTTCGTGGTCTGCCCGTCTTTGCGTTCGTTCCAACCAATCAAATCATCCGTTGCGCAATCAGCCAAATCTTCAACCGTCTTGATGCCAGCTTCACCCAAGGCCACCAACAATGTTGGGTTCAAACCATGCATGTCACGAAGTTCGTCCGTCACACCCAGTGCTTTGCGCTTGTCTTCCATTTCTGTTGCAGCCTTTTCTAAATAATCCTTGGCGCGTTGTTGCAGTTCTTCTGCTGTCTGCTCGTCCAAGCCGTCGATTGAGGCGATGTCATGCAGTTCAACATAAGCCACTTCTTCAACCGTATCGAAACCTTCAGAGGCCAAGAGCTGTGCCAATGTTTCATCCACATCAAGGGCTTCAACAAAGCGCGTGGTGCGAAGGGCGAATTCTTTTTGGCGACGTTCAGATTCTTCAGCTTCGGTCATGATATCAATGTCCCAACCGGTCAACTGCGAAGCCAGACGCACGTTTTGACCGCGACGACCAATGGCCAATGACAATTGCTCATCCGGCACCACAACTTCAATGCGTTCGGCTTCTTCATCCAGAACAACCTTGGCCACTTCAGCAGGAGCCAGCGCATTCACCACGAAGGTTGCCACATCTTGCGACCATTGAATGATGTCAATCTTTTCGCCCTGAAGCTCATTAACCACGGCTTGAACGCGCGAACCGCGCATACCCACACACGCACCCACGGGATCAATCGACGAATCCTTAGAACGCACAGCAATCTTGGCTCGCGATGAAGGATCACGAGATACGGATACTACTTCAACAATGCCGTCATAAATTTCTGGAACTTCTTGGCCAAACAGCTTGGCCATAAATTGCGGATGGGTGCGCGACAGAAAAATCTGTGGGCCCCGTTGTTCGCGGCGCACGTCATAAACATAAGCGCGGATGCGGTCGCCCGGACGAATGGTTTCGCGCGGCAAGGCTTCATCGCGGCGGATGATGCCTTCACCACGACCTAGGTCCACAATCACGTTGCCATATTCAACACGCTTGACGAGACCTGAAACGATTTCGCCAATGCGGCCTTTAAATTCTTCAAACATGCGCTCGCGCTCAGCATCACGCACTTTTTGCACGATGACTTGCTTTGCTGATTGAGCAGCGATGCGGCCA
>JAYVOQ010000064.1:0-25282 GCA_043757845.1 Hyphomicrobiales bacterium | reverse complement strand
CAGTCGTTGTGGCGCTGCCGTGTAAAACTTGGCCCATAGTGCATCCCTCCATTCAACGGAAAATATTACACCATCAAATGTCGGGACCAAACAGCTAGCGTCTGAGCGATATCACCCAAGAATCCACCCATCTCTAAAAAATTTACTGGGTCTGACCGAATTCCTGAAATGCCAATCTCAGATACCTTGCCATTTTCCGATTTAATCGAAAACCTAATCTGTTGATGAAAATTACCATTTGCAAGATTTAATTTTTTCATACTTGCAATTGCGTGCTGAAATCCATGATCTGTGAAAGTGCAAACTAATACTGATTTGCTTTTTGGTTTGCAATCAGTGACCATGTCGATTGTCTCTTGCGTTGAAGCTTCATCTTCTAGGCGTTGGGCCAGTCGCCTGAGGAAGTCTTCTTTTGAGAAATCAAAAGTGGCTGCTGCCCCCGATGTCGTAAACAAAACTAAGCATAACGCTATCTCAATTGCGGATCTAGCATTTACAAATGTCCACATTAAGGTTCCTCCCACTCTCGACGTCAGGTGACTCCTTCTAAAGATTGAAAATGAACAAGAGTCAAACTTGAATTATTAAAACCGCAGCGCCCTCACCTGCACCACGTTGGGCACTTTTTGCACTTCGTCCATTACTGCTTTGGGCACGGGGCCGTCAGTTTCGATAATGCTGATGGCATCACCACCTTCGACGAGGCGGCCCAGATGGAAGGTGCCCATGTTCACGCCTGCATTGCCCAAAAGGGTGCCCACGCGGCCCACAAAACCAGGCTTGTCGTTGTTGGTGATGTAAAGCATGTGCGGGCCGAAGTTGCATTCCAACTCAATGCCCTTGATTTGGATGATGCGCGGCTTGCCATCGCCAAACACGGTGCCTGCTACGGCGCGCTCATACTTATCAGTTTTGATGGTGATGCGAATATAGGTTTCATAAGCGCCGCGCTTGGTTTGCTTCACCTCATCCACCTTGATGCCGCGTTCCTTTGCAATCACGGGGGCAGACACCATGTTGATCGAACCCAATTGCTCTTTCAAAATGCCTGCAACAGCAGCGGAAGTCAGAGCCTTGGTGTTCATCTCACCCACGTCGCCAGCATATTCAATGACAATTCCATTGATATCAGAGTCCGTTAATTGACCAGCAAAGCTTCCGAGTTTTTCAGCCAGCGCCACATATGGCTTGAGGCGCGGGGCTTCTTCAGCGCTGATGGATGGCATATTGAGGGCGTTGGTAACAGCACCCTTCACTAAGTAATCGGCCATTTGTTCGGCCACTTGCAAGGCCACGTTTTCTTGGGCCTCATCCGTTGATGCGCCCAGATGCGGCGTGCACACCACGTTTTCAAGATTAAAGAGTTTGTGATTTGAAGCAGGCTCAACTTCAAACACGTCCAAAGCAGCGCCAGCAACGTGTTTCGACAATAAAGCATCATAGAGCGCGTCTTCGTTTACCAAACCGCCGCGCGCGCAGTTGATGATGCGCACGCCTTTTTTCATTTTGGAAATGGCGGCAGCGCCGATGATATTGCGGGTTTTATCTGTCAGCGGCGTGTGCAGCGTGATGAAATCGGCACGGGTGATGAGCTCAAGCAGCTCAACTTTTTCTACGCCGATTGACATTGCTCTTTCGGGCGAGAGGAAGGGATCATAGGCGATCACTTTCATCTTTAAACCAAGCCCACGGTCTGCTACGATAGAGCCGATGTTGCCGCAGCCGATCACGCCCAAGGTTTTGGCATAAAGCTCTACGCCCATGAAGCGGTTCTTCTCCCACTTGCCAGCGTGCGTTGATGCATTGGCTTCGGGGATTTGGCGGGCCAGCGCCATCATCAAGGAAATGGCATGTTCAGCGGTGGTTATGGCGTTGCCAAACGGCGTGTTCATCACCACAATGCCCTTGGCCGTGGCGGCGGGAATATCGACGTTATCAACGCCGATGCCAGCGCGACCAACAACTTTTAAACGCGTGGCGGCTTCGAGAATTTTTGGTGTGACTTTGGTGGCCGAGCGAATGGCGAGGCCATCATAGTTTGGAATGGCTGCCAGAAGCGCTTCCTTGTCTTTGCCAAGATCGGGCTTGTAATCAACTTCAATGCCACGATCTTTGAAAATCTGAATAGCGGCGGCAGAGAGTTTGTCGGAAATTAAAACGCGGGGGGCCATGTGTAGCTCCTATCTGAGATGAAATTGTGAAAAGAATTAAGCGGCGGTGGCTTTTTCATAGGCCCAGTCGAGCCAGTGCGTGAGCGCTTCAACGTCTTTGGTTTCAACCGTGGCGCCGCACCAAATGCGAAGGCCCGGAGGGGCATCGCGGTAGGCACCCAGATCATAAGCAACCTTTTCGGCTTCTAGCAGCTTCACCATTTTCTTAGGCACGTCTTCAGCGCCATCAAGTGTGAGGCAGACTGAAGTGTTGGAACGCGTGGTCGGAACCTTGGCCAAGTGGTGCGCGAATTTTGAACCTGAGATCCATTTGTCAATGACAGTCGCATTGGCATCCGCACGGGCACGGAGGCCCTTGAGACCGCCGATGGATTTGGCCCATTCCAGCGCCAATACATAATCTTCAACGCAAAGCATCGAAGGCGTGTTGATAGTTTCGCCTTCAAAAATTCCGCTGATCAATTTGCCACCTGATGTGAGGCGAAAGATTTTCGGCATGGGCCAAGTGGGCGTATATGATTCCAAACGAGCCACAGCACGCGGTGAAAGGATCAATACGCCATGCGCCCCTTCGCCGCCCAAAGCTTTTTGCCACGAGAAGGTGACAACGTCGAGCTTGGTAAAATCCATCTCCTGCGCAAAGGCAGAGGAGGTGGCATCGCAAATCGTCAAGCCCTCGCGGTTCGCCGGAATGAAATCGGCATTGGGCACGCGTACGCCAGACGTGGTGCCGTTCCATGTGAAAACAACATCATGGGCGAAGTTGATTTGCGACAAGTCTGGCAAATCGCCATAGCCGCTGACAATTTTGCGTGCATCTTTCAGTTTCAACTGTTTGAGAATGTCGGACACCCAGCCATCGCCGAATGATTCCCATGCCACAACATCCACTGGGCGCTCACCCAGCAGAGACCACAGCGCCATTTCAACAGCACCCGTGTCTGAGGCGGGCACGATACCAATTTTATAATCGGCGGGAACTTGCAAAACCTCACGGGTGAGGTCGATGGCTTTTTTCAGCCGCGCCTTTCCCAAGTTTGAGCGGTGGGAACGGCCCAGCACAGCATTTTTAAGTTTTTCAGGGGTCCAGCCGGGGAACTTTGCACAAGGGCCGGAAGAAAAATTTGCGCACGCGGGGCGTGTCGCCGGTTTCATATCTGTCATTTTGATCTCCATCCTTACAGATGGGTAGAGCCACGTTGGGGTGGCCTAGCCCGGGGAGGCGTTTGGCAGATTCACCTCCTCTAGGCAACTCAATTTTATTTATACCGCTAATTGTGCTTTCAAAAAACCTAATAACCTTCCCCAGGCCAGTTCCGCCGCCATGCGGTCATGAACTTCCCGTTGTTCGTTCATGAAGGCGTGAGAAGCGTCATAGCGAAAGACTTCATATTTTAAGCTAGATGTCTTGAAATCTTTCTCCATCTGATCCACTTGCGTAGGCGATGGATAATCATCGGTGTTAGAGAAATGGCATTGCAAAGGCACACGCACTTTTGCGGCGCTGAATAAAGTTGCTGGCGGCATTCCATAAAAAGGTGCGGCGCAAGAAAGCTCTGGAGCGTCTTGCGCCGAAAGCAGCGTTACAGCGCCGCCCATACAAAAGCCTGTCATACCTACTTTGGGCGAAGACTTTTTCAAATATAGTGCAGCGCCACGCACCACATTATCGGCTACGTCTTTGAAATTAAGCGAACTCATTTCGGCATTGGCGGCGGCTGAGTCGTGATAGGGCACAACGCGGCCGGCATAGAGATCTGGGGCCAGTGCATCGTATCCTGCCAGTGCCAAGCGATCACAGATGCCGCTGATCTGCTCATTCATGCCCCACCATTCCTGGATCACCACCACACCCGGCGCGTGGTCGTGGCCGGCTTTGGCCAGATAGCCCTCCGTGGGTTTACCGTCAGTGCGAGGGAA
Source organism: Hyphomicrobiales bacterium (assembly GCA_043757845.1). Classification (GTDB taxonomy): domain Bacteria; phylum Pseudomonadota; class Alphaproteobacteria; order Rhizobiales; family Aestuariivirgaceae; genus Aestuariivirga. Next base: position 21,191 of record JAYVOQ010000064.1, on the reverse strand, counting down.
TGAAATGCGTGTGCCCATGGAGACTCCTGAGTTGCCACGATCTGGCATTGCCTTCTCTACCAGTCATATGGCGGATTTCAAAAAAACTTTGTGGAGGGTCTTGAAAGAGCTATCTTACGATATATCTTAATATGTATCGTAACACAAAGGAGAAACAAATGACTTATGACAAAAGTAATTCTGAATCAGATGGTTATCGTGGCTTTGATGGCCCTCGCGGCCATGGTTGGTCGCGCGGCCCCCAATGGGGCGGCGATCCTCTTGGTTGGGCCAAACAGTCTGGCTTTCACCCGCTGAAGGCTGTGGCAGTTGTGGCAGGTTTTGCTCTGTTTCCACCTCTTGGTGTTTTAACGCTGGGCTATTTTCTGTGGAACAGTCGGCGTCACGCTTGGTGCCATGGTGGCTCAGCTTATTCGGGTGGCATCGGTATGATGGGGCGCTGCGATGGGCGCGTGGCAGGCGCGGACCTTTCACTGGCAACCAAGCCTTTGACGAACACCAGATGGAGCAGATCAACAAGCTGCGTGAAGAACGTCATGCCTTCCAAGAACATCGCACTGAACAAAGCCGAAAGCGTGATCAGGAGGCTTATGAAGCCTTCCGCAAAGCGCAAGCTGATAAGCCTGCCGACGATGAGTCAGCAGCTCAGAACTAAACAAATACCGTAGCCCCGCCTTAAATCGGCGGGGCTTCCCTTTACCTTGGAGCTTAAACATGTTTTTTGGTTGCCACATGAATGATGAACGCAAGAATCGCGAGCCGAAATGGGGCTTCGCACGTCGCGGCGGCTTTGGCGGAGGCGGTGGGCTACCTTGGGCGCGCATGGGAGGCTTTGGTGGCGGGCCGCGGATGCGTATGTTTGCGCAGGGCGACTTGCGCCTTTTGCTGTTGGCGCTGATCGCCGACCATCCTTCGCATGGCTATGACTTGATCCGCACCATTGAAGCGCGTTTCGGCGGCAGTTATTCACCCAGCCCCGGCACGATTTATCCCACGCTCACTTTTTTGGAAGAGCAGGGTTTAATTAACGCGCAGCCGGAAGCTGGTGGCAAGAAATCTTATGAGGCCACGCCTGCGGGCCATGATTTTCTCAAGGAAAATTCGGCACAAGTGGAAGCTTTAATGGCCCGTATTGATGTGATGGCGCGCGGCAGTGGTCACGCACCCATGCCTGAAAGCATAATGCACGCCATTCACACACTGCGCACCGCCGTAATGGGCCGCTTTGGCAAATGGGATGCAGATGAGGAAACCCGAGTTCGCAAAATTTTAGATCAAGCGGCACGAGATATTGCCAGCGGCATAAAACCCGAAAAATAAAAAACGCGCCACCCAATTATTCAGGCGACGCGTTTGAATTGCAGAGCCTATTTACATTAAAATCTGATACGAAGGCCAGCAGCAACCTGATGTTCTGGCGTGTTCTGTCCGCTGACCAAAATGTCATTGAAGCGATAGCCCACATCCAGCGCAAGGTTGTTGGTGATATCAAAGGACACACCGGCCTTCAGGCCCAAGGCTATGCCAGACGCGTTGAATGCGCCGCCGCCTGTGTTATACTGCCAACCATAACCCGCGCCAACGCCCACATAAGGTGTGAGTGGTGTTGAATTACGCCAGTCATAATAAACGTTTGCCATAATCGTGCTGGTGCTGAGAGTAGCACCGGGTGCAAGGGTGTAATTACCCGTCATGCTGTAGGTCAAATCCGTGCGCCAGTTCGAGTCAACTTGATAGCCGATGCCCGCATCGCCAACCCAAGCCAAGTTTTTAGTAGCGCTGCCCCAATTCAGCCAAGACGCACCAAAATCACCTCGCACATAAATACCGCTGGTTGTGGAAACCTCTGATGGAATGTTGGGGGCCAAATCTGTGGCATGGGCCGTTGCGGCCAAAGGCAAAAGTGCAGCGCTGGCCAAAAGAAAACTCATTACATGTTTCATTACATACCTCGAAATTAAAAACTCTATTTACCAAAATCGCAATGGCAGATATCCCACCCACAGTCGCAATTTCGTCCGTCGTCCCTATGTGGTAAACGTTGCCAGTGACTTGTGGTTCCGTGCTGGCGAAAAAATGGCTGAAACAAGGCGCGGGCCGATCGTTACATTTTTATATCAGTATTTGATTCAAAATGGAACAATAAGTTAAGAATTCACGCCTCAACGTTAACCATTGCGGGTTTTAGGCTGCTGCCTTTGAAATCACGCCACATAGTTGATCGACAATTTTGCGAACTATGCTTTCGTCTTGGCCCTCTGCCATAACGCGGATCAGTGGCTCTGTGCCAGAGGGGCGAATGACTAAGCGGCCGGATTTGCCAAGCATGGATTCTGCATCTTTGATTGCCGATTTTACATCAGCATCATCAAGCGGTTTGCCGCCTTTGAATTTCACATTCTGCAAAACTTGCGGCAGTGCTGTGAACATATTGCAGACTTCGCTGACGGGCTTTTTCTGGCGCTTCATCTCGGCCAAAACTTGCAAAGCTGCAAGCAGGCCGTCTCCGGTGGTTGAATAGTCTGACATGATGATGTGGCCAGATTGTTCCCCGCCAATGTTGAAACCATGGCTACGCATGTGTTCGACAACATAGCGATCACCCACTTTGGTGCGCGCCAGTGTTAGACCCTTTGCGGCCATACAATGCTCTAAGCCCAAGTTGCTCATGATGGTGGTAACAAGCCCGCCGCCCTTCAACAGGCCACGTGTGGCCCAAGACGAAGCGATCAGCGCCATGATCTGATCGCCATCTATGACTTTGCCGTTTTCATCGGCAATGATCACGCGGTCGGCGTCCCCATCAAGCGCTATGCCAATGTCTGCGCGTGTGTCGCGCACGCGTTTGCACATGGTTTCCGGATAAGTGGAGCCCACTTTTTCATTGATGTTGGTGCCATTGGGTTCAACGCCGATGGCGATAATTTCGGCACCTAGTTCCCAAAGGGCAGTGGGCGCACTGGTGTATGAAGCGCCGTTGGCCGTGTCGATGACGATGCGCAAACCTTCAAGGCTGGAATCGGCGGTGTAAGTGCGCTTGGCGAACTCAATGTATCTTGCCGCTGCGTCATCAATGCGTTTGGCGCGGCCAACTTGTTCTGAGGCCGCTGGTGTGAAGCGTTCTGGATGGTCGATCAACTCTTCAATCTGCATTTCGGTTTCATCTGAAAGTTTATAGCCATCAGGTCCGAAAATTTTGATGCCATTGTCAGCGAAGGGATTATGCGAGGCAGAAATCATCACGCCCAAATCAGCGCGCATCGATCTTGTTAACATGGCCACGGCCGGTGTGGGCGCTGGGCCAAGCAACAGCACATCCATGCCTGCGGAAAGAAAGCCGGAGGTTAACGCCTGTTCAATCATATAGCCGGAGAGGCGCGTGTCTTTGCCAATCACCACGCGGTGGCGGTGGCCGCCGCGACGGTAAAGCTGGCCAGCAGCCATACCCACTTTCATCACAATATCTGGCGTCATAGCGCCCGTGTTGGCTTTGCCTCTGATACCGTCTGTGCCGAAGTATTTGCGTGACATCGCGTGTTCCCTGATTAAGTCCCCGACGAAGTCTTTAGCCGGTAAAATTAAATTGCGGCTGAAACCGGATCGAGTGCAGCGTTGAAAACTGATAGCGCGGCTAATGAGTCCTTAACATCATGCACGCGTAGCACCGCCGCGCCCAGCATGGCGGCTTGCAAAGCGCCACCGATGGAACCGCCCAGACGTTGGGCCGCAGCTTTCTCTTGTGTAATGGCCCCGATATAACCCTTGCGTGACAGGCCGACCAGAAACCCAACGCCCAGACCGTGGAACAAAGTGAGCTGTTGCAGCAATTCCAAATTCTGCTTGAAGGATTTGCCAAAGCCAATGCCCACATCAACCATAATGTTGGCGCGGGTTATGCCAGCGGCCTGGGCTTTGGCGATGAGGGCGGCCAGTTGATCATAAACGTCAAGCGCCACATCATCATATTTGGGAGCAAGCTGCATGGTTCGCGGTTCACCTTGTGCATGCATCAAGATGATAGGGGCTTTGGCTGTGGCCACGGTTGGCGCACTTGCTGAATCAAATTGCAAAGCTGACACGTCATTGATGATGGCGGCACCGGCGGCCAGAGCTTCTTTCATCAACGAAGCTTTGCGCGTGTCCACGGATACACAATGATCTTTCGCCAAAGCCAAAATCACTGGCATAATACGGTCGCGTTCTTCGTTTGTGGAAACAGCTTCTGAGCCGGGTCTGGTTGATTCTCCACCTACATCTAAAATGCTTGCGCCATCTTCGGCCATCTTGCGGGCTTCAGCAACTGCGGTTTCAGGCTTGTAGTGAACGCCGCCATCGGAAAAACTGTCGGGCGTTACATTCACAATACCCATGATGTGGCAGCGGTTCAATTCCAGCGGCCCAAAGTTGGGCCGCAGCTCGGAGGTTAAAGAAAAAAGCGGATGCAAGCGCGCCTCATCCAATTCAACAATGCGCCTTGTAATGTTTCTACCATCGCGCACTATCCATTCAGCTTTGGTAAAAGCAATATGCGGCAGCCCTGCCAGAGGTGCTGCCTGATTGGCTTTGACTAAGGCCGCAGCATCTGGCCCATAAACAAGTGCAAGCGGGCGCAGATAAGTTTTCATCTTTCTACGCCCGCAATAAATTAGGCCTGCGTCTGTGGCTTAAGCGTAACCGGTCTACGGGCCTTGTTGGTGCGTGGAACTGCGGGTGTTGAGGGCGTTGCATTTGGGGTAGGCGGATCATCATGCTTCACCTTCTTACCAGCGAGGATCTGCTTCACTTCATCGCCGGTGAGCGACTCATGTTCCAGCAAAGCATTGGCCAATGCCACCAAATCCTTGCGGCGCTTGGTAAGGATACGCTTCGCATCTGCATAGCCGTTATCAATCAGGCGTTTAACTTCCTTATCGATCTTCTGGGCTGTTGCTTCAGAGACATTCTGAGTGCGCGAAACAGAATGGCCCAAGAAAACTTCCTCTTGATTATCACCGTAAGCCACAGTTCCCAAGTCATCAGAATAACCCAGTTGGGTGACCATGGCGCGGGCCAATTTTGTGGCCTGTTGAATATCGCCTGATGCACCAGAAGTGATGTTCTGCTTACCAAATGTAATTTCTTCCGCCACGCGGCCGCCCATGGCCACGGCAAGCTGCGATGTATATTCAATGAATTTCATGGAATAACGATCACCTTCTGGCAAGAACTTCACCATGCCCAATGAGCGACCACGTGGAACGATGGTAGCCTTATGCACAGGAATGCCGGCAGGGACGGTTAGGCCGACAATAGCGTGGCCCGCTTCATGATAAGCTGTGAGCTTTTTTTCTTCTTCAGACATGGCCATGGATTTGCGCTCTGGGCCCATCAGCACTTTGTCTCTGGCGTCTTCGAATTCTTGATGCGTTACCACGCGTTGATTGCGGCGCGCGGCCAGTAAGGCAGCTTCGTTCACTAAGTTGGCAAGATCAGCGCCTGAAAATCCGGGTGTGCCACGCGCTAGAATTTTTGCATCCACATCTGGGGCCATTGGCACATGTTTCATATGAACTTGCAGAATTTGCTCGCGGCCACGCACATCAGGGTTGCCCACCGTGATCTGGCGGTCAAAGCGGCCAGGGCGCAATAGAGCCGGGTCAAGCACGTCGGGGCGGTTGGTGGCTGCAACGATGATGACACCTTCATTGGCTTCAAAGCCATCCATCTCAACCAGCAATTGGTTCAATGTTTGCTCACGCTCATCGTTGCCGCCGCCAAGGCCAGCACCGCGGTGGCGACCCACCGCATCAATTTCGTCGATGAAGATAATGCAGGGCGCATTCTTCTTGGCTTGTTCAAACATGTCGCGCACGCGCGATGCGCCAACGCCCACAAACATTTCTACAAAGTCAGAACCAGAAATGGTGAAGAAAGGCACACCCGCTTCGCCAGCAATGGCTCGGGCCAACAAGGTTTTACCTGTACCAGGAGGGCCAACCAGCAAAGCACCGCGCGGAATTTTGCCGCCCAATTTTTGGAACTTCTGTGGATCTTTCAAAAACTCAACAATTTCCTGCAAATCATCTTTGGCTTCGTCAACGCCGGCCACATCAGCGAAAGTGACTTTGCCTTGCTTTTCAGTCAACAGCTTTGCCTTAGATTTACCGAAACCCATGGCTTTGCCGGAACCCGACTGCATTTGCCGCATAAAGAAGAACCATACTGCGCCCAGCAGAATCAGCGGTGCCCAGCTGAGCAAAGCATTGCCCCAGAAGTTTTCACTCTGTGGGGGTTTAAAATTCATTTCAATTTTTTGATCGCGCAGCTTGGTAAGATCAGAGTCCTGCAGCGGAATGTAGCCCTCGAAAGCTGCGCCACTGGTATCTTTACCGGAAATATAATTGGCAGAATCGGTGAACGATTTAATCGTGCCGCCATTCACTTTGTCCCAGAACTCCGAATAAGTGATTTCCTTGGTGGTGGATTTCATCACTTGGCCTTGGAACAGGCTGAAAAGGGCGATCAGCAAAACACCGATAACAACCCAGATGGCAAGATTACGGAAATTGTTCACTTCAGTCCTCAATTTCTCGGCTGCGAACCGAATTTAAACAATGACCTTAACATAGGATCGACCATTGCCCAATCCAAGGCCGCATTTACGATTATTTCTTGATGAATATGGCCGTAACAAGGGCAGAAGGGCTTTGCACGGCGTCGATTGAAACATGGTTGGGAAGTTGCACAACGGGCAATGACTGATCGACGAAAAATGGTAATTTATCATTTCTTTTCATGTGTTTGACATAGCACTTTGCAATTACCGTAGAACCCTTAGGTGCTGTAATTCGAAAACGGCTATCCCAAACCATGGGTGCCGCAGATGTCACTGCTTGCGGCCTTGCGTCAATTCGCGCGGCTTCTTTGGCGGCGCAAATTCCGTGTTTGGTTTTCGCAAAAACGACTCGTCCCAGTGTTCGGCGCGGAGATTGTTGATTTTGAAACCACTTCAAAAGTTCTTGACGCTTGGCCAGTTCGGTTTCAGTGCCGCCGCAGAGTGTGATGATTTTTTGCAATGCTTCGTCGCGCGCAGTGACACTAATTGACGTTAACGAGCCTCCGTCAAACTGCAGCATGCTTGATGGGGTCATCAAACAATTTTTATTGGCCCAGCGTTCGGCTTCGCGCTTTGCTGTGATCACTTGCCTTTGCGCAATCGTCGCAGTTATAGCCAAATTGATGTTGGGTTTGGCATTGCGAATGCGCACGCGTTCATACTTTTCGTCGGTGTTGGTTTGGTCTTCAATCCATTGCTGACCACATGAGAGCAGATATTTTCGTAAGGCGCTACGTCGCTTTGAAAGCAGGGGGCGCAAAATGCGAATGCCTTGCCAATTTGCTTCTGGCCAAATGCCTGCAAGACTGGCGGGAGAAGATGTGCGCTTCATGCGCATGGCCACCGTTTCGGCTTGATCATCAGCAGTGTGAGCGGTGAGCAAAATAGTGATTTTGTGTTTGCCACACCAAGCCGCCATCAAATCATAACGCGCGGTTCGAGCTTTGGCTTGCAAACCGGTGGAAACTTTGTCGTGTTGCCATTTTAATGAACGGTGTTCAAGACCAAGCGTTTGGCACCAGCGTTTCACTTTGCGCGCCTCTGCGGCAGAAGATTTGCGCAGTCCGTGATCTACGGTCAGCGCCACAACGCCAACGCTGCCATGGATGGAATGAGCCAGTCGCAACAAGGCCATTGAATCCCCGCCGCCTGATACTGCTATGGCAAATGGTGTTTTTAGCTTTTCGAGCTTAGCAGCCCGCACGCTTAAATTCTGCTTGCGCACGTTTTTTAACTTCCACCGCACTCGGGAACTCAGCATCAACGGAACCCATGGTGGTGCAAGCCTGATCTTTTTGACCTAAACGTGCCAGAGAAAGGCCCAGCTTCAACAAACTGTCTGGGGCACGTCGGCCCTTCGGATATTGTTTGTAGCTGGACATATAAGCCTGTGCCGCGTCACCATAGTTCTGTTGGGCCCAAAAGGTTTCACCCAATTTGAATTCAGCGCTTCCGGCTAAATTATGCTCAGGATATTTTGCAACGAATTCCCTGAATCCAGATTCAGCATCGGTATATTGTAACTGTAACAACGCTTTTTCGGATCGCAGAAATAAGTCATCCGGCGTTTCGATTTGTGGTTGCTGCATTGATACTGGTTGAGCGGTGGCTATAGCATCCTGCGGTGCTGCAATTGCCGTGTCAGCCGTTTGCATGCCACCAGCAGCCACCAAAACTTTGCCTTGGAAGCCTCCATCATTCGTCTGTGCGGCCTTTGTGGTGCCAAGCGGCAGCATTTTAGGTGTTACAGCAGCAATCGCGGTTTGGGTGGAGGTTGCTTGCGGTAACACGGGTGTTTCTTCAATCGATTCTACGCCACCGCCAGCACTGGCATCTTGAATTTGCTGAACTGCCTTTTTCTTAACGGGCACAAGCACAGGCACAGCTGTTTGCGTGGCGATTATTGGCGCTTTGGGCAACAGCGGGGCATCATCAAGTGCCGCACTTATTTGCTTTGTTTGTGGTGTAACCACAGGCTCTGCAGCTCCAAGTTTTTTCAGGCCCTGCATCTGTTTCAAATCAAACGTCAACTGCTCAACCTGACCGGTCAGCATTCTGATTTGCTGTTCCAATTGATCCATCCGGCCGGCAACGTCATCGGCATGGGCGGGCAGGGTGGTTGCAGTTGCCAAAAGAGCAAAGGCAAAAAGACTACGCTTAATCATGTTTAATTCCGTGGATGAATTTCACACTCTGAACAAACAAAGCGGACAAATTGAGGCCCAAATGGGGGTTCTCAAAAATGCCTACGTTGTTGCAGCTATGCAACAAGTCAGTTGGTGCCGCCAGTAATCACAGTGACGGTGCGTCGATTTTGGCTCCAGCATTGTTCGGCATCACACAATGCTATCGGGCGCTCTTTGCCATAAGCGATAGATGAAATGCGATTGGCCGGCACACCTTGGCCAATCAGGAAGTTGCGCGTGGTCGTGGCGCGGCGTGCGGAAAGAGCGATGTTATATTCGCGCGTGCCACGTTCATCAGCGTGGCCTTCAACCTGCACGGCTACTTGTGCATATCGCTTTAACCAACCGGCTTGCTTGGTCAGCGTGTCACTGCCTTCAGGTGTGAGAGTTGATTGATCTTCCAAGAAGAATACGCGGTCACCAACATTCGTGGTGAAATCGGCTTTCGAGCCAGGGGCCGACTGTCCAGCACCTGGGGCACCATTCAGGCCGGCATCAAGGTTGGGTTGCGCTTTTTTGGAGCAGGCGGCCAATGCCAAAAAGCAGCAGCACAAAGCTGCATATTTCATGCCAGCAATACGGGTCATCATTTCAAAAAACTCCTCACGTCGAGCCCCTTTGAGGCCCCGTCACATTGTCAGCTAAGCTTGAGGCAAAGCTGATATTCCACCAGATTTCGGCTTGGCAGGTTTTGGTTAAAAAAGCAAAAATCCCGATTCCAGCCGAATGTTCAAAGAGCCCATTCGGCGACCAGCACGGCAAATTTGTGGCAAGTTTGACATGATTGCGCGGCACGGTGAATTGTGGTTTGCGCCAAGTTAACGTCACAACCAGCTTACTTCAGCAAGGGGCTCCAAGCTGGATCGGATGAGAATTCAGGCGTTTGAACCTGTTGTTCGTTATAGCCGGTAATATCCACGGACCAAAGATGCGAGCCGCCGTTTTCGCCCGGCGTGTCACGGAAGAACATTAAAACCCGGCTGTTGGGCGACCAAGTGGGGCCTTCATTATGAAAGCCTTCAGTGAGCACCCGCTCGCCCGAACCATCAACTGCCATAACGCCAATTGCAAATTTGCCTTCGCCTTGCTTGGTGAAGGCGATGTATTTGCCATCTGGAGACCACACAGGCGTCGAATATCGGCCATTGCCGAAAGAGATGCGCTGTTGGTTGGAACCATCTGAACCCATCACATAAATCTGTTGGGTGCCGCCACGATCCGATTCAAATGTGATGCGGCTGCCGTCGGGGGAATAGCTTGGCGCAGTGTTGATTGCTGGCACGTTGGTGATTTGGCGGGTCTGTTTGGAACGTAAATCCATTTCAAAGATATTTGCATTGCGGCCATCTTCGCTTTCCAAGCTCATGATCACTTTTTGGCCATCGGGTGAAAAGCGCGGGGCAAAGCTCATGTTCGGGAAATCGCCCACGATTTCCTTTTGGCCGGTATCGATATTGTAAATGTAAACGCGGCTCGCCTCGGTGCCGATAGAGGCATAAGTGATTTCTTGGGTGGTTGGTGAAAAGCGCGGCGTGAGCAGAAGCTCTTTGCCATTCGTCAGTGTACGGACATTAAAACCATCTTGATCCATCATCGCCAATTTTTTGATGCGAGCATTCTTGGGGCCGCTTTCATCAACAAAAACGATATGCGTATCAAAATAGGGAGCGAAACCGGTGATTTTATTATAGACTAAGTCTGCTACTTTATGAGCCAAACGGCGAGAAAGTTTTGTGGGGGCAGTAAATGATGAACCTGCCAAGAAGGCCTGCGTGTTCACATCATAAAGTTTGAAGGCCACTGTCATGCGGTCTCCGGCCAATGAAACTTGCCCCACCACGATGGCTTGAGCTTTCACTTGCTGCCAAGATGCGAAGTTAGGATTTTGGTCGAAAGCACCAATCTGTTCAATGAAGCTTTCAGGCGGCAATGGCTTAAAATAGCCCGAACGGGCCAGATCACTGGCAATAACACCTGAAATGGTTGCCGCTTCCTTTGCAGCTCCGCCGGATGCGATGAAGGGTGTGATTGCGATGGGCAGGGGGTCAATCTTGCCGCTATTCACCGTGCCGGTGACGGCGAAAGACGGCCCGGCAAAAACCAAAGCTAAAATAAAAAGCAGAGCAACTTGAAGGCGGTTTTTCATCATCATCTCTTTAGCCCGAAAGCTGAGTGGGGTTAAAGTCTATCACATTATCTTTCCATTGGTCATATTGATCAACGGGCAGATCATAAGTTTGGCATTCGACAATTGCTGATATGGCGGCACGCGCCGTTGCTTGGAACACCGGGTCCGCGCTGTCTTGCACAATTTGCGGTGCGCCGTTCACGCTGCCATCCGTGTTCAAGAGAAAATGAATGGGCACGGAAACGTTTACCTCGCGTGCGGCGGGTGGAACTGTAAAGCAGCCTTTGATTTTAGAAACGAGGGCGGAAACGATGGTGGCGGTGGCTGCGGCGTCAGTGCCAGCGGCTTCCTTATCACCATGCTTGGGCGCACCTTTTTTATCAGACGGTTTTGCCGGAGCCGCGGCTTCGTCCGCAATTTTATTCAACTGCGCTTGGGCCTGAGCTAAGGCCTCTGCCAATTTCTTTTTCTTTTCGTCGACTTTCTTTTTATCGTCGGCTTTCTTCTTGTCATCTGCCTTCTTTTTATCATCGGCAGCCTTTTGCGCTTCGGCAAGCGCTAGCTTCTCGTCGGCTTGCTGTTGCAGATCAGCCTGCTTGGCGGCATCATCTTTCAGCATTTGATCAAGGGCTTTGGTATCAGGTTTTGGATCCGGCAGTTTTTCAGGTGGCGGTTTCACTGGTTCACGCGCAGCTGTGTTCACCTTGTCAGCCACTTTAGGTGCCGGTGGAACGTCTTTCACCACTTTCGTTTCTTTGGGCGCTGGCGGCTCTTTTGTATCAGCTACATCAGACTTCGTGGTGGCTATTTGTTGCACCTTGTCACCGATGGTGGAAATATCCACCACAATGGGAACAGGCTCTTTGACTTTAAAAGGCGCGGGCGCAGGCACAATAAGCAGCGCCGCCAGAATGAGGGCGGCGTGGCAACACAGTGATATGATCAGGGGCCGCTTCATCAGTTGCCGGGAAGCTGGTCTTTCGTGGCAGTGACAAGACCGATTTTGGTAAAGCCCGCTTGATTGAGAACACCCATCACATCCATCACAGAACCGTAGTTGGTGTTGGTATCAGCGCGCACCATCAGCTGCTCACTATTTCCATTCTTGGCGAGGGCTTGCAGCTTGGGGGCAAGTTCTTCCAGTTTGATGACTGTGTCTTGCAAATAAATTGTGTGGTCAGCTTTGATTGAAATTGTCAGCGGCTCAACTGAGGTGCTGAGTTGCTTGGCTTGGGTTTTGGGCAATTCAATGGGCACACCCACTGTCATCAAGGGAGCAGCCACCATAAATACAATTAAAAGCACCAACATCACGTCTACCAAGGGGGTGACGTTGATATCGCTCATCGTTCCATGGCGTGATTGACGCCGTGAAGACCGCCTTGAATATCCGCCCGCTCTTGCTCCGCCTGCACCCATGTGTGTTTACGCTCGCTCATCCAGTTGCCGCGAGATGATGGCAGAGAATTCGTCTGCGAAATTCTCCAGCCTGGTTCCAATCTTGGCGGCGTCTGAGGAATACATGTTATAGAAAATTGTCGCTGGTATGGCGGCCACAAGGCCTATCGCAGTGGCGAATAATGCTTCGGCAATGCCGGGGGCAACAACTGCCAAATTGGTATTCTGCGAATTGGCAATGCCTTGGAACGACGTCATGATGCCCCAAACCGTGCCGAACAGTCCGATGAAGGGGCCAGCAGAGCCCACAGTGGCCAAAAACAACAGGCGCGATTCCAACCCGCCCATTTCTTTTTGAATGGCCACATCCATCACCTTTTCGATGCGCTTCAATGTGCCCGCAAAACCAGCGCGCAAGGCGGCCCCTTGGCTGCGTTTCCATTCCTGCATGGCGGCTGTGAAGATCGCAGACATGCCAATAGAGTTGCGGTTGGCTTGCGCATGGTAAAGGTCTTCCAAGGACTGGCCAGACCAGAACTGGCTTTCGAATTTATCATTGGCGCCATTCATGCGGCGCACAGAATAAAACTTCTCGAAAATAATCGTCCAACACCAGATTGATGCAAGGCCCAGGCCGATCATCACGATAAACACTGGCCATGAAGCTTGAAATAGCAAATGCCAAAGCGATATGTGCGCGCCCGCAGTCACCGGCGCCTGTGCAACTTGATCCATCGTTTTTCCTACGGCCTTAAAGTGAAGGCTACCCGTCCCAATTGGGAGGGGGCTTCACCAGCCAAATCTGTCAAAACTGCGGCGTTTCCAAATGGTTGTTAGAATCACTGCAGCGCCGGAAAGTGCTTACCAGCTGAGGAGGCTTGAATCAGGTTTATGGTTAAGGATGGGTTAGCAGAGATGCAAGTTCTGGCGTGATGCGCTTTGGGCGGCCGTTGCTGTCGATCAGCACCACAGTGACAGCGGCGGTGAAAAGTTTGGTTTGGTTGCGCCGGACGGTTTGGAAAAGTTCGAAGCGCGCGCCGGCCATTTCTTTGAATTCGGTTTCGACGGTGAGTTCATCTTCAAATCGGGCGGGGGCTAAAAAGTTACAATCCATGCGGCGCACCACGAAGGCCGCGCCTTCAGCAAACATGGCTTTCTGGTCAATATCATTGTGGCGCAAATAATCACTGCGGGCGCGTTCGCAAAATTTCAAATAATTAGCATGATAAACAAAGCCCGAGAAGTCGGTGTCTTCGTAGTTGATGCGCAGAGAATAGGTGATGGTCATTCATCGTCACCAAGCGGCAGCACACCTTGCGTTAGGTCGGCGCGTTGCGGCATGGCCAGCCCTAAATGTTTGAAGGCATGATGCGTGAGCAATCTTCCGCGCGGTGTGCGATTTAAAAATCCCAGTTGCAGCAGATAAGATTCCACCACATCTTCCAACGTGTCACGCGCTTCAGACAGCGAGGCAGCAATCGTATCGATGCCTACTGGCCCACCGCCAAAATTCATGGCGATACATTTCAGATACCGATGATCGAGTGCATCTAATCCAACAGCATCAACATCTAGTAATTTCAATGCCCTATCGGCTATCGTTGCGGATATACTTGAAACACCATCCACACTGGCAAAGTCCCGTACACGGCGCAGTAGGCGTCCAGCAATACGAGGTGTGCCGCGTGAACGTTTAGCAATTTCGTGGGCACCGTCATCGGTGATGTGCAGCGCCATGATGCGTGCGCCGCGCCTCACGATTTCCAACAATTCATCCGCATTATAAAAATCTAGTCGTACTGGAATGCCGAAGCGATCACGCAGTGGTGTGGTGAGAAGCCCCGTGCGCGTGGTGGCGCCGATCAACGTGAAGCGTGCCAGATCAATGCGCACGCTTCTGGCGGCTGGGCCTTCGCCAATGATGAGATCCAATTGAAAATCTTCCATCGCAGGGTAAAGCACTTCTTCAACAATGGGGTTGAGGCGGTGAATTTCATCGATGAATAAAACATCGCGGTCTTCCAAATTTGTAAGCAGGGCGGCCAAGTCACCTGCCTTGGCGATGACCGGGCCAGAGGTGGCTTTGAAATTCACGCCCAATTCTCTGGCCATGATTTGTGCCAAAGTGGTTTTGCCCAAGCCCGGCGGGCCAGCGAAGAGCACATGATCGAGTGCCTCTTTGCGCTGCTTGGCGGCCTGGATGAAGATGGAAAGGTTTTGTTTGATCTTGGTCTGGCCAACGAATTCCGAAAGCCGCTGCGGCCGCAGATGCGTGTCGAGGACGTCTTCGGGTTTAGGCTCGGCTGTGACGAGTGGGCGGGTCATTCACTCCCTCCGTCGTGATTCCAGCCAAGCCGTGGCTTAGTGTGTGCGCGAGCCGGAACTCCGCTTTGTTCGTCCGCCACCGATCCCCAAAGCTCGATCCCGTATCGCGGCTGCGCTGCGCTCGGATTTGTGCGGAATGATGGAGATAATTTTGTAGGGCTAGAAGGGGTCATTGCTCAGAACAATAAGTCAAGGGGTGTGTGGCTTCCACCAAGTCGAAAGACGAACCAAAGTAGCCACGTGATTGGCCAAATTGCAGCCAAGAACGTATCCAAAGTTAACGAAACAAGAATCTTGACAATTGCAGAAGAACTGCCTTGCCAAGTATCCACAACTCCCAAAATGAAAGTGATCGGACCGGCAACGACCCATGCGAGGCCGAACGCCCCACCAAGTATCCCAGCGATCAACTCTTTTAGTTTTTGCATCCCAATCTCCAATGAAATCTAATTTTGCCCCGTCGCCATTTCCCTAAGTGCGGCGCGGATGAGTTTTTCGGGCGGTTGGTCGGGGCCAGATTTTTTCAGCGCTGCGGAAACCGCCATTGCTGCTTGGCTTTGGCCGTAGCCTAGGTTTATCAGAGCCGAGACAGCATCTGTTACCGCCGTTGGTGCATTGGCCGCAAGCTCAGCAGACACTTGCGCCAAGCCCATATCCGCCACCGTCAACTTCGGCACTTTGTCTTTGAGCTCAAGCACTACACGTTCCGCTAGCTTTTTGCCCACGCCGTTTGCCTCACCGATCTTGGCTTTATCTTGTAGCGCAATGGCCGAAGCCAGTTCATTAGGGGACATGATAGAAAGAACCGCCAGCGCCACCCGCGCACCCACACCTTGCACGGTGAGCAGCAAACGGAACCATTCTTTTTCGTGGTTTGATGCAAATCCGATGAGGCGGATGTTATCTTGGCTCACCAACATTTCGGTGTGCAGCTCCGCTGCCTCGCCCACACGCGGTAGACCGGCCAAGGTTTTGGCCGAGGCTGCGGCGATATAACAAACCCCACTCACATCGATCATCACCCAATCGAGCCCAGTCGAATCAATGCGGCCTTTTAATTTTCCGATCATGTTACAATTCTCATGGATGCGTATCCGGTGCGATTACTTCCACTTGTGGAAAGTAGTTCCGATAACGTGTGCCATCGCGCGTCAAAATGCGGAATCCTCTTTCAGCGGCATGTGCGCCGATCAAAAAATCAGGCAGAATGCGATCGCGTGAGCCGCCCGATTGACGGTAGGCGCGGTGCGCCAATCCCGCTCGACCGCAGGATTCCCAAGGCAGATCGTCACGTTTTACGCCGAGTCTGGCCATGGCGATGTCAAATTCCGGCAGCGTTTTGAAATAAGCGGCCGTTTCAGCATAACAAATCTGGTTCACCACAAGTGGGCCAATTGCCCCTAGCGCAACAAGCTTTTCCTGCCCCCAACTTGCAAATTGTGGATGAGCTGTCATCAGATCGATTATAACATTGCTATCAACGAGGCTTGACGTCATCAAACGGTCCGCGCGTCATTTCCATGATTTCATCGGTGGAAAGGCCGCTCCAATGGCCTTCGCGCCGCGCCCATTCGCCAATCTCCCGCAGTTGATTGGCTAACTCCAATCCAGGATTTATCTTCTTTTTGCGGCGCGTCTTTTTCTCAACAATAATATCTTGGCCATCTTCACGAAAGCCGATGTCATCGCCCGGTTTAATGCCCAGCTTTTCACGGACGGCTTTGGGAATGGTCACTTGGCCCTTAGAGGTGATGCGCATGGTATTACTTTCTCAGAGAGGAGTAATACCACAATCAAGAGAACAAGTCAAGAACGGACAATTTTCTCCGCCAATGCTTTGGCGCTTCTGTGCTGCGCGTGGCAGATCGCGATGGCTAAGGCATCGGTGGAATCTGCGGTTTTCAAATCAGCGCGGGGCAGCAGAATTTTGACCATGTGTTTTACTTGGTCTTTTTCAGCGTGGCCGTTTCCCACCACGGTTTTTTTAATCACGTTGGGGGCATATTCGGCCACACCAATTTTGAGAAGAACCGGGGCCAACATCACCACGCCGCGCGCTTGGCCCAGTTTCAAAGTGGCGCGGGCATCTTTGTTCACAAAGGTTTCTTCGATCGCGGCTTCATCGGGTTTGAACTCTTCAAGTACGCCAAGAATCTGCTGATGGATTTGCAGAAGCCGGGTGGCGAGATCATCTTCATTCACTGAATGCACTGCGCCATCGGCGATGTAAGATAACCGTGAACCTTCAACCTCAATCACGCCCCAGCCCGTATGGCGCAGGCCCGGATCAAGACCGATGATGCGAACCTTCATTCTTCCGGAGGATTCAACTTTGCCGCAACCTCATCGGAAAATTCGGCATTGATAAACACATTTTGCACGTCATCGTCTTCATCTAGCGTGTCCACCAAACGCATGAGTGTTTCAGCTTTATCGAAATCATTCAAAGGCGCCATGACGCTGGGCTTCCAGATGAATTTCACAGATTCCGCTTCGCCGAATTTGGCAGCGAGTGCCGATGATACATCATGCAGCGTTTCAAACGTGCAGATGATGCTGTGGTGGCCATCGCTGCTGGCATCATCAGCGCCAGCGTCAATGGCTGCTTCCATCACCACATCGGCGCTAGCTTTGCTGAGCGGATAGATGATTTCGCCAACGTGGTGAAACATGAATGACACCGAACCTGTTTCACCCAAATTGCCGCCAAATTTGGCAAAGGCCGCGCGCACAACGGGTGCAGTTCGGGCGCGGTTATCAGTGAGGGCTTCCACAATCACTGCCACACCTGAAGGGCCATAGCCTTCATAGCGTATGCTTTCGTAGTTATTAGCATCGGCACTGGAAGCTTTTTTGATAGCGCGTTCGATATTGTCTTTAGGCAAATTTTCGGCTCTGGCGTTTTGGATAGCCAGACGCAGCCTTGCATTAGAGGCAGGATCGGCCACGCCCGCCTTGGCGGCCACAGTGATTTCACGCGCCAACTTGGAAAAGATCTTGGAACGCATCTTGTCCTGCTTGCCCTTGCGGAACATGATATTCTTGTATTGTGAATGGCCGGCCATCTTAAACCCTAACGAAGCATGAATTTCCGGCCCATATACACAGTCAAAAGAACTTCACACAAGCGGCGCAATTTAACCGTGTTTTAAGGTTGAAAGTTCACCATGCACCTCTGAGTTTGGTTTGTGAGTGTGTGGAGTGCGTTTTATGAGTTTCAAATTGGCATCTATGGAATCGTTCTCGTTTAACGGCGAGGATTTTGGCGTCGCAGGGGCAGCGGCGTTAAGAAAGGTCAAGACATTGGCGGAAGTTGCACCAAAGGGCCGCTTGTTCGCGGCCATCTCCACGTTGAATGAATTAAGTGCTGCCACTGCAAAAGCGTTGGAAGAAGGTAACTTCACCAAAGCCGCCCATGTGGCCGCCGATCTGGCAAAAGCCGGCGAAGTGAAACTGCCCGGCTTCTTTAAGCGCAAGGCCTAGATTTCCGGCAGGCTTCGCGACAGCCTGCCACCAATGCGCAACGGGTGAATGGCAATGGCCAAACCCGTTTTATCATCTGTATCAACTAGCACGCCGCAGATTGTTGCTTCGCCTTCGGCTGGTTTCATGCGTTCCACTGGCAGTTTGCGTAAGAAGCGCTGCAATGGTTCGGTTTTATCCATGCCGATGACAGAGTCAAAGTCGCCGCACATGCCGGCATCCGTCATATAAGCCGTGCCACCGTTTAATATGTGATGATCGGCGGTTGGCGTGTGCGTGTGTGTGCCGACAACAAGTGAAGCGCGGCCGTCAACATAGTGGCCCATGGCCATTTTCTCAGAGCTGGCTTCGGCGTGCATGTCGATGAGAATGGCATCGCAATCTACGCCCAGTTTGCAGGCTTCAATCTGGCGGTTCACCGCGGGGAAGGGGTCATCCAGTTGTGGCTCTATCATCACGCGGCCCATGGCTTGGAGAACCAGAACGCGCCCGCCTTTTTTTGTTTCAACAAGCTGCACGCCGCGCCCCGGGCAACCTGCGGGCCAATTGATCGGTCGCAGTAAATTTGCCTCGCGTTCGATAAATACCAAAGCTTCGCGCTGATCAAATGAATGATTGCCTAGGGTCACCACATCAGCGCCGGCTTCGCGCAATTTCAAGTAGATTTCTTCGGTGATGCCAAAACCGTGGGCCGCGTTTTCGCCGTTCACCACCACCAGATCAGGCTTCAGCTTTTCATGCAAAATCGGCAGTTGCGTGTAGACAGCATCGCGCCCCGCGCGGCCCACCACGTCACCCAGAAACATCAGCCGCATGTGATGATGCCTCGTTCAGTCATTACATAATCAAGCTTCTGGTCATAAGATTCATGGGGCACTGTTTCAACTTCTTGCGCGGCGTAACCGGCACCTATGGCGATGACGCGCTTTTTGGCGCGTAATTTGGCCAATGTGCGATCATAAAAGCCGCCGCCATAACCAAGGCGGTAACCTTGGCGGTCAAAGGCGAGAAGAGGAACAATTAAAACATCCGGCTCCACTTCGGGTGAATGAGCCTCTGGGATTTCAATGCCCATTGCATCTTTATCAAGCGGTTCACCTGGCAACCAGCGCCGAAACAGTAAGGGTGCACCATCAGCCACTACAACGGGCAATGCCGTTGTCCAGCCTTCACCTGCCAGCCTGCCAAGCAATGGGCGCAGGTCAATTTCAGAACGGTAAGGGTGGAAGGCCGAAACGCAGTTGAAGCCGACCGAAGGCTTCGCCGGAAAAGCCAACGAGGCCAACAATAGCGGGGCACTTTCGGCCTGGCGTTCGTGAGCTTTGCGGCGGTTTATAGCTGCTGATTTGCGCAGTTCTGCTTTAAGTTCAATCGTCATAAGCCCTAGCTGCCATCATGCAGGCCGGGCTGCAACACTTTCTTGTGGCTTAAACGCAAACATCTGTGGGCGCGTGTTTGGGGATTAATGCGAAGTAGATTAATGCGGCTAACCCAGCAAAACGCACGGCGGCATCACTTGTTTATATTGGCGGAAGATTTTCAAAGTGCCCAATGGGTTGGCGCGGGCCCATTCAAACGGTCTTCGATTTTCTTTGGACAAAGTTTCGGGCAGAATGAAATAGCCGAAAATAAAATTCATAAGTTATATTATGGCAGCCACATAAAAAGGCTCGCGCGGGCGAAATGCGCCCAACAATCCGCCAATCGCGGGGTTAATCACAAAACCCAATCCAAATACGGCAAGCAGCAACTAAAGGCTTGCGCCCATAAGCATCCGATAAATTGCCCAGCGTTGGGCCACATAAAAACTGCCCTGCCGAAAATGCAAAAAACATAAATCCGCCGATGATGGAAGCTTGTGCCACGTCCACATGGGCCAGTTGTGAATTCAACGCAGGTTGCACCGGGATGATAAGGCCGAACCCTACCATAACAAGCAGCACAGTAATAAAAATAAACGTAATGGCCAATTGGAAAGTGGGAGCGACGGTCATATTTTTTGCATAGCGAGAGTTGAGGTGGTTTGCACCTTCTGCCACAGTGCCAAAATGGTAACAGATTCTCCTGCGCGCGCCCGTTGGGCCGTGTTTATTACGTTTCTTCTAGCCGGCATGCTTGTTGGCGCTTGGGTGCCACATGTGCCATTGGCCGAACAACGCTTAAACGTGGGCCATGGCATCTTTGGATTAGCCTTGCTGGCGATTGCCGCTGGTGCTGTTTCATCCATGCCGTTCACAGGAGCATTGATCAACCGCTTCGGCAGTGCGCGCACAACGCTTGTGGGCGGCATTTTGTTTGGTGTTGGTTTTTTAGGCCCCGTATTCGCACCAACTTATGAGCTGTTTGTGGGAGGTGCATTCATAATGGGTCTTGGCATGGGATCGATGGATGTAGCAATGAATGCGCATGGCCTTGCGGTTGAAAAGGCTTATCAACGCCCCATCATTTCGGGTTTACATGCCGCTTGGAGCGTGGGTTGCACGATTGGCGCTTTTGGCGGCTCTTGGGTGATTGCACAAACCTCGCCTGCACTTGAAGCTTATGCATTTGCGATCTTCTTCGTTACCGCGCACATTGTGGTGTGCCAATTCTATTTGCCGTCACGTGCCGACAAGGGCCTTTCGGAATCTCATTTTGGTTGGCCCACGCGCGCCACCTTTGGCTTGGGTGCCTTGTGCTTTTTGGCCTTGATGGTGGAGGGGTCTGTGGCGGATTGGGCGGGCATTTTCACCAAGGAACGGTTTGCTGTTGACGCGGCCTTGGCGGCTTTTGGTTTTGCGTTTTATCAGGGTGGCATGTCACTCTCAAGATTTGCAGGCGATGCGCTGCGGCAGAAATATGGTGCAGTGAATGTGGTCATCATCAGCGCGCTGATAGCAGCAGTTGGTATGGGCTGCGCATTGTTGGCCCCTAGTTTAGTGCTGGCATTCGTGGGCTATGCGGCAGGCGGGATTGGCATTGGCAATCTCGCACCCGTGTTATACCAAAGGTGGTGAACTCTGACTCGTTAAGGATTCCCTCGAATCGAAAAATCTGATTCTATGGTGCGAGGAGGACTTGCATCATGGCATCAGCT